>NZ_JBDJLE010000031.1:0-32719 GCF_039673205.1 Stenotrophomonas sp. TWI809 | reverse complement strand
CACACACACTGCCCCCCGCGCCCGCGCGCCCGCCACTACCGTAATCGAGCCAGACGAAAAGGAGAGCCGGCCAGCGGCCGGCGCTACCGTAATCGAGCGGCGGTTGATTCAACCCGATGGCGTCAGGCGAGCAAACGCTCGATCAACCGCTGGTAGAGCGCCGGCAGCGCCTCCAGATCCGCGACGCGCACGTTCTCGTCGACCTGATGGATGCTCGCGTTGACCGGCCCTACTTCGATGCACTGCGCGCCCAGCGGCGCGATGAAGCGCGCATCGGAGGTGCCGCCACCGGTGCTCTCTTCCGGCGGTGCACCGGCGAACTCACCCAGTACCTCGCGGGCGACCCTGCGCAGCGAGCCTTCCGGGGTATAGAACGGCTCGCCGCTGCGGTGCCACTTGAGCGTGTACTGGAGTGCATGACGCTCCAGCAGCGCAGCGATCTCCTGCTCCAGCGCGGGCGCGTTCCAGTGCGGGTTGTAGCGCAGGTTGAACAGCACCTGCAGCTCACCCGGAATCACATTGTTGGCCCCGGTGCCGGCATGGATGTTGGAGATCTGCAGGCTGGTCGGCGGGAAGCTCTCGAAGCCATCATCCCAGTGCCGTGCGGTGAGTTCGGCCAGGGCCGCAGCGGTCAGATGGATCGGATTGCGCGCCTTGTCCGGATACGCGACATGGCCCTGCACGCCGTTCACCGTCAGCGTCGCCGAGAGGCTGCCGCGGCGGCCCACGCGCAGCAGATCGCCGAGCACGGCCGTGGAGGACGGCTCACCGGTGATGCACCAGTCGATGGTCTGGCCACGCTCGCGGAAGATATCGGCGACGCGACGCACCCCGTCGATGGCATCGCCCTCCTCGTCACTGGTCAGCAGCACGGCCAACGTGCCGGGATGGTCCGGATGGGCGGCGACGAACTGCTCGGCGGCCACCACGAAGGCAGCCACACTGCCTTTCATGTCGGCCGCGCCACGTCCGTACAGCACGCCTTCTCGGACCTGCGGATCAAACGGATCGCTGGTCCAGGCCGAGACCGGGCCGGTCGGCACCACGTCGGTATGCCCGAGCAGCACCAGCACCGGCGCACCTTGCCCGTGTGTGGCCCACAGGTTGTCGACCTCGCCCAAGCGCAGGTGTTCGCAGTGGAAACCCGCACGCTCGAGACGGCCAGCCAGCAGTGCCTGGCAGCCGGCATCCTCGGGCGTGACCGACGCGCGCGCGATCAGGTCGCAGGTCAAGGCAACGACGTCGTTCACGCGCCCACTCCGAACCGCTGCTTGAAGCCGTTGTCCGAGAAACCCTGGGTCATCACGCCATCGGCGCTCACCACCACCGGACGCTTGATCAGCTGCGGATACTCGCGCAGCAGCAGCTTCCATTCGGCCTCGGAATCGGCCGCTTTGCGGTTCTCCGGCAGCTGCCGCCACGTGGTGGAGGACCTGTTGATCAACGCGGGAAAGCCACCGGCCTGGGCCGCCCAGTCGATCAGGGTCTCCGGCGTTGGCGTGTGGTCGCGGTAGTCGACGAAGGTGTACGGCACCTGGAAACGGTCCAGCCACTTGGTGGCTTTCCTGCAGGTGTCGCAGTTCTTCAATCCGTACAGAGTGGTGGTCATGGCGCGGCGTGCAGCATCGTTCAGGAAGGACGCCATGAGGATGTCACAACAGGCGTTCGGACACGACCCGGAACGGCACCTGCGGCACCCGGAAACAGAACGCATCGGCCAGATCGACGCCCATCGCGGCCAGGTGCGGGCAGGCCACCAGGCCTTCCAGTTGCAGTGGCTGCACGTCTGCCAGGGCAATCGGCAGATAGATATGGGTCAGCGCCAGCCGACCATCCGGGGCGACCGCGAACGCGGCCTCCTGACAGGCCAGGAACCTCATCGCCTGCGCTGCATCGGTGAAGGCGCCAGCTGCCCATGCAACCGCCAAGCCCATTGCCGGACGCACCTGCGCCTGCAGTGCGGGCGCACTGCCCTGCCCCGGCTCGATCACGGTGTGCCCGCCATCGGCATCCACGGCATGCTCGAAACGCGCGGCCAGATGCGGTTGCATGGCATCGCTCCACAGCCGTGCACCGACTGCGTGCATCGCACTGTCGATCACATTGCGGTCAAACAGGACCCGCGGCGTCGCGGGCCCGGCCGCCGCATCGTCCGGCACCACGTACCAGCGCCAGTTGCTCTGCAGCGGAGAGGGAAACAGGCCACGCAACGGCCCCGCCAGCGCCGGTCCGAAATGGCCGTGGCGGTAGGTCAGGATCGTATAGGGCGTACGCCCGTCATGCGCGAACAGGCGATGGCCCGGCGGTGGCGGCGGTGCATGGCGCACGTCCACCCACCAGCTCAGGTACACCACCTCACGCACCTCACTGATCAACGCAGGCGCCGGCAGCACGCGGGTGAGCGCGCGCCGGGCGGCGGTCAGGTGCACGCAGCCGAGCAGACGCTGCAGCGCGCGTCCCGGCAACCCCGCGAACGGGTGCCGGTAGCGCGCCGCCTGCGCCAGCGCGGGCTGCGGGGTGCTCAGTCGGCCAGGCCGCGCAGCAGCTCGTTGACGCTGGTCTTGCTGCGGGTCTTGGCATCGACCTGCTTGACGATCACGGCGCAGTACAGCGAGTGCGAGCCGTCCTTGGACGGCAGCTGGCCGGACACCACCACGCTGTACGGCGGTACCGAACCGTAGCTGATCTCGCCGGTGGCGCGGTTGTACACGCGCGTGCTCTGGCCAAGGAACACGCCCATGCCGATCACGCTGTGATGGCCGACCACGAAGCCTTCCACCACTTCCGAACGCGCACCGATGAAGCAATGGTCTTCGATGATGGTCGGGCTGGCCTGCAGCGGCTCCAGCACGCCACCGATACCGGCGCCGCCGGACAGGTGGCAGTGCTTGCCGATCTGCGCGCACGAACCCACCGTGGCCCAGGTGTCGACCATGGTGCCCTCGCCCACGTAGGCGCCGATATTGGTGAAGCTCGGCATCAGCACCACGTCCTTGCCGAAGTAGCTGCCACGACGCGCGATCGCACCGGGCACCACGCGCACGCCGGCGCGGCGGAACTTGGCTTCATCGAAACCGGCAAAACGCGATTCGACCTTGTCCCAGAACGGCGCCGGGCGCGCATCGACCACGGCCATGTCGTTGACGCGGAAGTACAACAGCACGGCCTTCTTCAGCCATTCGTTGACCTTCCAGCCACCGTGGCCGTCGGGCTCGGCAACGCGGAATTCACCGGTTTCCAGGCCATCGATGACGCGGCCGACCAGCGGCTTGGTCGAGCCTTCGATCTCATGCAGGGTCAGCGTGGCACGGCGCTCGAACGCGCTCTCGATGCCGAACTTGAGTTCTTCCACGCCCGGCGTGGCCGGCTTGCGCAGCGACTTGCGCGCGATGGTGGCATCACGGCTGGCACTGCGCTTGGCGGCGCTCTCGGCCGGGGTAGCAGCGACCTTGCGGGCCGGCGCCTTTTTGACCGGCGCTTTCTTCACCGCGGGCGCCGCCTTCTTTGCGGCAGCGGTCTTCTTCACCGCAGGCGCGGCAGCAGGGGTCTTGGCCGCCGCGGTCTTCGCGGCAGTCTTCTTGGCAGGCTTGGTGGCCATCAGTGGGGGTCTCCGGCGTTTCGATCAGGGTCCAGGCAGGCGAGCATCGCGTCTTGCAGCTGCTGCCTGGCGGATTCGGTCAGGGCGTGATCATGCTCATCGCTGATCACGAACATATCTTCGGCGCGCTCGCCGAACGTGGCGATGCGCGCATCATGCACGCGCAGCCGCTGGTTGCGCAGCACGAACGCCACGTCGGCCAGCAGGCCGGGGCGGTCGGGTGCGACGAGGCTGAAACGGGTACTGGTGGTCTGGCCATCGGTGACATCGCGGAACTCGATGCGCGGGGCGAAACGGAAATGCCGCAGCTGGCGCGGAATGACGCGGCGAGACGGGCGCAGCCGGGTCAGATCGCCGGCCAGCGCCTCACGCAGGCCGGCCTCCAGGCGCAGCGCATCGCCATCGGCGAAGCTGTCGGCCGGGGTCACTTCGAAGGTATCGAAGATGGTATCGACCGGACCGTCCAGCACGCGCGCGCGATGGATGGTGTAGCCCTTGCGGTCCAGCGTCATCACGATCGCGGCGAACAGGCCGTCGCGGTCGGGCGAGTGTACGAACACTTCCAGTGCGTCGTCCTCGGGGGTCAGCCTGCGCACCTTGACCAGGGTCTGGCCCTGCTTCAACGGCACCAGCGCAGCGGCCTGCCAGGCCAGCTGTTCCGGCCGCAGCCGGATGAAGCTCTCATCGGGCATCACCGTGAACTGGCGATCGATGGTGGGATCGTCGTAGCCGCGCTCGCGCACCAGCTGGCGCACCGATTCGCGCGCTTCGGCAACGCGCTCGGCGGCCGGCATCTGGTTCTCCAGCCCGTCGCGCAGCGCGCGGCGCGCGGCGAAATACAGGTCGGCCAGCAGACGGTCCTTCCACGCATTCCACAGCTTGGGGCTGGTCCCGGCGATGTCGGCGCAGGTCAGCAGATAGAGATAGTCCAGCCGGTCGCGGCTGGCCACCAGGGTGGCGAAGCGATGGATCACGTCCGGATCGGAGATGTCCTGCTTCTGCGCGGTGACCGACATGCGCAGGTGCTGTTCGACCAGCCAGGCGACCAGCTCGGTATCGGAGCTGCTCAGCGCCAGCGCCTGGCAGAATTCGCGCGCATCCACCGCACCGAGTTCGGAGTGATCGCCGCCGCGGCCCTTGGCGATGTCATGGAACAGGCCGGCCAACAGCAGCAGCTCCGGCTTGCGCAGGCGCGGCCAGACTTCATGCGCGATCGAGAAGCGCTCATCCGCGCGGCTGCTGGCGAACAGGCCGATATTCCGCAGCACCATCAGTGTGTGCTGGTCCACGGTGTACACATGGAACAGATCGAACTGCATGCGCCCGGAGACCTGCGCGAACGCGGGGATCCACTGGCCGAGGACGCCCAGCCGTGCCATCCGCGCCAGGGTATCGACCGCGCGCGGGCTGCGCAGCAGCGCCAAAAACTGCTCGCGCGCCGCGGCGCTGGCCTCAGTGTACGCCGCCAGCTCCGGCAGCGCCTCGGCCAGCGCGCGGGCGGTCAGCGAGTGCAGGCCGCGCACATCCGGGTTATAGGCCCAACTGGAGAACAGCGCGAACACCTGTTCGATATCCCCTTGGGGCCAAGCCGGATCGTTGGCAGCCAGGTAGCCACGGCGCAGCGAGAAACCGACGCTGACCGGCTCTGGGACGGCTTCGCCATCAAACTGTTCTTCAAAGCGCTGCAGCAGGCGGTCGCTGATCCGCCGCACCACGGTGGCGCTGCGGTAGAACCCCTGCATCATCTTTTCCACGGCCAGGCTTTCGATGTCGTCTTCGAAACCCAAGCGGGTGGCCAGCGTCTTCTGGTAATCGAACCGCAAGCGTTCTTCGGGCCGGTTGGCGACCAGGTGCAGGCCGAAACGCAGCCGTGCCAGCGCACACCGTTCGCGTTTGAGCGCGGCCGCTTCATCCGGGCCGAGATGGCCGAGGCCGACCAGCGCTTCCAGGTCGCGCACGCCGAACGCACGCAGCGCCATCCAGCCCAGCGTATTGAGATCGCGCAGCCCGCCGGGGCCGTCCTTGATGTCCGGCTCAAGATTGTCCGCCGTGTCGCCAAAGCGCTGATGGCGGGCCAGCAGCTCTTCGCGCTTGGCGAGGAAGAATTCGCGTGGCGGCCACAGGCCCTCCACGTTCACCGCCGCCTTCAACGCCTGGCGGGCCGCGTCATCGGCGACCACCGGGCGCGACTCGATCAGCGCGGTCAGCACGGTCTGGTCGGCGCTGGCCTGCGTGCATTGAGCCGGCGATCGCACCGCGTGGCTGACCGGCAGGCCGCAATCCCACAGCAGCGCGAAGAAGCGGGCCAGCCCGGATTCGTGCCGACGCTGCTGCTCGGGCGCACCGAGCACCAGTACGTCGATATCCGAGCGCGGGAACAACTCGCCGCGCCCGTACCCCCCCACCGCGAACAGCGCCATTCCCGAACCGGCCGGCAGGCAGCGATGCCAGGCCAACCGGATCAGGTGGTCGGCCGCCCGTGCGCGCAGGGCGAGCAGGCGCTCGATGTTGTCGCCCTGATCGAAACGACGATACAACCGTGCGTCGGTCTGTTGCAGCGACTGCCGCGCCAACGCCGCCCAGTCCGGGTCGGCGACGGAATCGGCCGGCGCGTCCAGCATCGGGCTCGCCGGCAACATGCTCAGACCTGCGATTCGCCGGGCGAGAGGGTCAGCACGTCGACGCCGGTCTCGGTGACCGCGACCATGTGCTCCCACTGCGCCGACAACTTGCGGTCCTTGGTGACCACAGTCCAGCCATCCGGCAGCACCTTGTTGTAGCGGGTGCCCTCGTTGATCATCGGTTCGATGGTGAAGGTCATGCCGGGCTGCAGCACCAGGCCCTGGCCGGGGCGGCCGTAATGCACCACCTGCGGCTCGTCGTGGTAGACCTTGCCGATGCCATGGCCGCAGTACTCGCGCACCACGCTGAAGCGCTCGGCTTCGGCATAGCTCTGGATCGCATGGCCGATGTCACCCAGCGTCGCGCCCGGCTTGACCGCGCGGATGCCGCGCCACATCGCTTCGTAGGTCGCATCGACCAGGCGCTTGGCCATGACCGACGGCGTGCCGACGCAGTACATGCGGCTGGTATCGCCGTGCCAGCCATCCTTGATCACCGTGACATCGATGTTGACGATGTCGCCGTCCTTGAGGACCTTGGCTTCGCTGGGGATGCCGTGGCAGATCACGTTGTTGACCGACGTGCAGACCGTCTTGGGGAAGCCGCGGTAGCCGACATTGGCCGGCGTCGCCTTCTGCACATTGATGATGTGGTCGTGGCAGATGCGGTCAAGCTCTTCGGTCGTCACGCCCGGCTTGACGTGGGGGGTGACGATGTCGAGCACTTCGCTGGCCAGACGGCCGGCGATGCGCATCAGTTCGATTTCCTCGGGGGTTTTCAGATTCACGCTCATGGCGCCCATTATCGCCGATCCGGGGCCAATCTGAACGGGATTGGATGGAACGCTGACAGCCGCGGTTTGGGCCCGGCCCCTGGCCAGCTAGCTGAACAAGCGTGATGCGTATCGCAAAACGCGACCTTGTGCCGAAGACGGCCATTGATTGGGTCCTATCTGCACGGTCCGATACAAGACAGGCGGCAGCCCGTCGGCGCCTCGCCTGCGCCTCTATAATGACGGCGACGGCCATGCCCACCTGGCCGACCTGGTGTTCGTGGAC
Source organism: Stenotrophomonas sp. TWI809 (assembly GCF_039673205.1). Classification (NCBI taxonomy): domain Bacteria; kingdom Pseudomonadati; phylum Pseudomonadota; class Gammaproteobacteria; order Lysobacterales; family Lysobacteraceae; genus Stenotrophomonas; species Stenotrophomonas sp. TWI809. The sequence goes on along the minus strand of NZ_JBDJLE010000031.1, from coordinate 25,441 downwards.
GCCCACGGGCGTCGCCACCCGCTGATCGAGGGCCTGGCCGGCTATGTGCTGCCGCGCAGCGCCCGCAGCTGGGACCTGCCGCCGCGGCCGGATGGCTACGCCGGCGGCCAGTTCCGGGCCCGGCTCAACGAGGCCGCTGACGCCCCGCTTGCCCCCGTGATTGCGCCTGCGCCCGGCACCGGGCTATAATCGACCGGATCCCTGCCGCCTTGGCGCGGGAATACGTCAACACCGGACGTCACCGGTGAATCCACACCTGCCGCCCATATCCGTGCCGGGGTGCTCCGCAAGGAGTTCGGTCACGGAAGCGACAGGGAAGCCAAACCCCGGAACCATCCGCCTCGCGGCGGACCGCCCAACTATTACCCGTGGCGGCCGGTTCCCTATCAGGAGTTACTGCAATGCCCCAGGTCACCATGCGTCAGATGCTGGAAGCCGGCGTCCATTTCGGCCACCAGACCCGTTACTGGAACCCCAAGATGGGCCAGTACATCTTCGGCGCCCGCGGCAAGATCCACATCATCAACCTGGAAAAGACCGTTCCGCTCTTCAATGACGCGATGAACTTCATTTCCAGCGTTGCGCAGAAGCGCGGCACCATCCTGTTCCTGGGCACCAAGCGCAGCGCCCGCGAGTCGATCCGTGAAGAAGCCGAGCGTTGCGGCATGCCCTTCATGAACCAGCGTTGGCTGGGCGGCACCCTGACCAACTTCCGTACCGTGAAGCAGTCGGTTGCCCGTCTGAAGGAACTGGAAGCCGGCGAAACCGACGGCAGCTTCGACAAGCTGGTCAAGCACGAAGTGCTGGGCCTGCGTCGCGAGCGCGACAAGCTGGAAGCCTCGCTGGGCGGCATCAAGGACATGAACCGTCTGCCCGACGCGATCTTCGTCATCGACATCGGCCACGAAGACATCGCCATCAAGGAAGCCAAGAAGCTCGGCATCCCGGTGATCGCCGTGGTTGATACCAACTACAACCCGGAACTGGTCGACTACGCGATCCCGGGCAACGACGACGCCATCCGCGCTGTGCAGCTGTACGCCCGCGCCGCTGCCGACGCCGTGCTGGAAGGCAAGGCTGCTGCGCCGCACGCTGCCACCGTCCGCGAAGAAGAGTTCGCCGACGCTGCCGCCACCGAAGAAGCCAAGCCGGCCCGCCGCGCTCCGGCCAAGAAGGCTGCTGCCGCTCCGGCTGCTCCGGCCACTGAAGCCCCGGCCGCTGAAGCCCCGGCTGCCGACGCTCCGGCCGCTGGCGAAGCCCAGGCCTGATCCAGGCCCGCGGTGGGCGCAGCGCGCCCACCGCTCCTGTCCGCTGCCGATGGCGCGACGACAGGACACCTGTCACACGGGCCGGCCACCATGCCGGCCCAACCCCTTTCTTTCGTGAGGAAATCCCGTGGAAATCACTGCTTCCCTGGTCAAGGAACTGCGCGAGCGCACTGGCGCCGGCATGATGGAGTGCAAGAAGGCACTCGTCGAAAACGGCGGCAACATCGACGCCTCGGCCGAATGGCTGCGCAAGTCCGGCCTGGCCAAGGCCGACAAGAAGGCTGACCGCGTGGCTGCCGAAGGCATCATCGTGGCGGCCCAGGACGGCGGCAAGGCCGTGCTGGTCGAAGTCAACTCGGAAACCGACTTCGTCGCCAAGGACAGCAACTTCCTGGACTTCACCAAGGCTGTTGCTGCCACCGCGCTGAGCTCGGGCGCTGCCGACATCGACACCCTGAAGGCCGCCAAGCTGCCGTCCGGCGAGACGATCGAAGAAGCCCGCGCTGCCGTCATCGCCAAGGTCGGCGAGAAGGTCGACGTGCGTCGCATCGTGCGCCTGGAATCGACCAACAACGTCGCTGCCTACGTGCACGGCGGCCGCATCGGCGTGCTGGTTGAACTGGCCGGCGGCAACGAAGAACTGGCCCGTGGCCTGGCCATGCACGTGGCTGCCATGAACCCGCCGCACAACAAGGCCGCGGATGTGCCGGCCGAGTTCGTCGCCAAGGAAAAGGAAATCGAACTGGCCAAGATGTCCGACAAGGACAAGTCCAAGCCGGCCGATATCCTGGAAAAGATCATCAGCGGCAAGATCGCCAAGATCGTCAACGAAGTGACCCTGTACGGCCAGCCGTACGTGCTGGACACCAACCAGTCGGTCGAGCAGGTCCTGAAGGCCGCCGGTGCCGACGTGGTCGGCTTCCAGCGCCTGGCGGTCGGCGAAGGCATCGAGAAGGTGGTGGAAGACTACGCCGCCGAAGTGATGAAGCAGGCCGGCCTGGCCTGATCTTCACCGCTCGAATGCGTTACGAAAGAAGCCGCGGACTCCGCGGCTTCTTTTTTTTGTCCATTGGCTTTGCTTTGTGTGCCGGATCAGGGCAATACTCCCAAATTGATCTGCCGCGTCAACGCAAGAAATCAAGGACGAAACTGTGATGTACCTCAGGTATTCTTGCCCCAACACACTGAAAAGCCCGCCATGCCTCCCGAGCTGACAGCCGCCCTGGCGCTCTGCCGCAACCTGCCCTCCCCGCCCGGTATTGCCCTGCGCATCATCGAACTGGCGCAGGATCCGGAAGCGGACATCACCACCGCTGCCGACATCATCGCCATCGACATGGCGCTGAGTGCCCGCATGCTGCGCATCGCCAATTCACCGCTGTATGCCAGCCGCCGACGCATCGAAAACCTCGGCCAGGCACTGACCATGCTCGGCCTGAATGCCACTGTCAGCCTGGCACTGGGCTTCACCGTCACCCAGAACCTGACCGCGGCCGGCGACGGCCAGGACCTGCGCGAGCGCGCGTGGCGCCGCAGCATCCTCAGTGCACTGGCAGCCAGCCTGCTCGGCCAGGCCCGCGGCCTGCGCAAGGCCGAGGAATTGATGCTGGCCGGCCTGCTGCAGGACATCGGCGTACTCGCCCTCGCCCAGGCGCAGCCGGAGACCTATCTCCCGCTGCTGCGCCAGGCGACCGACAACGACGCGCTGGTGGCACTGGAGCGCGAACACCTGCAGTGCAGCCATGCCGATGTCGGTGCGTGGGTGGCCGAAGAATGGGGCCTGCCCCGCTACCTGGTGGACAGCATCGCGCACAGCGAATCGCCTGCCACCGGCGAAGACAATTTCCAGAACTGCGTCGCCCTTTCCGGCGCCGTGGCCGATATCTGGCTCGGCACCGATGCCGATGCCGCGCGCGAACATGCGCTGCAGCTCGTGCACGATACCCTCGGCCTGGACAGCGCCCAGTTCGACCAGGTGCTGGCCCGCATCGGCGAATCGCTGCCGGATATCAGCACCCTGTTCGAAACCCCGCTGTTCTCGCCCTCGCGCGTGCAGCAGCTGATCGACCATGCCCAGGAGCTGGCCACGCTGCGCAACCTGCGCGAGATGCAGGACGCCGCCCTGGCCCGCCAGCGTGCGGATGAATTCGAGGCGCGCGCCAATCGGCTGGCCGAGCAGGCCCACCGCGATGCACTGACCGGCGTGCTCAACCGCCGCCAGCTCGAAGCCGTGCTCGAGCAGGAATTCCTGCGCGCCACCCGCCATGGCTGGCCACTGTCGGTCGCCTTCATCGACCTGGACGATTTCAAGAAGATCAACGATGCCCACGGCCACCTCATGGGTGACCAGGTGTTGCGCATGTTCGCCACGAAGCTGCAGGAGCAGCTGCGCAACAGCGACACGGTGGCCCGTTTCGGCGGCGAGGAATTCATCGCGCTGCTGCCCAATACCACCGAGCCGGTCGCGCTGGAAGTGGTCCGGCGGGTGCTGGCCACGATCGTCAACACGCCTATGGCCGAAGCGGCCAGTGGCCCGTTGTTCGTGACCTTCTCGGCCGGCGTGGCCACCCAGGGAGGCTACGAGCGTTTCGCCGATGTTCAGGACCTGCTCAAGGCCGCCGACGACGTGCTGTACCGCTCCAAGAACCTGGGCCGCAACCGCGTCATCGCGCGCTCGCCCAGTACCGCGCCAGCCTGAGCCCGAGCCGCTCGCGGCGCCGTCATCGCGGCCGCCGCAGTGCCTCCATACGCCGCAGTGCAGCAAATTTATGCTGCCCGATGGCCCGGCTTCCAGTAGAATCCGGGCGTTTTCCACGCACCCAGAGATCGCCATGTCAAAGCTCGCCTATCGCCGCATCCTGTTGAAAGTTTCCGGGGAGGCGCTGATGGGAGACGAGGACTACGGCATCGACCCCAAGGTGATCCACCGCCTCGCCCGTGAGGTGATGGAAGCGCAGGCCGCCGGTGCCGAAGTGGCCCTGGTGATCGGCGGCGGCAACATTTTCCGCGGCGCCGGCCTGGCCGCAGGCGGCATGGACCGGGTCACCGGTGACCAGATGGGCATGCTGGCCACCGTGATCAATGCGCTGGCCATGCAGGACGCCCTGGAGAAGCTGGGCGCCAAGGCCCGCGTGATGAGCGCGATCAAGATCAACGACGTCTGCGAGGATTACATCCGTCGCCGCGCCATCCGCCACCTGGAAAAGGGCCGTCTGGTGATCTTTGCCGCCGGCGTCGGCAGCCCGTTCTTCACCACCGATTCCGGCGCTGCCCTGCGTGCGATCGAGATCGGCGCGGACCTGCTGCTGAAGGCCACCAAGGTCGACGGCGTGTACGACAAGGACCCGAACAAGTACAGCGACGCGGTCCGTTTCGACAGCCTGACCTACGACGAAGTGATCCGCCGCGGGCTGGAAGTGATGGATACGGCCGCCTTCGCGCTGGCCCGCGACAGCGATCTGCCGCTGCGTGTGTTCGACATGGGCCAGCCGGGCGAGCTGCTCAAGATCCTGCACGGCGACAACATCGGCACCCTGGTGCAGGGCCGCGACAACAGCTGAGCCTGAGCGGCGCCCCACACCGGGCGCCCTGAACGGCCCGGCGAAGGCCCTTCTTCGCCTATAATCGCCCGATTCCCAGTTACATCCAGGATTCGGGCGATGCTCAACGAAATCAAGCAGGACGCGCAGACGCGCATGGCAAAGAGCATCGATGCTCTGAAGCACACCCTCACCTCCATCCGCACCGGCCGTGCTTCCCCGGCCCTGCTGGACCGCATCACCGTCAAGGCCTACGGCACCGACACCCCGCTGAACCAGGTCGCCTCGATCAGCGTCTCCGAGGGCCACTCGCTGGTCATCACGCTGTTCGACAAGGGCATGATCAAGGACGTGGAAAAGGCGATCTATGCCTCCGACCTCGGCCTGACCCCGAACGTGGCCGGCACCGTCATCCGCCTGAACCTGCCGCCGCCGACCGAAGAGCGCCGCAAGGAGCTGGGCAAGCAGGTGCAGAAGGAAGGCGAAGGCGCCAAGATCGCCATCCGCAACATCCGCCAGGACGCCAACAAGGCGATCGCCACCCTGATCAAGGACAAGGCGATCAGCGAAGACGACAAGAAGCGCGGCGAAGACGACATCCAGAAGCTGACCGACAAGTCCATCAAGGACGTCGATAGTGTTGTCGCCGAGAAAGAAAAGGAACTGATGGCGGTCTGAGCCCTATGTCCCAGGCCCCGACCAGCAGTTCCGACGCGCCCATGCCGCGCCATGTTGCCATCATCATGGATGGCAACGGGCGCTGGGCGCAGAAGCGTCGTCGCCCGCGCGTGATCGGCCATCGTGCCGGCGCGCGCGCGGTCAACCGCACCATCGAATTCTGCCTCGACCACGGCATCGCCGCGCTGACCCTGTTCGCCTTCTCCAGTGAAAACTGGGGCCGGCCGAGCGATGAGGTCGACGCGCTGATGAAGCTGTTCCTCAATGCCCTCGACCGCGAAGTGGACGAGCTGCACCGGCGCGGCGTGCGTGTGCGTTTCATCGGCGAGCGCGAGCGTTTCGGCGCCGGGCTGGTCAGCCGCATGCAGCTGGCCGAACAGCGCACCGCGGGCAACCGCGCGATGACGCTGAATATCGCCGCCAGCTACGGCGGCCGCCAGGACATCGCCCGCGCCGCGCGCGAACTGGCTGCCGAGGTCGCGGCCGGTCGCCTGCTGCCCGAGCAGATCGACGAAGCGATGCTCAGCAGCCGCGTGGCCCTGGCCGACCTGCCGCCGCCGGACCTGTTCATCCGCACCGGTGGCGATACCCGCATCAGCAATTTCCTGCTCTGGCAGCTGGCCTATACCGAACTGTGGTTCACCGACGTACTGTGGCCCGAGTTCGACGCCGCCGTCCTGCAGCAGGCGATCGATGCCTATGCCTCGCGTGAACGCCGTTTCGGCCTGACCAGCGCCCAGATCGCCGCCTTGGCCACCGAGACCTCTTCCCCATGACCAAGACCCGAGTCATCGCCGCGCTGATCATGGCGCCGGTCGCCATCCTCGCCATCCTGATGCTGCCCACCCAGTGGCTGGCCGCCGCGGCGGCCGCCGTGTTCCTGATCGGCCTGTGGGAATGGCTGAAGCTGGCCGACGTCGAAGACACCCTCGCCCGCACCGTGCTGCTGGTGCTGAATCTGGTGCTGATGGTGCTGATCGTGTGGGCCGATGCCGGCTCGCTGGTGCTGTACCAGATCGCCGCGCTGATCGGCATCGGCTGGTGGCTGATGGCGCTGCTGTGGCTGCGGTTCTTCACCTTCGGCGCCAGCCCGAGCAGCCCGGCGCGTGCGCTCAAGCTGCTGGCCGGCACCCTGGCGATCGTGCCGGCCTGGGCCTCGCTGGTGCTCATCCATGCCAGCGGTGACAACGGCCACCTGTGGCTGCTGACCGCGCTGGCCGTGGTCTGGGCCGCCGATTCGGGCGCCTACTTCGCCGGCCGCACCTTCGGGCGCACCAAGCTGGCCCCGCGGATCAGCCCCAACAAGACCTGGGAAGGCCTGGGTGGCGGCATGGTCGCCGGCCTGATCGTGGCACTGGGCTTCGGCTGGCTGGCCGGTATCGACAGCGGCCACCTGGTCGGCCTGGTGATCACCGCCGTGGTCACCGTGTTCGCGTCGGTGCTGGGCGATCTCTACGAGAGCCTGATCAAGCGCCATGCCGGCGCCAAGGATTCGGGCCATATCATCCCGGGCCATGGCGGCGTGCTCGATCGTATCGACGGCGTTCTCGCCGCCCTGCCGGTGTTCGCACTCGGCAAGGAAATCTTCGGGTTCTAACCATGGCCAGCGCTTCTGCCCCCCGCCGGGTCGCCGTATTCGGCGCCACCGGTTCGATCGGCGCATCCGCGCTGGACGTCATCGCGCGCCATCCGGACCGCTATCAGGTCACCGTGCTGGCCGCCGGCCGCCAGGTCGATGCGCTGGTCGCCCTGTGCGCCGTGCACCGCCCGGCCCATGCGGTGATCGCCGACGAATCGCGGTATGCCGCCCTGCGCGACGGCCTGCGTGACGCCGGCCTGGCCACCCAGCCCCATGCGGGCGCTGCGGCGCTGGACCAGCTGGCCGCCAGCGATGTCTGCGACACCCTGGTCGCTGCCATCGTGGGCGCCGCCGGGCTGTCCTCGACCCTGGCCGCCGCCGCGGCCGGCAAGCGCATCCTGCTGGCCAACAAGGAATCGCTGGTACTGGCCGGCGAACTGCTGATGCGCCAGGCCGCGGCCGCCGGGGCCGAGATCATTCCGATCGATAGTGAGCACAGCGCGATCTTCCAGTGCCTGCGCTCCCGCGATGCGAGCCTCGATGGGGCCGGCGTGCGCCGGATCATCCTGACCGCCTCGGGCGGCCCGTTCCGTGGCCGCAGCCGTGAGCAGCTGGCCCAGGTCACACCGGCCCAGGCCGTGGCCCACCCGAAGTGGTCCATGGGCCCGAAGATCTCGGTGGATTCGGCGACGTTGATGAACAAAGGCCTCGAAGTCATCGAAGCCCATCATCTGTTCGGCGTGCCTGGCGAGCGCATCGACGTGCTGGTCCACCCGCAGAGCCTGGTGCATTCGCTGGTCGAATTCGTCGATGGCTCCACCCTGGCCCAGATGGGCCTGCCGGACATGCGTACCACCCTGGCCGTCGGCCTGGGCTGGCCGCAACGGATCGAATCCGGGGTCGGCGGGCTGGATCTGCTGACCCAGGGGCGGCTGGATTTCGAAGCCCCGGACACCGAGGCCTTCCCGTGCCTGACGCTGGCCTGGCAGGCGATGGCCGCCGGTGGCACCGCCCCGGCGATCCTCAATGCGGCCAATGAAGTCGCGGTTTCAGCGTTTCTTCAGGGGCGGGCAGCTTTCCTTGCCATTCCAGCGCTGGTCGCTAACGCTCTGTCAACACTGTCGAGCGAGTCCGCCGATACACTGGAGGGCCTGCTGACCGCCGATCAGCGCGCCCGCCAGATCACCCAAGCCGCCATCGACCACGCCTGAATGCCCCCTACGCCCCCTTACAGTGCTGATCACCATGGGTGATTTCATCGGATCCGTCTGGTGGATGATCGTCAGCCTTGGCCTGCTGGTGACCTTCCACGAGTTCGGTCACTACTGGGTGGCCCGCCGTTGCGGGATCAAGGTGCTGCGCTTCTCTGTCGGGTTCGGCAAGCCGCTGTGGTCGCGCCGCAACCGGGCCGGCACTGAATTCGCGATCGCCGCCATTCCGCTGGGCGGCTACGTGAAGATGCTGGACGAGCGCGAGGTCGAGGTGCACCCGGCCGAGCGCGGTCAGGCCTTCAACCACAAGACCGTGTGGCAGCGGATCGCGGTGGTCGCCGCCGGTCCGGCCGCCAACCTGATCCTGTGCATCGCCCTGCTGTGGGCGATGTTCGTGATCGGGAAACAGGATTATTCGGCCACCATCGGCCGCACCACCGGCATGGCCCAGACCGCTGGCCTGCAGGCCGGCGACCGTGTGGTCAAGGTCGATGGCCGCAGCGTGGCCACCGCCGGCGAGGCCAGCATGGCGCTGACCACGGCGGCGATGGATCGTCACGATGCCAAGGTCGAGGTCCTCGACGGTCTGGACCAGGTGCGGACCCGCACCCTGCCGCTGTCGCAGCTGCCGGCCGGCTTCGATGAACGCCGCGTGCCCCAGCTGACCGGGTTGAGCTGGCAGTTCTGGCTGCAGCCGGCGCTGGTGGACAAGGTCCTGCCCGACGCAGCCGCCCAGGGCGTGCTGGTGCCGGGCGACCTGATCGTGGCCGTGGACGGCCAGCGTATTGAAGGTGCCGACCAGGTGCCGGCGCAGATCGCCGCGCTCGGCCAGCGTGGCGGCCCCGGCATGATCGACGTCCTGCGCGGCGGCGAGCGGCTGGCGCTGGAGATCACCCCCCGCCAGGGCGTGGACGGCCGTGGCCAGCCGACCTGGCAGATCGGCATCGGTTTCCCGGAGACCCACGCCCCGGCCTACGACGCCGAACTCAAGTTCGGGCCGTTTGCGGCAGTGCCCGTGGCCCTGCGCGAAACCGCCCGGATGGCGGGCGATTCACTGGGGATGATGCGCCGCATCGTCACCGGCAACGCCTCGCTGCAGAACATCTCCGGCCCGGTCACCATTGCCCGGGTCGCCAATGTCTCGGCCAAACGCGGCCTGGACTGGTTCCTGTATTTCCTGGCCCTGCTGTCGCTGAGCCTGTGCATCATCAACCTGTTGCCCATCCCCATCTTGGACGGCGGGCACCTGCTGTATTACCTTATCGAGTTGGTCAAGGGCAGCCCGCTGAGCGAGCGCGCCATGGCTGCCGGGCAGTATGTGGGCCTGGCGCTGCTGGCCGGGCTGATGGGATTGGCGTTCTACAACGACATCCTCGGCCTGGTCCCGCGATGAACTTTTTTCCTTTTGTCGTCGTCTTATGCGCCGGCATCCCGCAATGTTGAAATCGACTCCAACCGGACGTGACATGACGCGACTCCCCAATCGCCGCCTGCTGGCCCTCGCACTCGTTGCCGGTTTCGGCGCGCCCGCCCTGGCGCAGGCAGCCGAGCCCTTCACCGTCAGCGACATCCGCGTGGATGGTCTCCAGCGCATCACCTCCGGTACCGTGTTCACCTACCTGCCGGTGGAACGTGGCGACACCATCACCGACAACAAGGTCGGTGAAACCATCCGTGCGCTGTACAAGACCGGCTTCTTCGAAGACGTCCAGCTCAACCGCCAGGGCGACATCCTCGTGGTCACGGTCAAGGAACGCCCGGCGATCAACAAGTTGACCGTCACCGGCAACAAGGACATCAAGAGCGACCAGCTGCTCAAGGGCCTGAGCGACATCGGCCTGACCGAGGGCGGCACCTTCGACCGCCTGAGCCTGGACCGCGTGACCCAGGAACTGCGCCGCCAGTACAACGACCGTGGCAAGTACAACGTCGACATCACCCCGACGGTGAGCCCGCTGGACCGCAACCGCGTGGACATCGCCATCGCGATCAAGGAAGGCAAGGCCGCCAAGATCCAGCACGTCAACCTGGTCGGCACCGAGAAGTTCCCGGCCAAGGACATCCTGGAAACCTGGGAATCCAAGGAGCACAACTGGGCCTCGTGGTACCGCCGCGATGACCAGTACTCCAAGGAAAAGCTGTCCGGCGATCTGGAAAAGCTCAACGGCTGGTACCTGGACCGCGGCTACGTGGATTTCAGCATCGATTCCACCCAGGTCTCGATCAGTCCCGACAAGCGCGACATGTTCATCACCGCCGGCGTGACCGAGGGTGAGCAGTACAAGATTTCCGAGATCAAGGTCACCGGCGACACCATCCTGCCGCAGGAAGATGTCGAGCGCATGGTGATCCAGAAGTCCGGCGACACCTTCTCGCGGGCGCTGCTGGAATTCAGCTCGGACCAGATCACCAATTCGCTGTCCAACATCGGTTACGCGTTCGCCAAGGTGAACCCGATCCCGACCAGCAACCGTGCCGACCGCACGGTGGCCATCAACATGCAGGTCGTTCCCGGCCCGCGCGTGTCGGTGCGCCGCATCACCTTCAAGGGCAACACCCGCACCTCCGACGAAGTGCTGCGTCGTGAAATGCGCCAGTTCGAGAACAGCTGGTACTCGCAGGCCGCGATCGACCGCTCCAAGATCCGTCTGCAGCGCTTGGGCTACTTCGAATCGGTGGACGTGGAAACGCCGCCGGTCACCGGCAGCAACGACCAGGTCGACGTGGTCTACAACGTCAAGGAAACCACCTCGGGCAGCTTCGTGTTCGGCCTGGGCTATTCGCAGTCCTACGGCATGACCACCTCGGTGCAGCTGTCGCAGAACAACTTCCTCGGCGGCGGCAACCGCGTGTCGGTCGAAGCCTCGCGCAGCAGCTACCTGCAGCGTTACGGCTTCAGCTACACCAACCCGTACTTCACCGATGACGGCGTCTCGCTGGGCTACAACCTGTCCTGGCGCGAACTGGATTACTCCGACTTCAACACCGCGCAGTACAACAGCACCAACGGTGCCGCGCAGGTGGTGTTCGGCGTGCCGATCACCGAGAACGACACCGTCTCGCTGATGGTGGGCATCGACAGCAACCAGATCACCACCTACCAGGGCTCGACCCCGCAGGCGATCATCGATTACATCGATGCCATCGGCCAGCGCACGTTCCATTCCTGGCGCACCGAGCTGGGTTGGGCGCGCGATACCCGCAACGACTACTTCATGCCGACCCGCGGTACCTACCAGCGCGTCGGCCTGGAAACCACGCTGCCGGGTTCGACCGTCGAGTACTACAAGCTGAACTATCAGTTCTCCAAGTACTGGCCGATCATCCCGCAGCTGGTCATCAACACCCGCGCCGAAGTGGGTTACGGCGACAGCTACGGCAATGACACCACCCGCGTGATCACCAACCCGGATGGCAGCACCCGCGTGGTGACCGCCTCGGGCCTGCCGTTCTACGAGAACTTCTACGCCGGTGGTACCAACTCGGTGCGTGGTTTCGAGGACAACACCCTTGGCCCGCGTTCGGAACCGACCCTGAGCTACAACCGCGGCCAGCCGCTGGGTGGCTCGCTGAAGACCGTCGGTTCGGTGGAAGCCTACTTCCCGCGCCTGTTCGACAGCCCCTCGGCCCGCATCTCGGCCTTCGTGGACTTCGGCAACGTGTACACCGGCGTAGACAACTTCAAGGCCAACGAACTGCGCGTGTCCACCGGTGTGGCCCTGCTGTGGCGCGCCCCGGTCGGCCCGATCTCGATCAGCTACGCCTTCCCGTTGAAGAAGGAAGATGGCGACGAAGTCGAGCGTCTGCAATTCACGTTTGGCGGTCAGTTCTGACGAACTGCTTCGCAGTTCGTCCGCGCATTCCACCTCATCCCCGCGCCTTCGGCGCGCCCCCTTCAACAGAAGGGGGCTCTCCACCAGACGCGGTACGCATTCGCCGGGCATTGCCCGGCGTTTTCGTTTTGGGGGTGTGACCGATCGTTGCTCAATGCCGATTTGGGGTGGGACCGCTCCTTAGTCGGTGCCGATTTTGGTAGGTACCGACCGTTGGTCGGTACGAACCTCCGGGATCAACGAGCGCCGGCCAGCGGCCGGCACTACCCTGCCGCGCGCGTTGAACCATCGGGGGGCGTGGCGGGTAGTACCGACCGTCGGTTGGTGCCGATTTTGGTAGGTACCGACCGTTGGTCGGTACGAACCTCCGGGATCAACGAGCGCCGGCCAGCGGCCGGCACTACCATCCGCGCTCGCATGACACTGTCGGGAGCCGCAACAAACCGACCCACCCCAAAACCCCCGCCCCGCATGACCGTTTCGGCAGCACACGGTAAACTCCCCCGGTGAACACTCCTACCTATACCGCCCAGCAACTCGCCGAGCAGTTTGGCCTGCAGGTCCATGGTGATGGCAGCACCGCCATCCATGGCGTGGCTACGCTCGCCCATGCCGGCCCCGGCCAGCTCACCTTCCTGGCCAATCCGCGCTACCGCGCGCAGCTGGCCGACAGCCAGGCGGCCATCGTCGTGCTGCGCGCCGAGGATGCCGAGGCCGCGCCCGGCGCCGCCCTGGTCGCCAAGGACCCGTACACCACGTTCGCCAAGATCGCCGCCCTGTTCGACATCGCACCGCCGCGCGCCCCGGGCATCCACCCCAGCGCCTGCATCGATCCGGACGCCCAGGTCGCCGCCAGCGCCCACATCGGGCCGTTCGTCACCATCGGCGCGCGCAGCGTCGTCGGTGAGAACTGCATCGTCGGCCCCGGCAGCATCATCGGCGAAGACTGCACCCTGGATACCGGCTGCGAACTGATCGCCCGCGTCACCCTGGTCACCCGCGTCAAGCTCGGCAAGCGCGTGCGCATCCATCCCGGCGCCGTGCTGGGTGCCGATGGCTTCGGCCTGGCCATGGATGCCGGCCACTGGATCAAAGTGCCCCAGCTCGGCGGCGTGCGCATCGGCGACGACTGCGAAATCGGCGCCAACACCTGCGTGGATCGCGGCGCGCTGGAAGACACCGTGCTCGAAAACGACGTGCGCCTGGACAACCTCGTGCAGGTCGCCCACAACGTCCAGATCGGCGCCCACTCGGCCATCGCCGGCTGCACCGGCATCGCCGGCAGCGCCAAGATCGGCCGCTACTGCCTGCTGGGCGGCGCCGTCGGCGTCGTCGGTCACCTCGAAATCTGCGACAAGGTCGTCATCACCGGCAAATCGGTGGTGCGCAACTCCATTCATGAGCCGGGCGAGTATTCCTCCGGCACCCCACTGACCGACAACCGCACGTGGCGTAAAAATGCCGCGCGCTTCAAGCAGCTCGATGCGCTCGCCCGGCGCATCCTGTCTGTGAGCAAGGAGAAGGAATGAGCAATAACCAGAATCTGCCGGACATCAACCAGATCCAGCAGTTGATCCCGCACCGCTATCCGTTCCTGCTGGTGGACAAGGTGATCTCGCTCGATTTCGAGAACCGGAAGATCGTCGCCACCAAGAACGTCAGCATCAACGAGCCGTTCTTCCAGGGCCACTTCCCGGGCCAGCCGATCATGCCCGGCGTGCTGATCATCGAAGCCATGGCCCAGGCCGGCGGCGTGCTCACCCAGCTCACCCTGGGCCGCGATGCGCAGTCCAAGCTGTTCTACATGGTCAAGGTCGACAAGGCGCGCTTCAGCAAGCAGGTCGTGCCCGGCGACGTGCTGGAAATGCACGTGGAGATCAAGCGCGTGATCCGCAACATGGCGGTGTACGACTGTGTGGCCAAGGTCGATGGCGAAATCGTCGCCTGCGCCGAAGTGCTGTGCGCCGGCACCCGCGAATGATCCAGGCAGGAGATCTGCAATGACTGACAACGCCCCTCTCATCCACCCCACCGCGGTCATCGACCCGTCGGCGACGCTGGCTGCGGATGTGCGCGTGGGTGCGTTCTGCCTGATCGGTGCGGACGTGGAGATCGGTGCCGGCACCGAGATCGGTCCGCACTGCTCGATCCACGGCCCGACCCGGATCGGCCGCAACAACCGTTTCATCGGCCATGCCGCGATCGGTGGCGAGCCGCAGGACAAAAAGTACAAGGCCGAACGCACGGAACTGGTGATCGGCGATGACAACGTCATCCGCGAATTCGTCACCATCAACCGCGGCACCGCCGGTGGCGGTGGCATCACCACGGTCGGCAACGACAACTGGATGCTCGCCTACACCCACGTGGCGCATGACTGCCACGTCGGCAACCACTGCGTGTTCTCCAACAACACCACGCTGGCCGGCCACGTCACCGTGGGCGATTACGTGATCATCAGCGGCTTCGCCGGTGCGCATCAGTTCTGCCGCATCGGTGCCCACGCCTTCCTCGGCATGGGCGCGCTGACCAACGGCGACGTTCCGCCGTTCACCATGGTCGGCAGCGATAGCCTGGGCCGCCCGCGCGGCATCAACAGCGAAGGCCTCAAGCGCCGCGGCTTCGATGCCGAGCGCATCGCCAGCATCAAGCGCGCCTACCGCACGCTGTACGTGGCCGGCCTGCCGCTGGCCGAAGCCAAGGTGCAGCTGGCCGAGCAGGCCACCCACAGCGCCGACGTGAAGGACCTGCTGGACTTCATCGAAAGCGCCGAGAGGCCCCTGCTGCGATGACGGCTCCAGGCGGGCACACCCCGGGCATGACGACCGCCGAGATCATTCCACTCGCTGCGATGGCCACCAGCGTTGAACAGACGCTGGCCGTGCGCACCTCCGAGCGCCCGGTGCGGATCGCCCTGGTCGCCGGTGAAGCCTCCGGCGACCTGCTCGGTGCCGGCCTGATCCGCGAATTGCGCCTGCGCTTCCCGAATGCCGAGTTTGCCGGCATCGGCGGCGATGCCATGCGCAGCGCCGGCTGCCAGACCTGGTTCGACGCCAGCGAGCTGGCGGTGATGGGCCTGACCGAAATCCTGCGCCACCTGCCGCGCCTGCTCAAACTGCGCCGCGAGTTCCGCGCGCGTGCGCTGGAGTGGCAGCCGGACGTGTTCATCGGCATCGACGCGCCCGACTTCAACCTCGGCGTCGAGCGCTGGCTGAAGGAGCACGGCGTCCGCACCGTCCATTACGTCAGCCCCTCCGTCTGGGCCTGGCGCGAGAAGCGCGCCGAGAAGATCGGGGCCAGCGCCGACCTGGTGCTGTGCCTGTTCCCGATGGAACCGCCGATCTACGCCAAGCACGGCATCGACGCCCGCTTCGTGGGCCATCCGATGGCCGATGACATCCCGCTGCACAATGATCGCGAACAGGCGCGTGCCGAGCTCGGCCTGCCCTCCAACGCGAAGGTGCTGGCGGTACTGCCCGGCAGCCGCCTGGGGGAAATCGGCAAGCTCGGCGAACCGTTCTTCGAAGCGGCCTGGCAGGTCTCCGAACGCATCCCCGGCCTGCACGTGGTGGTTCCGGCCGCCAACGCCGCCTGCCGCCAATTGATCAGCGAGCAACTCTCCGCCTCGGCGCTGCCGGTTGCGCATTCGCACCTGCTCGACGGCAACGCGCGCACCGCGATGATCGCCGCCGACGTGGTCGTGCTCGCCTCCGGTACCGCCACCCTGGAGACGATGCTGGTCAAACGCCCGATGGTGGTCGGCTACCGCGTGGCCGAACTCACCTACCGCATCGTCAAGGCGCTGGGCCTGCTCAAGGTCGACCGCTTCGCCCTGCCCAACATCCTCGCCGGCAAGGACCTTGCCCCGGAGCTGATGCAGCACGACTGCACCCCGGACAAACTGGCCGCCGCCATCCTGCAGTGGTTCGACCACCCCCAGCGCGTGATCGACCTGCAGGACACCTACGAGCGCCTGCACCTGCAATTGCGGCGCGATGCCTCCGCCCGTGCCGCCGACGCCGTCACCGATCTGCTCGAACGCGGCCCCCACCACGGCCGCGCCGCATGAGCCGACGCCACGCCGCAGCCGCCTCCCTGGCCCTGTTCGACGGCGCCGCCCTGGCCACCGTCGCCCCGCGCTACGTGGCCGGCGTGGATGAAGCCGGCCGTGGCCCGCTGGCCGGCCCCGTGGCCGTCGCCGCCGTGGTGTTCTGCCCCGACCGCCCACGCCTCAACGGCCTGGACGACTCCAAGCAGCTCACCGCGGCCCGCCGCGACCAGCTCTACGACAAGATCCTCGACCGTGCCCTGGCTTGGCACGTGGTGATGGTGGACGTCGGCGAAATCGACGCCCTCAACATCTACCAGGCCACGATGCTCGGCATGCGCCGCGCCGTCGAAGGCGTCGCCCACGTCGCCCAGTTCGCCCGCATCGACGGCAACGTCGTCCCCAAAGGCCTGCCCTGCCCGGCCCAGGCCCTGATCGGCGGCGACGCCCTCGACCGCGCCATCATGGCCGCCTCGATCCTCGCCAAAGTCAGCCGCGACCGCTTCATGCAGACCCTGCACGACGCCCACCCCGAATACGGCTTCGACCAGCACAAAGGCTACGGCACCCCCGCCCACCTCGCCGCCCTGCGCAGCCACGGCCCCTGCCCCCAGCACCGCCGCAGCTTCGCCCCCGTGCGCGCGTGCCTGGAACCCGACCGCAGCAGCGTTCCCGCCTGAGTGATGCCGTTGCCGGGCACCGCCCCGCACGGCTGCAGCGCATGACGGGTGCCACGGGAAACCTGAACCCCAGCGTCAACCCGCGCCCCCGCAACACCCCTGTCAAGCCTTGTTAGCGACCACCGCCACCGCTACCCTGACCGGGCATCACATTGGTTCGGCATGTCCACTTCCCGTTTCGTACATCTCCACGTCCACACCGAATTTTCGCTGGCGGATTCGACCATCCGTGTCCCGGCGAAGCCGGATCAGGCTGACCCGAAGAAAGCCAAGCAGGCCAACCTGCTCAGCCGCGCGGTCGAACTGAAGCTGCCCGCGCTGGCAGTGACGGATCTCAACAACCTGTTCGCGCTGGTCAAGTTCTACAAAGCCGCCGAAACCGTGGGCATCAAGCCCATCGCCGGCGCGGACATCATGATCGCCGAAGAAGGCATGACGCCCTGGCGCATGACCCTGCTCTGCCGCGACCGCGAAGGCTACCTCAGCCTCTCCCGGCTGCTGACCCGCGCCTGGATGGAAGGCCATCGCCCCGAAGGCGGCGTCGCCGTCCACCCGGAGTGGCTCAAAGCCGGCTGCCACAACCTGTTCGCACTGGCCGGCCGCGACAGTCTCGCCGGTCGCCTCGCCGGCGACGGCCGCCACGATCTGGCCGAGCAACAGCTCGCCGACTGGCAGCGCGTGTTCGGTGACGGCCTGCACCTGGAGCTGACCCGCACCGGCCGCGATGGCGAAGAAGCCTTCAACCAGTTCGCCCTGCAGGCCGCCGGCCAGCGCGGCCTGCCGGTGATCGCCAGCAACGATGTGCGCTTCCTGCAGCCGGAAGACTTCAGCGCCCACGAAGCGCGCGTGTGCATTTCATCCGGCCGCGTGCTGGACGATCCCAAACGCCCGCGCGATTACAGCGACCAGCAGTACCTCAAGTCCGCCGAGGACATGTGCGCGCTGTTCGCCGACATTCCCGACGCGATCGACAACACCCTGGCGCTGGCCGAACGCTGCAACATCGAGATGCGGCTGGGCACCTACTTCCTGCCCAACTATCCGGTCCCCGAAGAGGAAACCCTCGACAGCTGGATCTGCAGCGAATCGCGCAAGGGCCTGGAAGCACGCCTCGAAAAGAACCCGCTGGCACCGGGCAAGACCCGCGCCGATTACTTCGAGCGCCTCGAATTCGAACTGGCGACCATCATCAAGATGGGGTTCCCCGGCTACTTCCTGATCGTGGCCGACTTCATCCAGTGGGGAAAGAACCAGGGCATTCCGATCGGGCCCGGCCGTGGTTCCGGTGCCGGCTCGCTGGTGGCCTGGGCGCTGCAGATCACCGATCTGGATCCGATCCCGTACAACCTGCTGTTCGAGCGGTTCCTCAACCCCGAACGCGTGTCGATGCCCGACTTCGACATCGACTTCTGCATGGACCGCCGCGATGAGGTCATCGACTACGTCGCGCGCAAGTACGGACGCGACCGCGTCAGCCAGATCATCACCTACGGCACCATGGCGGCCAAGGCCGTTGTGCGCGATTCCGGCCGCGTGCTCGGCTTCCCGTACGGTCTGGTCGACGGCGTCTCCAAGCTGATCCCGAACATCCTGGGCATCTCGCTCAAGGATGCGATGGGCGAAGGCAAGGATTCGGAAATGGCCTCGCCGGAGCTGATCCAGCGCTACCAGAACGAAGACGATGTCCGCGACCTGATCGACCTGGCGCGCCAGCTCGAAGACCTCACCCGCAACGCCGGCAAGCACGCCGGTGGCGTGGTGATCGCCCCGGAACCGCTGGCCGAATTCTGCCCGCTGTTCGCCGAACATGACGAAGGCGGCCGCGGCCGCAACCCGGTCACCCAGTTCGACAAGAACGACGTCGAAGAAATCGGCCTGGTGAAGTTCGACTTCCTCGGCCTGCGCACGCTGACGATCATCGACTGGGCGGTCAAGGCGATCAACAAGCGCCATGAGCGCGCCGGCATTCCGCCGGTGGACATCACCGCGCTGCCGCTGGATGACGTGGCCACCTACAAGGACATCTTCGCCAACGGCAATACCGGCGCGGTGTTCCAGTTCGAATCCTCGGGCATGCGCCGCCTGCTGAAAGACGCACGCCCTGACCGCTTCGAAGATCTCATCGCGCTGGTGTCGCTGTACCGCCCCGGCCCGATGGACCTGATTCCCTCCTTCAACGCGCGTAAGCACGGGCAGGAAGAAATCATCTATCCCGATCCGCGCACCGAAGCGATCCTGAAAGACACCTACGGCATCATGGTGTACCAGGAGCAGGTGATGCAGATGGCGCAGATCGTCGGCGGATACTCGCTGGGCGGCGCCGATCTGCTGCGCCGTGCGATGGGCAAGAAGGTGCCGGCCGAAATGGCCAAGCACCGCGAGATCTTCCGCGAAGGCGCGGCCAAGGACGGTGTCGTCGAAGCCAAGGCCGACGCGATCTTCGACCTGATGGAGAAGTTCGCCGGCTACGGCTTCAACAAGTCGCACGCCGCTGCCTACGCGCTGGTCAGCTATCAGACCGCCTGGCTCAAGCGTCATTACCCGGCCGAGTTCATGGCCGCCACGCTGTCCTCGGACATGGACAACACCGACAAGGTGGTCGGCTTCCTCGCCGAAGTGCGCAACCTCGGCCTGACCGTGCTGCCGCCGCGCGTGAACGAATCGGCGTACATGTTCGAAGCCTCCAGCGCCGACACCATCGTGTACGGCCTGGGCGCGATCAAGGGCGTCGGCCAGGGCGCGTGCGAAGCGATCGTGGAAGAACGCCAGCGTGGCGGCCGCTATGCGTCGCTGCTGGATTTCTGCATGCGTGCCGAATCGGGCAAGCTCAACCGCCGCACGCTGGAAGCGATGATCAACTGCGGCGCGATGGACGGGCTCGGCAAGAACCGCGCCTCGCTGATGCTGCAGCTGCCCGAGGTCCTCAAGGCCACGG
The DNA here is from genome assembly GCF_039673205.1 of Stenotrophomonas sp. TWI809. Taxonomy (NCBI): domain Bacteria; kingdom Pseudomonadati; phylum Pseudomonadota; class Gammaproteobacteria; order Lysobacterales; family Lysobacteraceae; genus Stenotrophomonas; species Stenotrophomonas sp. TWI809. The sequence continues at coordinate 5,670 of NZ_JBDJLE010000031.1, read as the reverse complement.
ACCAGATGGCGCGCGAAAAGGCCTCCGGCCAGAACTCGCTGTTCGGCGCACCCGATCCGGTCAGCACGGCGATGCAGCTGGAGCTGCCCGAAGCCAAGGAGTGGGCGCTGGGCCAGCTGCTGGAAGGCGAGCGCGAAACGCTGGGCTTCTACCTCAGTGGCCATCCGTTCGATCCCTACGCCGACGACGTCAAGGAACTGGTCGGTACCGACCTGGGCAAGCTCGAAAAGCTGATCCCGCCGGCACGCCCGAGCAAGGACGGAGAGAAGCGTGCCTGGCGCCAGGAAACGCCGGTGATCCTGGCCGGCCTGGTGGTCGGCGTGCGCCGCAAGGGCGAAAGCCAGATCTTCATGCAGCTCGAAGACGGCAAGGGTCGCGTGGAATGCAGCGCCTTCACCGATGGCCTGGCCGAGTTCGGCCACCTGATGACCAAGGACCGCATCCTGGTGGTCAAGGGCGGCCTGCGCGAAGACGAGTTCAACGGCGGCTACGCGCTGCGCATCCGCCAGGTCTGGGATTACGAAGACATCTGCGCCAACTACGCCACGCGCCTGTCGCTGCGGGTGGACCTGCGCCAGGACGGCGCGGTGTGGAACCGCATCAACGCCCTGCTCGACCGGCATCGCCCGGGCCGCACACCGCTGCGCCTGGACCTGCTGCTCGGTTCGGAGCAGGGCCCCGTGGCCGGCATGCTCGACGTTGCCGGCGAGATCGCCGTGCGCGTGGACAGCCAACTGGTCGACGCCCTGCGCGCCGATCCCGCGGTCCGCACGGTGAAAGTGCGCTACAGCCCACCGTGGGCGAACTGATCCTTTTTTCTGTTGCAACACAGGTGTTTTGTTTTGATCAAGCGTTTTGCCGTGCTGCTGAGTGCAGCCGTCGCCCTCACCGGCTGTGCCGGCCCCGCCCAGACCTTCGAGATCGACAACCCGGGCGCCACGCCGCTGACCCTGCGCATCGACGGCAACGAACTGCCGATCGCCGCGCACGCCTCGCGCCCGGTCAAGCTCAAGCCCGGTGAGCATCACCTGCAGACCGATCAGCTCGGCGACGTGCGCTTCATCGTCTACGCCAGCGGCAAGGGCGGGTTGATCAACCCGACCCTGGCCGAGTACGTGATCGCCAACGAGATCTACGTCACCAGCGAAGACAAGCTGCAGAACTTCGGCAGCCTGGACAAGCAGATCGAGCTGGGCGGAGTGACCTTCCAAGGGCCGTACCAGAGCACCCACGACCTGTTCATCGACAAGGCGTGGAGCTTCGGCGTCCGCGAGCCGTTCCCGGAGGTGCAGACCGTGGCCCACGTGGACGCCAGCGGCGGCCGGATCAACGCCAAGATCTTCACCGCCCCGGATTTCATCGCCTACGTCGAAGCAGGCATGGGCCAGCCCGGTGCTTACGCACGCCAGCAGCCCCAGGGCTACGTCGCGCCCGCCTACGCGCTGGAAGCCGCCCCGACCGCATTGCCCGCGCTGGACCCGGCCTTCGAGGCCCATGCCGGCCCGCTGCGCGAGCTGTACACGCGCTACCTGCATGCCACCACCGCAGATGCGCAGCTGCAGCTCCAGCAGGAGGCCTTCCAGGCGCAGATGGCGTTCACCGCCGCCACCGCGCGGCTGGGCTCGGGTCTGCCCAAGGAGGCCAACGAGGGCTACAACACCTTCGTGAAGACCCGCAGCACGCTGATGGGCAGCGCGGCGCTGGTCGTCCCCTGAGCTGACTGGCGCGCCTGGCCCCGCTGCGCTACCGTCGGTTTCCAGACGACGGCGTACGGGGCTTTTCGGCGCATTCGGCTACACTTTCCCTCTTTTCTTCACGACGGTTTCCGATGAATCCGAACTACCTCGACTTCGAGCAACCCATCGCTGATCTGGAGGCGAAGATCCAGGAACTGCGCAGCGCCAGCGCCGGACCTGCGGTCAATGTCGAGGCCGAGGTCAATGCCCTGCAGGACAAGCTGCGGGTGCGCACTGCACAGATCTTCCGCAACCTGACCTCCTGGCAGGTGCTGCAGCTGGCCCGGCATCCGTCCCGCCCGTATACCGAGGACTACATCCGCATCATCTGCGATGAGTTCCAGGAACTGGCCGGCGACCGCGCGTTCGCCGACGACAAGGCGATCATCGGCGGCCTGGCCCGCATCGGTGGCCGCTCGGTGATGCTGATCGGCCATCAGAAGGGCCGCGACACCAAGGAAAAGATCAAGCGCAACTTCGGCATGCCCAAGCCGGAGGGCTACCGCAAGGCGCTGCGCCTGATGAAGATGGCCGAACGCTTCGGCCTGCCGGTGTTGACCCTGATCGACACCGCCGGCGCCTGGCCGGGCATCGATGCCGAATCGCGCGGCCAGTCCGAAGCGATCGCACGCAACCTGATGGAAATGGCCGAACTGAAGGTGCCGGTGGTCTGCACGGTGATCGGTGAAGGCGGTTCGGGTGGCGCACTGGCACTGGGTGTGGGCGACCGCACCGTGATGCTGGAGTACAGCGTGTACTCGACCATCAGCCCGGAAGGCTGCGCCTCGATCCTGTGGAAGGACCCGGCCAAGGCCAAGGACGCCGCCGAACAGCTCGGCCTGACCGCCCCGCGCCTGAAGAGCCTGGGCCTGGTGGACAAGGTCCTGCGCGAGCCCACCGGTGGCGCCCACCGCAACCCCAACCAGATGGCCAAGCGCCTCAAGGCCGTGCTGCTCAACGAGCTGGACGTGCTGGAGAAACTGCCGGTCGATGAGCTGCTGCAGAAGCGCTACGAGCGCCTGCGCAGCTACGGGACCTACGAAGTGGCCTGATCAGGCTGCGGCGCAGACGAAAAAGCCGGACGCGCAGGCGTCCGGCTTTTTTTCTGGACGGTGGGTGGTGCCGGCGGCCAGAATCGTCGTGGATCGCTCAGAACGGCTTGGCGATCACCAGCCACACCACGCCGATGAACAGCACCAGCGGCAATTCGTTGAACCAGCGCAGCGCACGCGAGGACGGCAGCAGCTTGCCTTTCACCGCGCCTTTCAGCAGCCGCCCGGTCCACGAGTAATAGACCAGCAGCAGCACCACCAGGCCGAGCTTGGCATGCAGCCAGCCCGCCGCACCGGGCGCGACCATGGTCGGGAAATCCGGAATCACGCGGTAGCCCAGCCACAGCACCACGCCCAGGATCAGCGCGAGGCCGAACATCATGTGGCCGAACTTGTACAGGCGCAGGCCCATCAGCTGCAGCCGCTCGGTCACCGGCAGCTGGCCGGCCGTCTCGCTGAGGTTGACCAGGATCCGGGGCAGATAGAACACCGCCGCCATCCACGCCACCACGAACAACAGGTGGAAGGTCTTGACCCAGTAGTAGGACTGCATGTGCTTGCTCCGGCGGCTGGCATGGGTTGGCCGCCATTCTCGCATGCCCGGCACGGCCACCCGATGGGTGGCGGGCGCGACCCATCGCCACACCTCCCCTACGCATCCACGCGCGCCACACCGTACGATAAGCGCCGCTTTCACCCACGTGCACATCCCCATGGACAAAACCTACGACGCCGCCTACTTCCAGCGCTGGTACCAGCCTGACCAGACCGGTGGCGCCGCGCGCCTGGCGCGCAAGGTGGCGCTCGCCGTGGCCAGCGCCGAGTACTACCTGGAACGCCCGATCCGCAGCGTGCTCGATATCGGCTGTGGCGAAGGCGCCTGGCGTGCCCCGCTGCTCAAACTGCGCCCGCGCGTGCAGTACCTGGGCTTTGACAGCAGTGATTACGCCGTGCACCGCTACGGCCGCAGCCGCAACCTGCACCCGGCCAAGGTCGGCGATTTCGCCTGGCTGCGCCCGTGCGCACCGGTGGATCTGCTGATCTGCTCGGACGTGATGCATTACGTGCCCAGCCGCGAGCTGCGCCCGGCACTGGAAGGCTTTGCCGAACTGACCGCCGGCGTGGCGTTCCTGGAAGCGTTCACCGGCGAGGATGACTTCGATGGCGACCACGAAGGCTTCCAGCCGCGCCCGGCGCGCTGGTACCGCAGCCAGCTCAAGCGGGTTGGCTTCACCGCCCTGGGCTCGCACTGCTGGCTGTCACCCGCACTGGCCGGGCACGCGGCTGCGCTGGAACGCGGCACGCCTTGAGTCTCGATAACAATTGAGACAGGACCCGCATTAACGCGCCCGCTCGACGGGTGCGCTATGCTGCGCGGCAACATAAGACCATACATATTGGACGTCATGCTATATCAGCTGCATGAGTTGACCCGCAACCTGCTCGCCCCGTGGGTGCACCAGGCCCAGGCCAACGCGAAGTTCTTCGCCAATCAAGGTCATTGGTGGTCGCAGATGCCCGGCGCGGATCGCCTGGCCGCTGTGAACGAGCTGTTCCACCGCATTGGCAAGGATTACGAGAAGCCCGAATGGGGCATCAACGAAATCGACGTCGAGGGCGAGCGCGTGCCGATCGTCGTCCACGAAGAGATCAGCAAGCCGTTCTGCAAACTGCTGCGCTTCAAGCGCCACAGCAATGAAGCCGACCAGCTGCACACCATGCTCAACCAGCCGTTCGTGCTGGTGGTGGCGCCGTTGTCCGGCCACCACGCCACGCTGCTGCGCGATACCGTGCGCACCCTGCTGCGCGATCACCGCGTGTACGTGACCGACTGGGTCGATGCGCGCATGGTGCCGGGCAGCGAAGGCGAGTTCGGGCTGGAGGATTACATCGCCTATGTGCAGGAATTCATCCGCCACCTCGGTGCGGAAAAGCTGCATGTGATCAGCGTCTGCCAGCCGACCGTGCCGGTACTGGCCGCCGTCTCGCTGATGGCCAGCCGTGGCGAAACCACGCCGCGGTCGCTGGTGATGATGGGCGGCCCGATCGATGCGCGCTGCAGCCCGACCGCGGTCAACAACCTGGCCACGCAGAACCCGATGTCGTGGTTCGAGAACAACGTCATCCACACCGTGCCGGCCACCTTCCCGGGCGCGGGCCGCCGCGTGTACCCGGGCTTCCTGCAGCACGCCGGGTTCCTGTCGATGAACCCGAGCCGCCACTTCAGTTCGCACTGGGATTTCTATGCCGACCTGGTCAAGGGCGACATGGAAGATGCCGACGCGCACCGTCGTTTCTACGACGAGTACAACGCGGTGCTCGACATGCCGGCCAAGTACTACCTGGACACGATCCGCGTGGTCTTCCAGGAATTCCTGCTGCCGCGCGGCGAGTGGTACGTGCAGGGTGAACGCGTGGATCCCAGCGCGATCACCGGCACCGCACTGCTGAGCATCGAAGGCGAGCTGGACGATATCGCCGGCCTCGGCCAGACCGAAGCGGCGCAGGACCTGTGCACCGGCATTCCGGCCGCGCATCGCGAGCATTTCATCGTCGAAGGCGCTGGCCACTACGGCATTTTCAGCGGCCGCCGCTGGCGCGAAACGGTCTACCCCAAGGTGCGCGATTTCTTCGCGGCCCATGCGCAGACCGTGGCCAGCAAGCCGAAAAAGGCCGCGAAGATCGCGAGCAACGTGACGCCGTTGCGCCGTAAAGCGGGCTGACGCCAACGCGATATGCGGTAGTGCCGGCCGCTGGCCGGCTCTACGCAACGCAGAACGAAACCAGGTAGTGCCGGCCGCTGGCCGGCTGCACGCAACGCAGAACGAAACCAGGTAGTGCCGGCCGCTGGCCGGCTGCACTTTCATCCAGCAGCTTGGGGA
>NZ_JBDJLE010000030.1:0-33603 GCF_039673205.1 Stenotrophomonas sp. TWI809 | reverse complement strand
GCACTACCAATGGCGAGGAGCCGGCCAGCGGCCGGCACTACCAAATGGCGAGGAGCCGGCCAGCGGCCGGCACTACCAAATGGCGAGGAGCCGGCCAGCGGCCGGCACTACCAAATGGCGAGGAGCCGGCCAGCGGCCGGCACTACCCATGGCGAGGGGCTGTGCAGCGGCCGGCACTACCTCTCGCCCACAAAAAACCCCGCCGAAGCGGGGTTTTTCGTTACGCCACCAACAGGGCTCAGTTGGCCTTGTGGATCGCGCGCTTGCTCACGGCCATCGCGGCGTCATGCACCACTTCCGACAGCGACGGGTGGGCGTGGCAGATGCGCGCCAGGTCGTCGGCCGAACCGCTGAACTCCATGGTCAGCACGCCTTCGTGCACCAGCTCGGAGACGTTCGCGCCGACCAGGTGCATGCCCAGGATGCGGTCGGTCTCGGCATGCGCCAGGACCTTCACGAAGCCGGTCGGCTCGATCATCGCCACGGCACGGCCGTTGGCGGCGAACGGGAAGCTGCCCGCCTTGTACGGGATGCCTTCGTCCTTGAGCTGCTGCTCGGTCTTGCCGACCCAGGCCAGCTCCGGCTCGGTGTAGATCACCCACGGGATGGTGTCGAAGTTGACGTGGCCCGGCAGGCCCGCGATCAGCTCGGCCACGGCGATGCCTTCCTCGAAGCCCTTGTGCGCCAGCATCGGGCCGCGCACGCAGTCACCGACCGCCCAGACGCCATTGACGCCGGTGCGGCAGTGCGCGTCCACTTCGATCTGGCCACGCTCGTTGATCTTGACCCCGGTGCCTTCGGCCAGCAGGCCCTTGGTGGCGGCGCGACGGCCAACGGCCACCAGCAGCTTGTCCACGATCAGGCTCTTCTCGCCTTCACCATCGGTGTAGGTCAGGGCGACTTCCTTCTTCTTGCCCTTGCCGGTCACCTCGGCCTTGGAGACCTTGGCGCCCAGGCGGATGTCCAGACCCTGCTTCTTGAATTCCTTCAAGGCGGTCTTGGCCACTTCGGCATCGGCAGCGGCCAGGAAGTCCGGCAGCGCTTCCAGGATGGTCACTTCCGAACCCAGGCGCTTCCAGACGCTGCCCAGTTCCAGGCCGATCACGCCGGCGCCGATCACGGCGAGGCGGGCGGGGACTTCGGTGAAGTCCAGGCCGCCGACGTTGTCGACGATGGTCTCGCCGTCGAACTTGGCGAACGGCAGTTCGATCGAATCCGAGCCGGCGGCGATGATGACGTTGGTGCCCTTCAGCTCGACTTCCGAACCGTCGTGCTGCTTGACCTTGACGATGTTGCCCGGCTGCAGCTCACCGAAACCGTAGTACGCGGTGACCTTGTTCGCCTTGAACAGCATGGCGATGCCGCCGGTGAACTGCTTGACGATCTTGTCCTTGCGGCCAACCATCGCCTCGACGTCCATCTTGGCATCCTTGAAGCTGATGCCGTGGTCGCCAAAGATGTGGCCCATGTTCCAGAACTGGCGCGAGGAATCGAGCAGCGCCTTGGACGGGATGCAGCCCACGCGCAGGCAGGTGCCACCCAGGGCCGGCTTGCCGTCCTTGCCCAGCGCAGCGTCGATGCAGGCGGTCTTCAGACCCAGCTGCGCGGCGCGGATGGCGGCATGGTAACCGGCCGGACCGGCACCGATGACGACGACGTCGAATTGTTCAGCCATTGATAGTTCCTTGTTGCATTCCCGAGCTTCGCTTGAAGCCGGTGGCGCGCAGGCGCCGGGGGAGAGAGCAGGGCAGTGCGGTGCAGTGCCGTAAAACCAGAACCCCTCCGCGCGGGCGCGGAGGGGTGGGAGGTCTTACAGGCCGAACAGCATGCGGCCCGGGTTTTCCAGCTGGTTCTTGATGTCCACCAGGAACTGGACCGAGTCCTTGCCATCGATGATGCGGTGATCGTAGGACAGCGCCAGGTACATCATCGGCGCGATCACGACCTGGCCGTTCTGCGCGATCGGACGCTCCTTGATGGCGTGCATGCCCAGGATGGCGCTCTGCGGCGGGTTGATGATCGGGGTCGACAGCAGCGAGCCGAAGGTGCCGCCGTTGGTGACGGTGAAGGTGCCGCCCTGCAGTTCTTCCAGGCTCAGCTTGCCGTCACGGGCCTTCTTGGCGTAGTCGGCGATGGTCTTTTCGATATCGGCGAACGACATGCGCTCGACGTTGCGCAGGACCGGGGTCACCAGACCCTTCTCGGTCGACACGGCGATCGAGATGTCCGAGTAGCCGTGATAGATGATGTCGTCACCATCGATCGAGGCATTGACCAGCGGGAAGCGCTGCAGCGCGTTGGCGGCGGCCTTCACGAAGAAGCTCATGAAGCCCAGCTTGATGCCGTGGGCCTTGACGAACTCGTCCTGCAGATCCTTGCGCGCGGCCGAGACCTTGGACAGGTCGACCTCGTTGAAGGTGGTCAGCATCGCGGTGCCGTTCTTGGACTGCATCAGGCGCTCGGCGATGCGCTTGCGGATGCGGGTCATCGGCACGCGCTCTTCCGGACGTGCGCCACCGGACTTGCCGGCGCCACCGTTGCGGGCGAAGTTGACGATGTCTTCCTTGGTCACCGCGCCGCGGCGGCCGGTGCCGTCCACGTCGGCCGGGTTCACGCCTTCGGTGATGGCGGTGAAGCGGGCGCCCGGGGGCAGCGAATCGGCAGCGGACTTGGTGGCCGGTGCCGGCGCTGCGGCAGCGGCCGGAGCGGCAGCGGCCGCTGCCGGAGCAGCGGCCGGGGCATCGGCCTTCTTCTCTTCGGCCGGCGGAGCAGCAGCGGTCGCGCCTTCTTCGATGATCGCCACGACCTGGCTGGAGGTCACGGTGGCACCCACCTCGAACTTGATCTCCTTCAGCACGCCGTCGACCGGCGACGGCACTTCCAGGACGACCTTGTCGGTTTCCAGATCAAGCAGGTTTTCATCGCGCTTGACGGCATCGCCGACCTTCTTGTGCCAGGTGGCGATGGTGCCGTCGGCGACGGATTCGGGCAGTACCGGGGCTTTGACTTCGGTGGCCATTCGGGAGCTTCCTGGTTTGTCTTTTCTAGAATGAGGGGGAGAGTTATTCAGCGACCGAGTCGTTGAACGTGTTGACCAGGGCATCGGCGATCAGCTTCTGCTGTTCGATGATGTGGTCAGCCATGTGTCCAGCGGCCGGCGATGCCGAACGGGCGCGACCTGCGTAATGGATGCTCTGGCCATCGGCCAGGCATGCCTGCAGGTGGTGACGGATCTGGTACCAGGCACCCTGGTTCTGCGGTTCTTCCTGACACCACACCACATCGGCCGCCTTGCCGTACTTCTTCAGCTCTGCTGCCAGTGCCACGCGCGGGAACGGATACAGCTGTTCGACGCGGATGATGGCGACATCGTCCTGGCCACGCTTGGTCTGGTCTTCCAGCAGGTCGTAGTAGACCTTGCCCGAGCACAGCACCACGCGCTTGACCTTCTTGGCGTCTGCGTTGGCATCGCCGATCAGGTGCTGGAACTCGCCGTTGGCCAGTTCGTCCAGGGTCGACACCGCCAGCTTGTGGCGCAGCAGCGACTTGGGCGACATCACGATCAGCGGCTTGCGGGTGGTCATGCGCATCTGGCGACGCAGCATGTGGTACGCCTGCGCCGGGGTCGACGGCACGCACACCAGCATGTTCTCCAGCGCGCACAGCTGCAGGAAGCGCTCCAGACGCGCGGAGCTGTGCTCCGGGCCCTGGCCTTCGTAACCGTGCGGCAGCAGCAGGGTCAGGCCGGTGATACGGCCCCACTTGGCTTCGCCGGCGGCGATGAACTGATCGATCACGACCTGGGCGCCGTTGGCGAAATCGCCGAACTGGCCTTCCCAGATGCACAGGGTGTTCGGATCGGTGGTGGAGAAGCCGTACTCATAGGCCATCACCGCTTCTTCGCTGAGCAGCGAATCGATGATGGTGGCCTGTTCCGGCGACTCGACCAGCTGGCGCAGCGGCAGGTAGTAGTTGTCGGTCTTCTGGTCGTGCAGGATCGCGTGGCGGTGCGTGAACGTACCGCGGCCCACGTCCTGGCCGACCAGACGCAGGTTGTTGCCTTCGTCGAGGATGGTGGCGTAGGCCAGGTTCTCGGCAAAGCCCCAGTCACCCGGGATCTCGCCGGCGGCCATCTTGCGGCGGTCGTCATAGACCTTGGCCACGCGCGAGTGCAGTTCCACGCCTTCGGGCACGGTGTTGATCATCTGCGCCAGCTGCTTGACCTTCTCCATGCCGACGGCGGTGGAGACCGCGTCGGAGAGCTTGCCGTTGAGCAGCTTGGGCCAATCCACGTACATCTTGCTGGTGGCCGGGGTCTTTTCGACCTGGGCCAGCTCGGTGGTGACTTCACCGGCATCGAGCTTGTTGCGGTAGGCATCGACCAGCGCCTTGCCGCCGCCGGCTTCGATCACGCCGGCAGCTTCCAGCGCCGCGGCGTACAGCTCGCGGGTGGTCTGGTGCTTGCGGATCACCTGGTACATCAGCGGCTGGGTGATCGCCGGTTCGTCGGCCTCGTTATGGCCCCAACGGCGGTAGCACATCAGATCGATGACCACGTCCTTGGCGAACTTCTGGCGGAACTCGAAGGCCAGCTGGGCGGCAAACACCACGGCTTCCGGATCGTCGCCATTCACGTGCAGCACCGGGGCGGCAATCATCTTGGCCACGTCGGTGGCGTAGCGCGTGGAGCGCGTATCCAGCGGGTTGGAGGTGGTGAAACCGACCTGGTTGTTGACCACGATGTGCACCGTGCCACCGACGGCGAAGCCGCGGGCCTGGGACATCTGGAACAGCTCCATCACCACGCCCTGGCCGGAGAAGGCCGCGTCGCCGTGGATCAGGATCGGCATCACCTGCTTGCGGGCGGTATCGCCACGACGTTCCTGGCGCGAGCGCACGCTGCCGGCCACGACCGGATCGGCGATTTCCAGGTGCGACGGGTTGAACGCCAGCGCCAGGTGGACGGCGCCACCCGGGGTGGAGACGTCGGCGGAGAAGCCCATGTGGTACTTCACGTCGCCGGCGGAGGCGTGGTCGTCGTGCTCGAACTTGCCTTCGAACTCGTCGAACAGCTTGCGCGGGCTCTTGCCGAGGGTGTTGACCAGCACGTTCAGGCGGCCGCGGTGGGCCATGCCGATCACCACGTCCTTGACGCCATCCTTGCCGGCGTCACGGATGATGGTGTCCATCATCGGGATCAGCGAGTCGCCGCCTTCCAGCGAGAAGCGCTTCTGGCCGACGTACTTGGTGTGCAGGTAGCGCTCCAGACCCTCGGCAGCCGTCAGGCGCTCCAGGGTCCGGCGCTGGGTATCGGCATCCAGGTTGTAGTTGCCACCGGCCAGTTCCAGGCGCTGGTACAGCCACTGACGCTGCTCGACCTCGGAGATGTGCATGAATTCCGCACCGATCGAGCCGGTGTAGGTCTTCTTCAGGCGCTCCAGCAGGTCGCGCAGTTTCATGCGCGGCTGGCCGGCGACGCCGCCGGTGCTGAACTCACTGCCCAGGTCGCTTTCCGACAGGCTGTGGAACGGCAGGCCCAGATCCGGCGGATTGGTCGGCGCGGTCAGGCTCAGCGGGTCCAGGCGGGCCGCCATGTGGCCACGCGAACGGTAGGCGGTGATCAGGCGGCCGACATTGCGCTCGCGCTCGTCGCCGGCACCGGCGGCAGTGCCGCTCTTGACGGCATTCTTGGCGGCGTCGGCAATGTGGGCGATGACGGCCGAATGCGGAATATCACCGGCTTCGCGGCCCTGGAAGCCGTCGAAGTAGGTCTTCCATTTGGGATCGACACTGTCCGGAGAAACGAGGTACTGCTCGTACAGATCCTCGATATAGGAGGCGTTGCCGCCGGCGAGCTGCGAAGATTGCGCAAACTGCTTCAGTTGATTGTCCACGATGGAGAGTCGGATTCGCTTGTGGGGTAAGGCTTCGATGATCCGGCAGGGAAAAGTGAATAGCCCTGCGCGGGCGGTATCTAACACCCCAAATTGTACCCCCATCGAGACAGGAAGGGGCACCGTACGGGCCAGTGCGGGGACCGCGGTGTCATTCCCAGACAGGTTCGGGAGCGTGGGGTGAGCTACAGGCCCAGTGCGCGCAGTTCGCTGCAATCACGCGAACGTTCCCATACGCGCTGCAAACCGTCCTGCAACGGCCGCGAACGTGCCGGCTGGGACACACCCGCCTCACCGTCGAAGCGGTGGCCACTCAGACGAAAGTAGTAGTCGCCCGCGTCATTGAGCAGGCAGGCCGATGCCGTCGCGCGGTCGATCGGATCGCTCACTTCGCGCACCCGGAAGACGCTCGGCAGGCGCTGCAGCAGGGTCAACAGGGGCGAGCCGGCCTGCCGGATGGCGGCGCTGTCGTGGACGATCAGCCAGGCCTGTTTGTCGTGGCGGGCGGTGGCGTAGCGTCGCAGCGCCTCCAGCACCGGCGGTGCATCAAGCAGGCCGGGGTCGAGCTGGCGGCTGTGGATCCAGAGCTGGCGGCGGGCGCGGTGGACCAGTGCGGTGGCGATCGCCACGGCGTCCTCGGCCCGGTCGATCGCGACCGCTCCGGACAGGGTCAGGCGCATGTGCTGGTGGGCGATACCGGCCTCGTCGAACACCTCGCCCTCCGGCAGGAAGCCCTGCCGGGTGTAGAACACGCGGGCCGGCAGCTGCGCATGCAGGCAGACCTCGCGCCAGCCACGGGCCCGGGCCTGATCGATCAGGGCCTGCAGCAGGGCGTCGCCGACGCCTTTGCCGCGCCAGGCGGCCAGCACCGCCATCCGGCCGATCCGCCCATCCGGGGTGAGCCGGCCGGCACCGATCGGCGCGCCGTCGGTGTCCCGGGCCAGCACGTGCACGCTGAGGGGATCGAGCGCGTCGATCTCCAGCTCGGCCGGTACCTGCTGTTCGTCGACGAACACGGTGAACCGCACCCGGTGCAGCGCCGCGTGCTGCGCCGGGTAATCGACCACGTCAACCTGGAAACCGGAGGCGGCCATGGCGGGCGGGCGGATCAGCCGCGCGGGGGCTCGTCCTTGCCGTCGGTCTCGTCGCTGTCATCGAAATCGACGATCACTTCGATGCCGTCGTCATGGATGGTGACCTCGTGCACGTCGGCCTGGATGGCCTCGTCATCGATGACCTCGACCGCGTCGGTGCCGTCGACGATGTCGTACTCGGCGACGTAGTCGTCTTCATCCTCCAACCCGGCATCGTCCACCAGCTGGTAGAAGCCGCCGGCGACCAGCGCCTGCACGGCATCACGGCCCTTGGCCGAGAGCTTCTGGTACAGCGCCGCGCCGATCTGTTCGGTGCCGGCCAGTACCTGGGCATCCTTGACCGGCAGGGCGAAGTCCAGGCCGCTGCAGTACAGGCTGGCGCCACGCTTGGCACGGCGCCAGGCCAGGCGCGCCCACGGGTGGCGCTGCAATTCCACGCCCGCGCCCAGCGCGGCTTCTATCTCCTCGCGCGGCAGCGGTTCGCCGTGCGCCATCACTTCCCCGGCGGCGCGGTAGGTGGTGATGAAGCGGCCGAACCAGTCGCCGAGCTTGTCCGGGTCGTTCATGCGGATCGCATTGAGCGCTTCGACCACGCGGTTCATCGAGACCACGTCGATCTCGTTCGGGTCCTGCGGCACTTTCAGGTCCGGATCCTGGTAACGGATGGACTCGTCGGCACCGTCAATCAGGGTATCGAGGTAGTCGCTGATCAGCTCGGCCGAGGCCGGGGCACGCATGCCGAAGGAGAAGGTCAGGCAGGGGTCTTCGGCGACGCCGTTGTGCGGCACGTTCGGCGGCAGGTAGAGCATGTCGCCCGGGGCCAGCACCCAGTCGTGGGTCGGCTTGAAGCGGCGCAGCAGCTTGAGTTCGACGTCGTCGCGGAAGTCCAGCGGCGGGCGCTTGCCCTTGATGGATTCGCTGGCATCGATCTGCCAGCGGCGGTGGCCGTAAGCCTGCAGCAGGAAGACGTCGTACTGGTCGACATGCGCCCCGACCGAGCCGCCGGTGGCGGCGAAGCTGATCATCACGTCATCCATGCGCCAGCGCGGCAGGAAGTTGAAGTGGCTGATCAGGGCGCGCACGTCGGCGTCCCACTTGTCCACGTCCTGGACCAGCAGGGTCCAGTCGTGGTCGGGCATGCCCGGGAACTCTTCTTCCTGGAACGGGCCGGTACGCACGCTCCAGCCATCGGTGGCGCGGTCGTGGGTGATCAGGCGCGACAGGGCGCCTTCCTCGCAGGCCAGGCCGGCGAGGTCTTCGGGCTGGACCGGCGTTTCGAAATCGGGGAAGGCGCCGCGGATGAGCAGCGGGCGCTTCTGCCAGTAGTCGCGCAGGAAGGTGGCTGCGGGCATGCCCAGCGGAAGGCCGGGGCGGGCCTGGATGTCGATGACGGGGGGTTTGGTCTTGCGTGCGGCCATGGGGGAGATCCTTGCAGCGTATAGACGGGTATTCGGGGGCGCGACGGTGCCGCGCCCATGCCTTCAGATCGCCTTGGCCAGGTCCGCCGCCAGGCCGATGTAGCCGCCCGGGGTGAGGGCGCGCAGGCTCTGCTTGGCGTCGGCCGGCAGCTCCAGGGATTCGACGAAGGCCTGCATCGACTCGGTGGTGATGCCCTGGCCACGGGTGAGGGCCTTGAGCTGTTCGTAGGGGTTGGGCAGGCCGTGGCGGCGCATGACGGTCTGCACGGCTTCGGCCAGTACTTCCCACGCGGCGTCCAGATCGGCGTCCAGGCGTTCCGGGTTCACGGTCAGCTTGCCCAGGCCCTTGGCCAGCGAGTCCAGGGCGACCTGGGTGTGGCCAAAGGCCGTGCCGACCGCACGCAGCACGGTGGAGTCGGTCAGATCACGCTGCCAGCGGCTGATCGGCAGCTTGGCGCTGAAATGCTCGAACAGGGCGTTGGCGATGCCGAAGTTGCCTTCGGCGTTTTCGAAATCGATCGGGTTGACCTTGTGTGGCATGGTCGACGAGCCGACTTCGCCTTCCTTGAGCTTCTGCTTGAAGTAGCCCAGCGAGATATAGCCCCAGACGTCGCGGGCCAGGTCGATCAGGATGATGTTGGCGCGGCGCGCGGCATCGCCGATTTCGGCGACGTTGTCATGCGGCTCGATCTGGGTGGTGTACGGGTTGAACACCAGGCCGAGGCTTTCCACGAAGCGCTGGGCGAAGGCCGGCCAGTCCACGTCCGGGTAGGCGATGACGTGGGCGTTGTAGTTGCCCACCGCGCCGTTGATCTTGCCGGTCAGCTCCACCGCGGCGATCTGGCGGCGCTGGCGCTCCAGACGGGCCACCACGTTGGCCACTTCCTTGCCCAGGGTGGTCGGCGAGGCGGTCTGGCCGTGGGTACGCGACAGCATCGGCTGGGCCGCCTGGGCGTGGGCCAGGGCGCGCAGCACGCCGGCGATGTTGTCCAGCGACGGCAGCAGCACCTCGCGGCGGGCCTGCTCGAGCATCAGGCCATAGCTGAGGTTGTTGATGTCTTCGCTGGTGCAGGCGAAATGCACGAACTCCAGCGCCGGGCCCAGCTCGGCATCGGCGGCGAGCTGTTCCTTGATGAAGTACTCCACGGCCTTGACGTCATGGTTGGTGGTGCGCTCGATCTCCTTCACCCGCGCGGCGTGGGCCGGGGCGAAGTCGTCGGCCAGGGCGCGCAGGCGGGCGGTGGCGGCAGCCGAGAACGGGGCCAGTTCGACGATACCCGGCTCATTGGCCAGTGCCAGCAGCCATTCCACTTCCACCTTCACGCGGGCCTTGATCAGGCCGTATTCGGAGAAGATCGGGCGCAGGGCGTCGACCTTGCCGGCGTAGCGGCCATCGAGCGGGGACAGGGCGAGCAGGGCGAATTCGGACATGGCAGGGCGCAGGTCGTTGGCAGCGGGGGCCGTCATTCTACGCTGCCCCGGCGTCCTCGGCCTGTGCCATGCGCACCGTCACCGCCTGGATCCGGTGCCCGGCCATGCGCTTGATCGTGAACAGGTGCCCGTCGATCTCCAGCTGCTCGCCTTCCTCGGGCAGGCGCTGGAGCTGGTGCACGATCAGCCCGCCGACCGAATTCAGATGGTCGGGCGCGCTCAGGTCATGGCCCAGCAGGCGCTCCAGCCGAAAGATGGAGGTCGAGCCGGCCACCAGCAGGGTGCCGTCCGCGCCGCGGGTCGGGGCGTCCTTGACGATATGCGGGTGCTCGTCTTCGATATCGCCGACCACCACTTCCAGCAGGTCTTCCAGGGTGAAGTAGCCCAGGATGCGGCCGTGTTCTTCCACGCACAGTGCCAGGTGGGTGGTGCCGGTGCGGAAACGCTCCAGCACCAGCGGTACCGGGGTCTCCAGCGCGATCAGGTTGGCCGGGCGCAGCAGCGGGCGCAGATCGTCGGTCGGATGGCCGCGGGCGATCTCCACCAGCAGGTCCTTCATGTGCAGGATGCCGAGCACTTCCTCGCCGTCGCGGTCGAACCACGGGTAGCGGCTGTAGCGGCTCTCGGCGAACTCGGCCATCACGTCGGCCAGGCTCATCCCGTCGCGGAACGAACGCATATGGTCGCGCGAGCGCATCAGGTCGCCGGCCACCAGTTCGGGCAGTTCCAGCGCGTGGCTCATCAGCGTGAGGTCCTGGTCCGGCGCGCTGCCGGTGGGCTGCTGGCGGCCCACGATGAGCTTGAGTTCCTCGCGTGAATAACGGTGCGAGGTGTGCTCCACATCACCCCAGCCGGCCAGGCGCAGCAGCGCGTTGGCGCTGTTGTTGAGCAGCCAGATGGCCGGATACATCGCCCAGTAGAACAGGTACAGCGGTGCGGCCGTCCACAGCGACATTGCTTCCGGGCGGCGGATCGCCATCGATTTGGGGGCCAGTTCGCCGAGCACGATGTGCAGGAACGAGATGATGCTGAAGGCGATGATGAAAGCGGTCAGGCGCGAGGCTTCCGGGGTCAACCCCAGCGTATCGAACAGCGGTTGCAGCAGGTGCGCGAACGCCGGTTCGCCGACCCAGCCCAGGCCCAGCGAGGACAGCGTGATGCCCAGCTGGCAGGCGGACAGGTACGCATCCAGGTGCGCGTGCACGTTGAGCAGCAGGCGCCCACGCCAGCCGTGGTTCTCGGCCAGGCCGACGGCCTGGGTGTGGCGCAGCTTGACCAGGGCGAACTCGGCGGCCACGAAGAAGCCGTTGAGCACCACCAGCAGCAGGGCCAGTACCAGCAGCAGGAGGTTGCCGATCATTCGCGGCCCCGCAGCGGCGCTGCCAGGGGCGAAGGGGTACCCGCGGTCGCCGGGGCGGCGAGGGCGGTCATCGATGCGTGCGCGGCGGCACGCCCGGTACTACTGTCGGGATCGTCACCCATGGGGGCGGCAGGCTGTCTGAATGGAAGCGGATCCCGAGTCTAGCCGATCACTCACGGTCTTGGGTTTCAGCGGTGCTTGAGAGTATCGTGATCAGAGCCGCCAGCCAGGGAATCAGGCCCGTTGCCAGCCGCAGGTTCCCTTTCATCCACGAAAGACGTGCGGAGTTGAAGCAATGAGCAAGGGTTTCAGGATTGAACACGACAGCATGGGCGAGCTGCAGGTGCCCGCCGATGCGTTGTGGGGCGCGCAGACCCAGCGCGCCGTCGATAATTTCCCGGTGTCGGGCCAACGCATGCCGCGTGGTTTCATCCGCGCGCTCGGCCTGGTCAAGGGCGCTGCGGCGAACGTCAATGTCGAGCTGGGCCATCTGCCGCGCAACATCGGCAAGGCCATCGAAGCCGCTGCGGCGGACGTTGCCGACGGCCGCCACGACGCGCACTTCCCGATCGATGTGTACCAGACCGGTTCGGGCACCTCCTCGAACATGAATGCCAACGAGGTCATTGCCACGCTCGCCAACCGCGCGGGCAAGGCCGGCAAGACCGCGGTGCATCCCAACGATCACGTCAACCAGGGGCAAAGCTCCAACGATGTGATTCCCACCGCGCTGCGTGTCTCCGCGTTGCTGGGCGTGCATGAGCAGCTGCTGCCTTCACTGGTGCACCTGCGCAAGACCATCGACAAGCGCGGCCGTGCGCTGCGCAAGGTGGTCAAGACCGGTCGCACCCATCTGATGGACGCGATGCCGCTGACCTTCGAGCAGGAATTCGGTGCGTGGTCGGCGCAGTTGTCTTCGGCCCAGGATCGCATCGAGGACAGCCTCAAGCGGCTGCGGCGCCTGCCGCTGGGCGGCACGGCGATCGGCACCGGCATCAATGCCGACCCCCGGTTCGGCACGCTGGTGGCCAAGCAGCTCAAGCAGCAGACCGGCATCAAGTTCGACAGCGCGGAAAACAAGTTTGAAGGCCTGGCCGCGCAGGACGATGCGGTTGAACTGTCCGGCCAGCTCAATGCGTTGGCCGTGGCGCTGATCAAGATCGCCAACGACCTGCGCTGGATGAATGCCGGGCCGCTGGCCGGGCTGGGCGAGATCGAACTGCCGGCGCTGCAGCCGGGCAGCTCGATCATGCCGGGCAAGGTCAATCCGGTGATCCCCGAAGCCACCGTGATGGTGTGCGCCCAGGTGATCGGCCACCACACCGCGATCACCGTGGCCGGCCAGACCGGCAACTTCCAGTTGAACGTGACGCTGCCGCTGATCGCGGCGAACCTGCTCGATGGCATCAACCTGCTGGCCAACATCACCCGTCTGCTCGCCGATACCGCGATCGCCGGGCTGAAAGTGCGCGAGGATCGCGTCCGCGAGGCACTGGATCGCAACCCGATCCTGGTGACCGCCTTGAACCCGATCATCGGCTACGAAAAGGCGGCGGCGATCGCCAAGCGTGCCTACAAGGAACAACGCCCGGTGCTGGACGTGGCCAAGGAAGACAGTGGCCTGTCCGACGCCGAACTGCGCAGGCTGCTGGATCCGGCGGCCCTCACTGCCGGTGGCATCCATGGCGGCGGTGGCGGGGGCGGTTGAGCGCGCGTATGACCTGAAATAAAAAACGGGCCGAACGGCCCGTTTTTTTGTGCGCGAGTCCCCGCCCAAACTCAGTGGCGAGCGGCCTGCAGATTGCCGAAGGTCTCGGTGTAATCCTTGAACTCGGGGATCTTCGTGATCAGATCCGGCGGGATCGGCTGCATGCCGTCCGGCACCTGGATTTTCACCGAGCGCTTGGCCGGGTCCGGCGGGGCGTCGGTCAGGGTGTTCTGGCGCAGCACCTGCAGCTGGCCGAACATGCCCTGCAGCATCGCCTGCTGCTCCTCATTGAGCGGAATTTCGATCTCATCGATCTTCATGTGCCCGTTGGGCAGGATGATGATGTTCGGCGCAGGTGCGCGGCGCACGGTGACCATGCCGTCGCTGACGGTGATCTTGGGCTTGCTGCGCTCGGCGCGGTGATTGCGGTACTCCTGATCGCAACCGGTGGCGACCAGGCAGAACAGGGCGAACAGCAACAGACTCAGCTTCTTCATGAGCAGGGCAACGCATGCGACGGGAGGGGAGATTGTAGTCCTCCCGCACCGGGAAGGGCCTGCCTGCGACGCATCGTCGCAGGCAGTGCCGGGGTTACTTGCCGCAGTCGTCGATGTCGCTCTGGTCCATCGTCGCGTACGGCTGGAAGGCCGGCAGCGCGGCGGCCAGCGCCTGCTGCCTGGCCATCATGCCGGGCAGCAGCCCGCACAGCCTCTGGGCCTGATCCTCGATCTTCCTGGCTTCTTCATTCACGCGCGCCTCAATGCCCTGGGTGTCGCCGGAGAACATGCCTTTGATCGCTTCGCCGGCCGCCTTCACGCCCAGATTGGCACCGGCCACGCCGATTTCCATGCCGGCGTTGGCGAGCTGCTCGACCTGCTTGCGGTAGTCCAGCAGCAGCGCCCGCTGGTGGGCGTCCACGGTGACCGCCTTGCCGTCGATGAGCAGGTCGCCCTGGGGGCTGATCTCCGCCTTCGGGGTCTTCCCGTTGGCGATGGAAATGTTGCCCTGGCTGATCTCCCGGCGGGCCTTCTCGGTGGCCTCCTGCACGGTCTTGCCGATGCCATCGGTATCCAGCGCGCTGGTCGCCGGGGCGGCGGCGCTCTGGTCGGCGGGCGCCTTGCCCTTGCCACTGTCGGGGGCGGTACAGGCTGCGATCGGCAGGCACAACAGCAGGGCAGGCAGCAGCAGTCGAGTCGTCATGATGCGTATCCGTCAGAGGAGAAGAGAGGCTTACTTGCCGCGCGGCAGTTCAACCCGGCCGCGCACGTTGCTGTGGCGGATATCGCCGCTGCCGCTGTTGGCCACGCGCAGGTCGCCGCCGACATCGCGCGCGGTGACATCGCCCGACCCATGACGGTCCACGGTGACGCTGCCGCCGATATCGCGCAGGTCGGTGTCGCCGGAGCCGACGGTGCCGACGCGCACGTTGCCCTTGGCTTTGCGCACATCGGTATCCCCGGAGCCGACCACGCCGATCTCGACGTTGCCACCGACCGTATCCAGCTCGAAGTCGCCCGAGCCGATCGTGCCGACCTTGGCGTCCCCGCGGATGTTGCGGGCCTTGAAATCGCCCGAACCGACCGAGAGCAGGTTCAGCGCACCGGCACCGTCGAGGATGACATCGCCCGAGCCGACCGCTGCGGTCACCAGGCCTTTGATCTCCTGAAGCTTGATGTCACCCGAGCCGACGTCCGCGCTCAGCGAGTGCGCACCGGTGACGCTGGCATCGCCCGAGCCGACCTTGAGCTGGACCAGGATCGAGTCCGGTACGGTGCCGCGCATGTCCAGGTAGGCATAGCTGCTGCCGCTGATGGTGAGCGTGTTGCGGGCGTCGCGCTGCAGGCGGACGACGAGCTTGTCGCCGACCTTCTGCTGGGTCACGGTCAGTTCGCGCAGCCAATCCGCGTTGGAGGCGCAGGCGCGCCCCCCGAGCTGGGCCGCGCCCGGGCCAGCCTGCAGCACCAGATCGTGCTGGTTCACTTCGAACACCACCGCCTTGGCGCCGGCCAGGTCGAGCTTCAGGTCACGGGCTTCGTTGAACGTGCACTGCGGCTCATTGGCGAGCGCGGTCAGCGGCAGCAACAGCAGGGAAGCAACAGCGAGCGTGCGGATCATGGGCGGTTCCTCGATGAAGGGCAGGGATCAGATTTCGCCGGCGCGGCGGCGCAGGCGGATGGCCAGGAACAGGAACACCACGCCGACGGCGGCACCGATCCACAGTTCCGGCATCGCGAAGGCAGCCAGTTGGTGGCTCGGGCCCAGTTCGTTGACCAGGTTGTCCATGTTGCCGTTGCCGCTGAACATCGACTCGCCGCGGTAGAACTGGTCGCTGGCCGGGACCGCGCTGAGCAGCAGGCGGCCCACGATGTGCTTCCAGAACCAGCCGCCGGTCAGGTCGAACAGGGTCATCAGCTTGGTGGTGCTGACGATGATGCCGGCGAACAGCGGCAGCATCACCGCCCACAGGAACGGCTTGGTCTTGGCCCAGGCCGAGCACAGCAGCAGCCAGCCAACGGTCGGCAGGGCCCAGAGCAGGTAGACCGGGATCCAGGACAGATGACCGGCGAGAATGGTCAGCGGGCTGGCCGGACCCCAGATCAGCAGCATCGGATCGCCGCCGTGGGCGATCACCACGATCGAGATCATCACCAGGAAGCCGAACATGGTCAGGGCCGAGGCGATCACCGCGATGAGCGGGGCGATCAGCAGCGCACTCACGGCCTTGGACAGGACGGTGGACGTATCCGACAGCGGCAATGACTTCCAGAACAGGATGCTGCGGTCGCGACGGTCGTCGTACAGGGCGCCCAGGCAGTAGAAGAACACCACGAAGGCGAGCACGATCAGCGGCCAGCCCGAGCTCAGGATCAGGGTCAGATCCAGGCCGTTGGCCAGGTCATGCAGGTTCTTGGCATCGAGCTTGCTGGTCAGCAGACTCAGGTCCAGGCCGTTGATGCTGACATTTTCGTCGTTGAGGTGGAGGCCGCCGCTCTTGACCGCACGGTGCATGGCCACCAGGCCGAACACGATGCCGAGCAGGCTCATCACCAGCGAGATGCCACCGGCGATCACCGGCGCATACAGGAACCCGCCGCGGTTTTCCCAGTACTCACGCTTGAGCAGCCACTTGAACGAGCTGGCCTTGCTGATGGGGTGGTTGACGGTGTTCATGCGTAGGTTCCCTTCATGATGGCCACGAACAGATCCGCCAGCCCCGGGCTGCGGATTTCGCCCAAGGGCGTGAGCTGCGCGCGTGGCACCCCGTCGAACAGCAGCACGGTCTTGCCGAAGGGCAGGGCGCGTTCGTCGATCGGCTTGAGTGCGCGCGCGGCCTCGACGGCATCGGCCGACACCAGCACTTCGGTATAGCGCTCGCCGATGTCTTCCATATCGGTGGTGAGCACGATGCGGCCATCGCGGATGAACATCACATCGGTGAGGATGTGCTCGATCTCTTCCACCTGGTGGGTGGTGACGATGATCGTCTTCTGCTCATCGAAGTAGTCCTCCAGCAGACGCTGGTAGAACTCCTTGCGGTACAGGATGTCCAGGCCCAGGGTCGGCTCGTCCAGCACCAGTACCTTGGCATCGATGGCCATCACCAGGGCCAGGTGCAGCTGCACGATCATGCCCTTGGACAGTTCGCGCACGCGCTGCTTGGGATGCAGCTTGGTGGAGGCCAGGAAGCGCTCGCAGCGCGCCCGGTCGAAACGCGGATGGGTGCCGGCGACGAAATCGATGGCCTCGCGCACCTTCATCCAGCGCGGCAGCACCGCCACGTCGGCGATGAAGCACACATCGTTCATCAGGGCGTTGCGCTGCTCGGTCGGGTCCAGCCCGAGCACGCGCAGCTCGCCTTCCACCGAGGTCAGGCCGAGCAGCGCCTTGAGCAGGGTGGTCTTGCCGGCGCCGTTGGGGCCGATCAGCCCGGTGATGCGGCCGGGTGCGATCGTGAAACTGGTGTTGTCCAGCGCCACGGTCTGTTTGTAGGCCTTGCGCAGGCCTCGAGCGGAAATGACGACATCACTTGCAACGGCATTCATGAGGATTTCCCCTGGGGCAGCAATTCGTCGAGGTTCAGGCCGAGGCGTTGGATGCGCTCCAGGACCAGCGGCCATTCTTCATTGAGAAACCGGTCGCGCTCGCTGCTGCGCAGCTGCGTGGCCGCTTCCTCGGTCATGAACATGCCCAGGCCGCGGCGCTTTTCGACCAGGCCTTCATCAGCCAGTTCCTGGTAGGCGCGCGATACGGTGATGGGGTTGAGCTGGTACTCGGCGGCAACCTGCCGGACCGAAGGCAGGGCATCGCCGGGCTTGATGATGCCGTCAAGCATCATGGCGATCACCCGCTCTTTCAGCTGGCGGTAGATCGGAGCACCATCGCTCCATTGAATATCGCTCATGGTCAGCTCCGTGGGTTCAGCGACTGCGCGAATGAGAAGTAAGGCATGGACAGGGAGCTGTGCAGCCGGCGGGGGGGCGTGGGGGCGCCGTTGGCGGTCCCTGCCTCGATGACGCCTGCGTCCTGCGGGCCTTCAAACACATCGGCGCTGGCAGGGCTGCCAGCGTCACCGGAGGGGATGCCGAACCAGCCGAGCAGGAGCAACGCCGAGGCGGCGGTGACGGCTTTGGCGGCGTGGCGGTGGCGCATGCGGTTCATGGGCTTCCCCTGTCTAGGTGACTGGTGTTGTATGCAACTATAACACCGGCACGCCGAAGATCAACAGGGGGCGATACCCAACTGATGGCAGGGGCGGCATGACCGCGTTCGAAATATCCCAAGTCATTGAATATAAACAATATGTTCTCAGTGTGCGGCGTCGAACTGCGCCAGCGCACATTCATTGATGTCAATGGTATGGCAAGCCACCAGCGCATTCAGGCAATCATATGCGGATGTCAGCCGCCGCGGCTGACATCGCCAGATGCGACAAAGCAGCCCCTGAATGGGATCGAGCCGCGCCCTGCAGGTGGCGCCGCGACCGCGTTGCTGGTGGGCGCCCGAAACCGGCGGACCGGCGGCGTCCGGCGGCAAAAACACCGGTGATATAGTGCCGCCGCAGCCTTGGCAGCCCTTGCCAGGCCCGTTCACCCCCTCGTTGTCCCCACTTTGGAGTGTCGCGATGCACCACGTGTCTCTGCTGTCGTCTGTCCGTCGCGACCGCGCGCCGCGCCGGGCGCGTTGGTCCCTGCTGTTGCTGGCGGCCGGCCTGCTGGTGGGCGCGTCGGCCCAGGCGGCCGATCTGCTGGATGTGAGCTACCGCCCGCTGGCCGGGAAGGGCGAGGTCAACCTGGCCAAGCAGTACGGCGGCAAGGTGCTGCTGGTGGTCAACACCGCCAGCAAGTGCGGTTTCACCCCGCAGTACGAAGGTCTGGAGGCGTTGCAGCGCAAGTACGCCGCGCGTGGTTTCTCGGTGCTTGGCTTCCCTTCCAACGACTTCAAGGGGCAGGAGCCGGGCGACGAGACCCAGATCCAGGAGTTCTGCACGCTGACCTACGGCGTGAAGTTCCCGATGTTCCAGAAGGTGGTGGTGACCGGGCCGGACGCGACGCCGCTGTATCGCAGTCTCGCCACCGCCACGGGCGTGTCCCCGGGCTGGAACTTCCACAAGTATCTGATCAGCCGCGACGGCCGGGTGGTGGCGCAGTTCCCGAGCAAGGTCACGCCGGACGATCCGAAGCTGGTGGCGGCGATCGAACGTGAACTCTCTGTCACCGCCAACAAGCGCTGACGATATCGACATCTCGGACGCGCGTGCGACAATGGTTGCTTTCGCGCCGACGTCGGCGTCCAGTCACTTCCAGGAATGCAGCGAATGAAGATGGGAATGCGCGGCGCCGCGGCGTCGGTTCTGATTCTGGCGATGGGTGCCACCGGTACCGCGATGTCGCAACAACCAGCCGCCCGCGCGGCTGTCAAGGAGACTTCCACTTTGAACACCCAACGGGAAAAGCTCGGCTACGCCATCGGTATCGATGTGGCCAATTCGTTCGGTCCGATTTCCAGCGAGATCGATCTGGCCGCCCTGCGCCGCGGTGTGACCAATGCCTTTGAAGGCAAGCAGCCGCTCATTAGCCAGGAAGAGGCGCAGAAGACCGATGCCGCCCTGCGCCAGGCCGTGATGGCCAAGAGCGGCCAGCCGGTTCCGGGCGTTGCGCCGGGCACCGCGCCGCCGAAGGTGGACCGTGAAAAGGTCGGCCTGATGCTGGGCGGCTTCGCCGTGGGCCCGTCGCTGGCACCGCTGAAGGACGATCTGGACCTGGACGCGCTGTTCGATGCGGTCAGCACCACCTTCAACAATGGCACCCCGAAGATGACGGCCGAGCAGGCCAAGGCCACGCTGGAAGGCTTCATGAAGGGCAAGCAGGCTGAAATGGACGCCAAGTCCGCCGCCCAGGCCGGTACCAACCGGGTGGATGGCAACAACTTCCTGGCCAAGAACAAGACCGCGCCGGGCGTGGTGACCACCGCCTCGGGTCTGCAGTACCAGGTGCTGCGCCCGGGTTCGGGTGAGCGCCCGATGCCGACCAGCAAGGTGCGCGTGAACTACGAAGGCAAGCTGCTCGACGGCACCGTGTTCGACAGCAGCTACCAGCGTGGCCAGCCGATCGAGTTCGGTCTGGACCAGGTGATCAAGGGCTGGTCCGAAGGCGTTTCGCTGATGCCGACCGGCTCGAAGTACCGCTTCTGGATTCCGGGCGAGCTGGCCTATGGCGAGCAGGGCACCCCGGGCGGCCCGATCGGTCCGAACGCGACGCTGACGTTCGACGTCGAGCTGCTGAACGTTCTGCCGTAACGGATCCGGAGCACCACCGCCCATGCGCGTTGCGATTTTCGGTACCGGCTACGTCGGTCTTGTCACGGGTACCTGCCTGGCCGAGGTTGGCCACCAGGTGATCTGTGTCGATATCGACCAGGCCAAGGTCGACGGCCTCAACAACGGGATCATCCCGATCTATGAGCCCGGCCTGGAACCGATGGTCAAGGCCAACCACGATGCGTCGCGGTTGACCTTCACCTCCGACGCCGCCGCCGCGATCGCGCATGGCCAGGTGATCTTCATTGCCGTGGGCACGCCACCGGACGAGGACGGCAGTGCCGACCTGCAGTACGTGCTGGCCGTGGCCCGCACCATCGGCCGGCACATCACCGTGCCGGTGGTGGTGGTGAACAAATCGACCGTGCCGGTTGGCACGGCCGACAAAGTCCGTGAGGCCATCGCGCAGGCGCTGGCCGAGCGCGGCGTGGAGATCGCGTTCGACGTGGTCTCCAACCCCGAATTCCTCAAGGAAGGTGACGCGGTCGCCGACTGCATGCGGCCCGATCGCATCGTGGTGGGCGCGTCCAATCCCGAATCGGTCGCGCTGATGCGCCGCCTGTATGCGCCGTTCAATCGCAATCACGACCGCGTGGTGGAGATGGACGTGCGCTCGGCGGAGCTGACCAAGTACGCGGCCAACGCGATGCTGGCGACCAAGATTTCGTTCATGAACGAAATCGCCAATATCGCCGAGAAGGTCGGTGCCGACATCGAGCAGGTCCGTCAGGGCATCGGCTCGGATCCGCGCATCGGCTGGCACTTCATCTATCCCGGCGCCGGCTACGGCGGCTCGTGCTTCCCCAAGGATGTGCAGGCCCTGGCCCGGACCGCCCAGCAGCATGGCCATGAGCCGAAGCTGTTGAACGCGGTGGAAGCCGTCAACGAGCACCAGAAGGGCCATCTGTACGCCCTGATCCAGCGCCACTACGACCGTGGCGAGGATGAAGGCGTGCGCGGCAAGACCTTCGCGGTGTGGGGCCTGGCGTTCAAGCCCAACACCGATGACATGCGTGAAGCCTCCAGCCGCCGCCTGCTGGCGCAGCTGTGGGAGGCGGGGGCGCAGGTGCGCGCCTACGATCCGGAAGCGACCGAAGAAGCGCGCCGCATTTTCGGCGAGCGCGATGATCTGGTGTTCTGCGACAACGCGTACGACGCCCTTGAGGGCGCCGATGCGCTGGTCGTGGTGACCGAATGGAAGCAGTTCCGCAGCCCGGATTTCGTCCGCCTGCGCGAGATGCTCAACGATGCGGTCGTGTTTGACGGCCGCAATTTGTACGACCCGCAGGACATCGAAGCCGCGGGCCTGGCTTACTACGGCATTGGCCGGGGACGTTCGTTGAATGCATGAGTCCACACCCTCCGAGCGCGAACAGGCACTGGAAGCACGCCTGATCGAGCTGGAAATGCGCGTCTCCTTCCAGGAGCAGGCGTTGGCCGAACTGAGCGAGGCCCTGGCCGATGCGCGCATGGAAGGCAACCGCAATGCCGACCTGACCCGTATCCTGCTCGAAGACCTCGGCAAGGTCCGCACCGCGTTGTATTCCGATTCGGCCGAAGAGCCGCCGCCTCCGCATTACTGATCTGACGTCATGAGCGATACTCTCCGCGACCAGCTGCTGGGCCTTGGCTTCAAAGCCGCGCCCAAACCCGAACGAACCAACGACCGCAAGCCGGATCGTCGACCCGACGCGCGCCGTGACGGCCGCCCGGCCGGCAAGCCGCAGGGCGCACGCCCGGCCGGCAAGCCAGGCGAGGGCCAGCGCCCCGCCCGCGACGGCGACCGCCGCCCGCAGGGCAAGGGCCGCCCCGCCGGTGCCCGCCCGCCGCAGGGCGCACCCGGCAAACCGCGCTCGCGCGAGGACATCGACCTCGCCAAGGCGTATGCGATCCGCGCGCAGAAAGAAAAAGACGACCGCATCGAGGCCGAGCGCCTGAAGCAGGAAGACGCGCGTCTGCGTCGCGAAGCCAAGGCCAAGCTGGAGGTCCTGCTGGAAGGCAAGTCCCTCAATGCCGAAGCGGCCGACATCGCGCGTCACTTCCCGTATGGCGGCAAGATCAAGCGTATCTACGTCACCGCCGAGCAGCTCAAGGCGCTCAATGCCGGCGAGCTGGGCGTGCTGCAGCAGAACGGCCGCTATGTGCTGGTGACTGCCGCGGTGCTGGCCGACGCCGAAGCGGTGTTCGCACCGTCGGTGGCGCTGAAGGTCGATCCGGATGCGCCGGCCGGTGAAGATCCGTATGCCGATCCGCAGTACCAGGTGCCCGACGACCTGGTCTGGTAAGCCAACGCAACCATTGTTGAACGCACTGGGCGCCGTCAGGCGCCCGTTGCATGTCAGGAGCAGGGCCATGCAGGAACGCAGTCCCGGGTATTTCCCGCATATCGATGGCCTGCGTGCGATCGCCGTGCTGGCGGTCATCCTCTATCACCTCAAGGCGAGCTGGTTGCCGGGTGGCTTCACTGGCGTGGATGTGTTCTTCGTCATCTCCGGTTTCGTGGTCAGCGCCTCGGTGGATCGCCTGCCGGCGGTCGGCGGCTGGGCCGGGCTGGCACGCTTCTATGCGCGCCGCATGCGTCGCATCGCGCCGGCACTGGTGGTCTGCCTGCTGGTAACGGCGATGCTCAGCGCGTTGCTGATTCCCGAATCCTGGCTCAGCGAGACCAGCGACAAGACCGGCCGGATGGCGTTCTTCGGGCTGAGCAACTGGGTGCTGGCCAGCACCGGCAACGACTACTTCTCGCCGCGCACCGAGTTCAATCCGTACACGCATACCTGGTCGCTGGGTGTGGAAGAGCAGTTCTACCTGCTGTTCCCGCTGTTGTTCCTGGCGTGGGCCAGAGGCCCGCGCGGGCGCTGGCTGTCGCTGGGCCTGTTCGGCGTGGCAGCCGTGGCATCGCTGGGCTACGCGGTGTTCCGTGCGCGGCAGGGCGGCCATGAGATCGATGCGTTCTACCTGACCACCACCCGCTTCTGGCAGCTGGGCGCTGGCGTGCTGCTGTTCCAGCTATTGTCCCTGAGCGGCCGGTTCACGCCGCCACCGGCTCCGCCGCGCGGTATCAGCTGGCGCTCGCCGCTGCTGGTGCTGAGCCTTGCGGCGCTGGGCTATGGGTTGTGGGCGGCACGGCCGGGGCATTCGCCGTGGATCGATGGGCTGTGGCCGGTGGTGGGCACGCTGGGGTTGCTGGGCCTGCTGCAGCGCTCACCCGGGGGCTGGATCGGGCGCGCGCTGGCGACCACGCCGATGGTGACGATCGGTCGGCTGTCCTACTCGCTGTACCTGTGGCACTGGCCGGTCTTCGTGCTGTTCCGCTGGACGGTGGGCCTGGAGACGGTGGCCACCGGCGGCGTCGCGCTGCTGTGCGTGGCACTGTTGTCCTGGCTGTCGTGGCGCTGGGTGGAACAGCCCCTGCGGCATGGGGCACGCTGGCGCGTCAGCAACGCGCGCTGGGTCGTGGTCGGGCTGGGCGTACTGGTGCTCGGCGCCGGCCTGCAGTCGGCGCTGGTCAAGACCCAACAGTACACCTCACTCAGTGTGGTCAGCCGTGCCCCGCTGGACTGGTACCCGTATGCCAAGGGGCTGAAGAAGGAAATCCCGGACTGCCGCGTGCGGGTCAGCAACGTGCCGGTGCTGGGCGGGCAGGCGCGTCTGTATGAGCGTGGTGAGTGCCCGGGACGCACCGCATCCACCCGCCAACTGTTCGTGGCCGGTGATTCGCATGCGCTGGCCTACCACGAAATGTTGCAGCGCCTGGTTGTGCGGGATGGAGCGCCGATCCGCCTGTATGGCAGCGGAGGGTGCGCGCTGGTTGGGCTGCGCGCCTGGCAGGGGCCCAATCCGGCCTGCGAGGCCTATGCGCGCAATGTGCTGGATGATATCCAGGCGCGTGCGCAGCCGGGCGATGTGGTGCTGTTGGCAGGGCTGCGGCTGCCGCGCCTGTCTGAGCAGTACGCACTGTTCGATGTCGCGCAGGTTCGCGCCGACCATCTCAGCGAGGCGGCCAATGCAGGCCGCACCGCCGAAATCGCGCACTGGATCGAGCAGCTCAGGCCGCTGGCCGATCGCGGTGTTCACATCGTGCTGGAAGCGCCCAAACCCGTGCTGCCCGCGCCCCCGTACCGGTGCTCGGATCTATTCAACCGCCACAACCCGATCTGCGCCAACGGCATGACCGTGCCGCGCAGCGAGATCGAGCAGTTGCGTGCCCCGGTATTGGCCGGCCTGCAGCAGGTGGCTGAAGGTCTGCCCGGCGCGTCGATCTGGGATCCGATGCCGTTGCTGTGCCCCGGCGAGCAATGCCTGCCGACCCGTGAGGGCAAGCCGCTGTTCTTCGATGGTGACCATCTCAGCGGCTATGGCAATCGTCTGCTGCTGCCGGATTTCCAGGCGCATTTGGAGCGGTGGGAGACGACGGCGCCCGCCGTCGCCCCCTGAATCACACCGCCCGCGATCAGTCGCGGGTAGCCGTGTCTGCAGCGGCTTCGATCGGCCCGGCGACTTCCTGGCCCGCCTGCCAGACCGCGCCAATGCGCTGCGTGTTGGCGATATCCACCAGCGGATCGGCATCGAGCACCAGCAGGTCGGCGCGCTTGCCGGCGGCAATGCGGCCGCGGTCGGTCTGCCCCAGCAATGCCGCCGCTTGCGTGGTGGCGACCTGCAAGGCTTCGGAGGGCGTCAGCCCGGCCTCCACCAACAGCTGCAGTTCCCGGTGTTCGGCCACGCCGATCACCCGTTGCGGCATCGCGCCGGCATCGGTGCCGAAGCCAAGCTTCACCCCGGCCGCATGCAGGCGGCGCACGTTGTCCAGATTGGTTGCGACCGCCTTGCGTGCGGCCGGTATGCCATCGCTGGCCAGCTGGCTGCGCTGCCACTCCGGCTGCGACCAGCGCGCCAGCACATCGGCGTGCAGTGCCTGGCGCAGGAAGGGCTGCTGCAATGCCAGCGGATGCTCTGCATACCTGTAGTTGGCCTCGTCGATGGCGATGGTGGGGATGTACCAGGTGCCCTGGTCGCGCATCTTCCGCGCCAGCATCGGGTCCACCGCGCGGTCGCGGATACCGTGGGCGAGGATGTCGACGTTGGCATCGACCAGGTCGCGGGCCTGCTCGAGATCGTGGATGTGGGCGGCGACCTTGAGCCCGCGCCCATGCGCTTCGGCGATGGCCGCGCGGTAGACCTCCGGGGTCATCATCGGACGCTTGCCGCCGAGATCATCGACCCACAGCTTGATCAGATCCACGCCATCGGCGTGCTGGATGGCCACGGCCGCGCGCGCCTGCTCGGCGTTGCGCGGCCGTGCCACCGGGTCATGGCGCAGACCCATGGTATCTGCCGGGGGTGCGCCATCCGGGGCGCCGATACCGCCGCCGGCGCCATACAGCTGCGCACCCAGGCCGGGATCGGCGTTCACCGCTTGGCGGATGGCGAAAAAGTCCGCGCCGTTCATGCCCAGCGCCGTCACCGTGGTGATGCCGTAGCGCTGGAACTGGCGCAGGTCACGCACCACGTTGTCATGGGTGTAGAAACGGTCGCCGTGCTCCAGCCCCTGCGTGTTGCCAACATGGGCATGGTCGCTGACCAGGCCGGGCAACAGGGTCTTGCCGGTGTAATCGATGCGGCGCGCACCCGTGGCGGCCGCCGGCAGCGGCGTGCCGACATGCACGATCCGCGCGCCGTCGATCAGCACCGGTGTGATGCCGAGGTCGCGCGTGCCATCGAAGACACGGGCATTTTCGAACAGGATCGGCTCGGCTGCGGCAGGCAGGGCGGTGGTGGCGGCAAGCAGCAGCGCCCACAGGCGGGTCGGTCGCATCGGCGGCTCCAGTCAGGGGGAGCCTTGAGCCTACCCCATCCGGGGGATCGGGTTGCCGGCCACTGGCCGGCATTACCGGCAGCGGATGATCAGCGCGTGCGCGCGCGCAGCAGCGGCAGGCTGATCGCGAAGAAGCACAGCAAGGCGCCGGCCAACGCAAACCCGCTGCCCGCGAGGAACGCGGTACGGCCCTGATCGATCGGCCACAACTGGCCCGCGATCAGCGCGCCGAGCACGCCGCCCACCCCGGAGGAGAAGCCGTACAACAAGCCCTGGCCATGGCCGTTGAGGCGCCCGGGGAAGTAGGTGGCCAGCATCTGCATCGCGGCGGCGAAGAAGGCGGCGAAGCCCAGTGCATGCGCGGTCTGGGCGACCAGCATCACCGGCAGGTTCTCCGGGAACAGCGCGGTGACCGCCCAGCGCACGGTGGAACTGAGCAGGGCGATCAGCAGCATCCAGCTGGCGTCATAGCGCCGGAAGAAGCGCCCGATGGTGAAGAACACGCCCACTTCGAACACCACCCCGACCGTCCACAGCACGCCCAGGGTGGAGGTCGCATAGCCGTGGTGATCCATGTAGACCGAAAAGAACGTGTAGTACGGGCCGAACGACAGCTGCTCCATGAACGCGGCCAGGAAGAACGCCAGCACCTGCGGCTTGCGCACGATCGCCCAGAAGCCACTGGCATCGCCGTCAGTGCGCTGCAGGTTGCGTGCGTAGTGGTTGGCAAAGCCCGAGGCGGTCAGCAGGCCGAACAGCGGCAGCATCAACCACGGCAGCAGATGCGCGTTGCCGGCACCGCCGTCGCCTTCGATGATCCAGCCGAACAGCATCACCACGGCGATGAAGCCCAGCGAGCCCCAGACCCGGATCAGCCCATAGCGATGGCTGTCGCTGCCCAGGTGCGTCAACGTGATCGATTCGAACTGCGGCATCACCGCGTTGTAGAAGAAGCAGAACGCGATCATCGCCGGGTACAGCCACGGCTGCGGCAATGGCAGCAGGAACGCGCAGAAGGTCAGCAGGGTGAGCACGCAGCCCAGCCGCAGCCAGAAGATCGGGCGCGGCGAGGCGGCGGCGAGGGAGGTCCAGGTGGTGGGGGCCACGATGCGGGTGGCGTACCAGATGCCCATCATCACGCTGATCGCGGTCACGCTCATGCCACGCGAGGTCAGGAACAACGACCAGTACGGCGTGAACGCGCCCAGGGCGGCGTAATAGAACAGGTAGAACGACGACAGGCGCACGGCCGGTACGGCGTCGCGGGGGAGGGCGGTCATGCAGGGTCTCGGAGGGCGCGCACCCGCCAACAGTGGGTGCCTACCCGTGCATTATGCCGGTAGCACCCGACCGTGGGTCGGGCAAACGAGCGACACCGTCAATCCATCACGCCGGTAGCACCCGACCGTTGGTCGGGTGACGCGGTCATTCCGGATCGTAATCCAGGTTCGAGGCCAGCCAGCGCTCGGCCTGCACGCGGTCCACGCCTTTGCGCTTGGCATAGTCGACCACCTGCTCACGGGTGACCCGGCCGACCACGAAATACTGGCTCTGCGGGTGGCTGAAGTAATAGCCCGACACCGCCGCGGTGGGCAGCATCGCAAAGCTCTCGGTCAGCTGCATGTCCGCGTTGCGCTCGGCATCCAGCAAGCGGAACAGCGTGGCCTTCTCGCTGTGTTCCGGGCAGGCCGGATAGCCGGGGGCAGGACGGATACCGGCGTACTTTTCGGCGATCAGCGATTCGTTGTCCAGCTGCTCATCGGGCTGGTAGCCCCAGTAATCCATGCGCACGTGCTGGTGCAGGCGCTCGGCCAGCGCTTCGGCCAGGCGGTCGGCCAGCGCCTTGAGCAGGATCGCGTTGTAATCGTCGTGATCGGCCTCGAAGCGGGCCACGTGCGGGTCGATGCCGATACCGGCGGTGACCGCGAACGCACCGATCCAATCCTGCTTGCCGCTGTCGGCCGGGGCGATGAAATCGGCCAGGCAGAAATCCGGGCGTTCGACCGGCTTGTCCACCTGCTGGCGCAGGAAGTGCAGCACCGCCGGGCCGTTGTCCGTGCGCAGGTGCACGTCATCGCCGACGCTGTTGGCTGGCCACAGGCCGAACACGGCCTTGGCGGTCAGCCACTTTTCCTCGACGATGCGGGTGAGCATCGCGCGGGCGTCCTGGTACAGATCGGTGGCCTGCGGGCCGACGATCTCATCGGTCAGGATCGCCGGGAACTTGCCGGCCAGTTCCCAGGCCTGGAAGAACGGGGTCCAGTCGATCACCTCGACCAGGTCGGCCAGTGGGTAATCGTCGAGCACATGCAGGCCCGGCTTGCGCGGCGCCGGTGGTGTGTAGTTGCCCCAGTCGCCCACGAACCGCTGGGCGCGTGCCTTGGCGAGGGTGACCAACCGCTTGGCGTCGCCGCGGTTGCGGTGGCGTTGGCGGATGTCGGCGTAGTCGGCCTCGTTGGCGGCCACGAAGGCATCGCGCAGCTCACGCGAGATCAGCGATTGCGCCACGCCGACCGCGCGCGAGGCATCCTTCACCCACACCGTGGGCGCCTTGTAATGCGGGTCGATCTTCAGCGCGGTGTGCGCGCGCGAGGTGGTCGCACCGCCGATCATCAGCGGCATGGTGAAGCCCTGGCGCTCCATCTCGCGGGCGACGTGGCTCATCTCTTCCAGCGAGGGCGTGATCAGGCCGGACAGGCCGATGATGTCGGCGTTCTCGGCGCGCGCGGCGTCCAGGATCTTCTGCGCCGGGACCATCACGCCCAGATCGACCACGTCGAAATTGTTGCAGGCCAGGACCACACCGACGATGTTCTTGCCGATGTCGTGCACGTCACCCTTGACCGTGGCCATGATGATCTTGCCGTTGCTCTTGGCGGTGTCGCCGCTGCGGGCCTTTTCCGCCTCGATGTACGGCAGCAGGTAGGCCACCGCCTTCTTCATCACGCGTGCGGATTTGACCACCTGCGGCAGGAACATCTTGCCGGCGCCAAACAGGTCGCCCACGATGTTCATGCCGTCCATCAGCGGCCCTTCGATCACATCCAGCGGACGGGTCGAACGCGCACGCGCCTCTTCGGTGTCCTGCTCGACCCACGCATCCATGCCGTGCACCAGCGCATGGGCAAGGCGGTCATTGACCGGCTTCTCGCGCCAGGCCAGGTCTTCCCCGCGCACTTCGCCCTTCTTGCCCTTGTAGCGCTCGGCGATCTCCAGCAGGCGCTCGGTGCCATCGCTGCGGCGGTTGAGGATCACATCCTCAACGCGCTCGCGCAGCTCGGCGTCGAGATCATCGTAGATCGGCATCGCGCCGGCGTTGACGATGCCCATGTCCATGCCCGCGCCGATGGCATGGAACAGGAACACCGAGTGGATCGCCTGGCGCACGGTTTCATTGCCGCGGAAGGAGAACGACACGTTGGAGACGCCGCCGGAGACATGGCAGTGCGGCAACGTCCGCTTGATGATGCGGGTGGCTTCGATGAAGTCGACCGCGTAGTTGTCGTGTTCTTCGATGCCGGTGGCGACGGCGAAGATGTTCGGGTCGAAGATGATGTCCTGTGGCGGGAAGCCGACCTGCTCGGTCAGGACCCGGTAGGCGCGGGTGCAGATCTCGACCTTGCGCGCGCACGTATCGGCCTGACCTTCTTCATCGAAGGCCATCACCACGGCCGCCGCGCCGTAACGCAGTACCTTGCGCGCCTGTTCGATGAACTGCGCTTCGCCTTCCTTGAGCGAGATCGAGTTGACCACGCTCTTGCCCTGCAGGCACTTCAGCCCCGCTTCGATCACGCTCCACTTGGAGGAGTCGACCATCACCGGAATCCGGGCGATGTCCGGCTCGGACATGATCAGGTTGAGGTAGCGCGTCATCGCCTTTTCGGAATCGATCAGGCCCTCGTCCATGTTGACGTCGAGAATCTGCGCGCCGTTGGCGACCTGCTGGCGCGCCACTTCCACCGCTTCCTCGTAGCGCTCTTCCTTCACCAGCTTGCGGAACTGCGCGCTGCCGGTGACGTTGGTACGCTCACCGATGTTGACGAACAGCAGGTCCGGGGTGATGACCAGCGGCTCGAGACCGGACAGGCGGGTGTGGCGGGAAGACGTCATGGGCAGGCGGGCACGGGCTGGCGGAGGAAGGTCAACGACAACGGGAGCGTGGGGCGGATGCGGTCATGCCGCGTCTTCCAGCGGTGGTGCGGGCAGGCGGCGCGGCGGCAGATCCGCCACCGCTTCGGCGATGGCACGGATGTGTGCCGGGGTGGTGCCGCAGCAGCCGCCCACCAGGTTGAGCAGACCGGCGCTGGCGAATTCGCGCAGCGTGGTGGCCATTTCTTCCGGGGTTTCGTCGTACTCACCGAACGCATTGGGCAGGCCGGCATTGGGATGCGCGCTGACCAGGCACTCGGCCACCGTGGACAAGGTCTCCACGTGGGGGCGCATGTCGCTGGCGCCGAGCGCGCAGTTCAGCCCGATCGACAGCGGCCGGCCGTGCGCGACCGAGGCGTAGAACGCCTCGGCCGTCTGCCCGGACAGGGTGCGCCCGGAGGCGTCGGTGATCGTGCCGGAGATCATCACCGGCAGCCGACCACCGCGGGCGTCGAACACTTCTTCGATGGCGAACAGCGCGGCCTTGGCGTTGAGCGTATCGAAGATGGTTTCCACCATCAGGGTGTCGGCACCGCCGTCGATCAGCCCATCGATGGCCTCGCGGTAGGTCTCGCGCAGCGCATCGAAGCTGGTATTGCGGAAACCCGGATCGTTCACGTCCGGGCTGATCGACGCGGTGCGGCTGGTCGGGCCGAGCACCCCGATCACGAAGCGCGGCTTGCCCGGCGTGGTCGCCGCGACCGCATCGCAGCAGGCGCGCGCTACTGCGGCACCGGCTTTGTTGAGCTCGTAGACCAGGTGTTCAAGGTGATAGTCGGCCTGGCTGACCGAGGTCGCGTTGAACGTATTGGTCTCGACCAGATCGGCGCCGGCTTCCAGGTACGCGGTATGGATGCCGCCGATCACCTCCGGGCGGGTCAACAACAGCAGGTCGTTGTTGCCCTTGAGGTCATGTCCCTGCGGCGTGTCGCCGGGCGCGGCATGGTCGCAGCCGGGCCCGTGCTGGTGGTCGTAACCGCCGGCGAAGCGCGCGCCGCGGTAA
Organism: Stenotrophomonas sp. TWI809; assembly: GCF_039673205.1. Taxonomy (NCBI): domain Bacteria; kingdom Pseudomonadati; phylum Pseudomonadota; class Gammaproteobacteria; order Lysobacterales; family Lysobacteraceae; genus Stenotrophomonas; species Stenotrophomonas sp. TWI809. The sequence continues at coordinate 2,914 of NZ_JBDJLE010000030.1, read as the reverse complement.
TCGTCCTCTTCCAGCCCATGCCGCTGGATCATCGTGCCCATGGCGCCATCGATGATCAGGATGCGCTGGGCCAGCGCCGTTTCCAGCGCGTGCACGCGGTCGGGGTGGAGCCAGGGCAGGGATGGCATGGGCAGACCTCAGGGCTTGCTGGCGATCAGCGAAATGACTTCGAAATGCGGCGGGCGCTTCTCGCGGGTCACGGTTTCCAGGCTGGAGACGACCAGGCCGGCCTTCTCCACGAACTTGCGCAGTTCCTTGTCGCTGAAGCCGAGGTTGACGTGGCCATAGGCATCCACGGCCGCACGGTGCTCGTGACGGGCCAGGCTGCACAGCAGCAGGCGACCGCCCGGGCGCAGCACGCGCGCACCCTCGGCGACGGCCTGGGCCGGCTTGGCCGCATAGGTCAGTGCGTGCATCAGCACCACCAGGTCGAAGCTCTGGTCGGGGAAGGGCAGGGCATGCATATCGCCTTCGCGCACTTCCACGTTGGCCAGCCGGCGCAGGCGCTCGCTGGCAGCAGCGACCACGCGCGCGCTGGTGTCGATACAGATGTAGCGCTTGGCGTGCGGCGCCACAAGCTCGGCCAGTACGCCGTCACCGGAGGCGATGTCGAGCACGTCACCGGTTTCCAGCAGCGGCAGCGCGGTGCGTGCCAGCGCTTCCCAGGTACGGCCCGGGGAATAATGGCGTTCCATGTCGCCAGCGACGCTGTCGGCCCAGTTCTGGTCCGCCGCACGGCTGGCCATGACGGCAGCAACGCGTTCAGCATCCTGGCGCAGCAGCGGGTCGTCGCTGCCGGTGCTCAGGGCATGCCACAATGCGCGCTGCGCCGGGTCCAGCGCAGCGTCATCGAAGCGGTAATACGCCGAGACGCCCGAGCGACGGTCGCGCACCAGGCCGGCTTCCTTGAGCCGAGCCAGATGGGTGGACACCCGCGGCTGCGCCAGCGTGGTGATGGCCGACAGCTCGGCCACAGTGAGTTCTTCCTGTTCCAGCAGCGCCAGCAGGCGCACCCGGGTGGCGTCGGCGAACACTTTCAGCCGGACGGACCAGTCCTCGAGATCCATAAATATCTACCTATCGCGATATAGAGATATTTTCGTCCTTTGGCGGCGGTGCGGTCAAGTCAGGCGTGCTTTCCCCGCCCCCCGGTACAATCGCCCGACCGGGCCGCGCGCACTGTGGCCCTTATCACTCTGTACCCGGGAGGGTGTTGTGGATTTCAGCTTTACCGAAGAGCAGTTGATGCTGCAGGACGTTGCGCGCCGAATCGCGCAGGAAAAAATCGCGCCCAGCGCCGAACACCACGACCGCACCGGCGAGTTCCCGCTGGAGAACATCCGCCTGCTGGGCGAGAACGGTCTGATGGGCATTGAAGTGCCCGAAGCCTACGGCGGTGCGGGCATGGACCCGATCGCCTACGTCCTGGCGATGGTGGAGGTCGCCGCCGGAGACGCTGCGCATTCGACGATCATGTCGGTCAACAACTCGCTGTTCTGCAACGGCATCCTGACCCACGGCAGCGAAGCGCAGAAACAGAAGTATGTGCGCGCCATCGCCGAGGGCGAGGCCATCGGCGCGTTCGCGCTGACCGAGCCGCAGTCCGGGTCAGATGCGACGGCCATGCGCTGCCGCGCGGTCAAGCAGGCCGACGGCACCTACGTGATCAACGGCAAGAAGAGCTGGATCACCTCCGGCCCGGTGGCCAAGTACATCGTGCTGTTTGCGATGACCGATCCGGAACAGGGCGCGCGTGGCATCACCGCCTTCATGATCGACACCGACAAGGCCGGCTTCCATCGCGGCAAGACCGAGCCGAAGCTGGGCATCCGTGCCTCGGCCACCTGCGAAATCGAGTTCCAGGATTACGTGGCGGACGCCGATGACGTGCTGGGCAAGGAAGGCGAGGGCTTCAAGATCGCCATGGGCGTGCTCGACGCCGGCCGTATCGGCATCGCCTCGCAGGCGATCGGCATCGCCCGTGCGGCGTACGAAGCGACGATCGAATACGTGAAGGACCGCAAGGCTTTCGGCGCGGCGATCGGCACCTTCCAGATGACCCAGGCCAAGATCGCCGACATGAAGTGCAAGCTGGATGCAGCGCTGCTGCTGACGCTGCGCGCGGCGTGGGTGAAGGGGCAGGGCAAGCGCTTCAGCAACGAAGCAGCGATCGCCAAGCTGACCGCCTCGGAAGCGGCGATGTGGATCACCCACCAGGCCGTGCAGATCCACGGCGGCATGGGCTACTCCAAGGAAATGCCGCTGGAGCGTTACTTCCGTGATGCGAAGATCACCGAAATCTACGAGGGCACCTCGGAGATCCAGCGTCTGGTGATCGCGCGCAACGAGACCGGTCTGCGCTGAGAGTGCGGGGCCACGGCCATCGGTCGTGGCCTGCCCGGTAGGTGCCGACCGTTGGTCGGCACGCGGGTGAGGCAGAATGTGCCCTCGTTTTTTGCCGGACATCCCCATGCTGATTTACCGAGGCGCAGGTTTCCTGACCCTGCTCACCCCCATCGCCACCTTGCTGCTGCTGATGTGGCTGTGGCCCGACCCTGCCGTTGCCAAGGGCAATACCTCACTGACCCAGTTGCTGATCGGATTCGGCATTGGCGCAGCAATCAATGTCGTGCTCGGCCTGGTGCTCAACCGCGGCCCGCGCGCGAAGGGCGAGCCTGCCCGCCATCATTTCTTCTACCTGCCGATGCAGTGGCCGTCGCTGGCGATCGTGGTCGCCTGCGCGGCGGTGGCGCTGCTGCGCTGAGCGGTAGTGCCGGCCGCTGGCCGGCAACCAGGCGGTGCATGTAGGACAGGGTAGTGCCGGCCGCTGGCCGGCAACCAGGCGGTGCATGTAGGACAGGGCAGTGCCGGCCGCTGGCCGGCAACCAGGCGGCCCTTCCCGGGCAACCGGAGG
>NZ_JBDJLE010000029.1:0-37624 GCF_039673205.1 Stenotrophomonas sp. TWI809 | reverse complement strand
GCCCGGGAACCTTGCGCGACCCGAATGCCGGCCAGCGGCCGGCACTACCTCGCGTGGTGGGCGCGGTGCGCCCGCGCCGATTACTTGAACTTGTAGACCACGTTCATGGTGGTCAGCGTGTCGGTCTTGCGCTTGTCTTCGGCGACGTCGCTGTTGTGGCGCGCCTGCCAGCCGGCTTTCAGCGCCAGATGCTCGTTCATGCTCACCGACACGCCGAAATCGTTCTGCGCGAAGGTGTTGTACGAGCCCGACTCGACCAGCAGCGTGTTCACCAGGTCGGTGTTCGGGGTCAGCGTGTACTTGAGATCGAACAGGCCGCGGCCGATCAGGCCGGTGCGGGTCGCGTCGTCTTCGGTGTTGTGGGTGCGGCGCACACCGGGGCCGATCTGCGCATCCATGTAGAAGCGCTCGGCATCGATGATCCGGGTGCCGTAACCCAGACCGAACGAGCTCTGGCGGTCGTAGGTGGCGAAGTCGTCGCGCTCGTAACGCACCGTGGCGGTGATCTGGCGGTGTTCACCCAGCTGCAGCGCGCTGCCGGCACTGCCGGTGTAGCGGTTGGCGGTGGTGTTGCGGCGGCGGATGGTGGTGCCGTCGTCGTTGGTATCGGTGTATTCCGAGCGCGAGCGCAGGCCGAACAGATCCATGCTGTGGACCCAGTCATCGTCGGTGTAGCGCAGGCGCAGACGACCGTTGAAGCTCTCGGTATTGCTGTTGCCGCGGGCCGAGGCAAAGCCCAGTTCACCGCCACTGCCGCTCCAGGGGGAGGTCATCGCCGCCAGTTCGGCAGCGTCCTGTGCATAAACTGCCGGGGCGCAGAGCAGCAGGGGAACAAGCAACGAAACGCGCAGGGACATCAACGGTTCTCCGTGATCGGACAAGGGGGAGGGACAACAAGGGGGGGATGATACTTGATGCGTTCAGCGTCACATTCGGCGACGGGCCCCGGCTTTAGGACCCGTTCGGCCTCGGCCCCTGTTCAGGGAATATCGATGCGCAGTGAGGTGTCGTCGAAGCGCGAATAGGTCACGGTGATCCGGAACGGCTGCCCGTTGGTTTCACCCTTGCGCTCGATCTGCACCGGCAGGCCCTGTGCATTGACCCAGTACAGCAGGCCATCCGGCGCGGCGGTTGCATGGCGCACCTCGTATTTGTGCGCGCGCTGGCCACCGGCGCGGTCCTCGCCAAGATCGCGCACCGTCAGCTGCGCTGGCTCAAGATCGGCCGGCAGCGGGTTGCGCCACTGCGCCAGCATCCCTTCTGGCACCGGGATCTGGCGCACTTCGCCGGCACGCTGCAGGAAGAAGGTGCCGCCGACGATGGTCTGCGGGCCATCGTCGGTGATCAGCCGATAGCGGTCCGGGGCCACATAGTCCATCTGTGCCTCCAGGGCGCGCGGGCCCTGCATCTTCATCACCGCGTGGAAGCTGCGCAGCTGGCCGAAGCGCTGGCTGGCCGCCAGCACGGTGGCCACCGGATCGGCGGCCGGTGTCGTCGCCGTCGCGGCAGGCACCGCAGCGGCGGGCGTTTCACTGCGTCCGCAGCCACTGAGCAGCAGGGCGGCGGCGGACAGGGCAAGGGCGGGCAACAGGCGCATGACGGGCGGCAGCAGGCGGTGGGGGCCCCACGATAGCCGAAGATGCAGCCGAAGCCGCCACAACGACGGCGACTCGGACATAATCGGGTCATGGACCGATATGAACGCATCAATGCCCTGCATCGCCTGCTCAAGTCCGCCCGTTACCCGGTAACGGTGGCGGCCCTGCAGGAAAAACTGGAGTGTTCCCGCGCCACTGTCTACCGCGACCTGGCCTTCCTGCGCGATGCGCTGATGGCCCCGGTGGAAGGCGATGGCGAGGCGGGCTTCCGCTACCAGGCCGACGAGAGCGACCGCTTTGAACTGCCGGGGCTGTGGCTCAGCTCGGAAGAACTGCATGCGCTGCTGGCCTCCCAGCACCTGCTCTCGCGCACGGGCGGCGGCGTGCTGTCCTCGGTGCTGGCCCCGCTGCAGCAGCGCATCGAAGGCCTGCTGGCCGCACAGGCCGGCGTCTCGACCTGGCCGGTTGATCGGGTGCGGGTGATTCCGCACCGCGGCCGCAAGTTCGATGAAGCCAGCTTCCGCGCGGTCGCCTCGGCGGTACTGGAGCGCAAGCAGCTGGCCTTCGAGTACCGGGCCCGCTCCACCGATGAGGCGACCCAGCGCACCGTGTCGCCGCAGCGCATGACCCACTATCGCGACAACTGGTACCTGGATGCGTGGGATCACGGTCGCGAAGGCCTGCGCAGCTTCGCGGTGGACCGTATCTACAAGGCGCGCGTGATCGATACCACCGCGCGCGATGTGGATGACACCGAGCTGGACGAACAGCTGGGCGCCAGCTACGGCATCTTCTCCGGGCCGCCCAAGGGCTGGGCCACCATCGTGTTCAGTGCCAAGGCTGCGCGCTGGGTGGCCGATGAGCATTGGCATTCCAAGCAGCAGGGCCGTTTCCTGCCCGATGGCCGCTATGAGCTGAAGCTGCCTTACAGCGTCTCGCGCGAGCTGCTGATGGACGTGCTGCACTACGGCTCGGATGCGGAAATCGTCGAGCCGGTGATGCTGCGCGAGCAGGCCAAGGCGCTGCTGGCACTGGCCCTGACCAGTTACGAGTAAGCCGGGCGGGCCGGCATCGGCTCATGCCGTGGGGTCATATGCCCCGGATTCCGCAAGGGCCGGGGCGTGCGGTATCGTGGGGCGTTGCTGCCCTTATGGATCCCGCTGCCCCCATGAAAAAGTACCTGCTGCTCCCGTTGCTTGCCGCTTCGCTGGCCCTGGCCGCCTGTGGCAAGCCGGCCAATGATTCCAAGAAGCTGGTGGTTGCCGCCACCGCGGTGCCGCACGCCGAGATCCTCGCCGTGGTCAAGCCGATCCTGGAAAAGGAAGGCCTGACCCTGGACGTGCGCGTCTTCAATGACTACGTGCAGCCCAACGACCAGCTGGTGCAGAAGCAGGTTGACGTGAACTACTTCCAGACCGAGCCCTATCTGGACGCCTACAACCGGGACCGCAAGACCGACCTGGTCAAGGTGATCGGCGTGCATATCGAGCCCTTCGGTGCCTATTCGCGCCGCTTCACATCGCTTGATGCGCTGCCCAACGGCGCCGACGTGGTGATTCCCAACGACCCGAGCAACAACAGCCGCGCGCTGATCCTGCTGCACAAGGCTGGCGTGATCACGCTCAAGGACCCGACCAATGCGTTGGCGACCCAGCGCGACATCATCGCCAACCCGAAGCAGCTCAAGTTCCGCGAGCTGGATTCGGCGATGCTGCCGCGCGTGCTGGACCAGGTCGATCTGGCCCTGATCAACACCAACTACGCGCTGGATGCCGGGCTCAACCCGACCCAGGATGCGCTGGCGATCGAAAGCAAGGATTCGCCGTACGTGAACTTCCTCGTTGCCCGCCCGGACAACAAGGACGATGCCCGCGTGCAGCAGCTGGCCAAGGCCCTGACCGGCCCGGAAGTGAAGGCCTTCATCGCCGAGAAGTACAAGGGCGCGGTCCTCCCGGCATTCTGACCGGCACCCACGGTAAAGCCACGCCATGCGTGGCTGGCCGCGCCCACGCGGCAATGATCGCCGACGCGGGCGTCACCCCACGCGGAAGCCCATCGTCGCCTCCACCGCCTGCTGCCAGCCGCTGTACAGCGCCTCGCGCTGGTCCACCGGCATCTGCGGGGTGAAGCGGCGGTCCACCGCCCATTGTTCGGCGATCTCCGCCCGGCTGCGCCAGAACCCGGTGGCCAGCCCGGCCAGGTAGGCGGCGCCCAGCGCGGTGGTTTCGGCCACCTGCGGGCGCAGCACCGGCACGCCCAGGATGTCGCTCTGGAACTGCGCCATGAAGTCGTTGGCGATCGCGCCACCATCGGCGCGCAGTTCCTTCAGTTCGATCCCCGCGTCGGCCTGCATCGCCGCCAGTACGTCGCGGGTCTGGTACGCCATCGATTCCACCGCCGCGCGGATGAAGTGCTCCTTGGTGGTGCCGCGGGTCAGCCCGAACATCGCGCCGCGCACATCGCTGCGCCAGTACGGCGCCCCAAGCCCCACGAACGCGGGCACCAGGTACACGCCGCCATTGTCCGCGGCACGCTCGGCGTAGGCTTGGCAATCGCTGGATTTGCCGAACATGCGCAGCCCGTCGCGCAGCCACTGCACGACCGAACCGGCGACGAAGATCGAGCCTTCCAGCGCGTACTCCACACGTCCATCAATGCCCCACGCGATGGTGGTCAGCAGGCCGTTCTCGGACACCACCGCCTTCTCGCCGGTATTCATCAGCATGAAGCAGCCGGTGCCGTAGGTGTTCTTGGCCATGCCCGGCTCGAAGCAGGCCTGGCCGAACAGCGCGGCCTGCTGGTCGCCGGCGATGCCGGCAATGGGCAGGTGCTGGTCGAAGAAGAACTGTGCCTGGGTGGTGGCATACACCTCGCTGGAACTGCGCACCTGCGGCAGCATCGCGCGCGGGATGTTGAACAGCGCCAGCAGTTCATCGTCCCACTGCAGCGCATGGATATCGAACAGCAGCGTGCGCGCGGCATTGGTGACATCGGTGACGTGCGCCTGGCCGCCACTGAGGTTCCAGATCAGCCAGCTGTCGATGGTGCCGAACAGCAGCTCGCCGCGTTCAGCACGTGCCTGCGCGCCGTCGACGTGGTCGAGGATCCAGCGGATCTTGGTCGCCGAAAAGTAGGCATCGATCAACAGCCCGGTCTTGCGCCGGATCAGCGGCTCGTGGCCATCGGCCTTGAGCTGTTCGCAGATCGCATGGCTCTGCCGCGACTGCCACACCACGGCGTTGTGGACCGGCTGGCCGGTAGCCTTGTCCCAGACCACCGTGGTCTCGCGCTGGTTGGTGATGCCGATGCCGGCGATCGTGTGCGGGTCCACCTGGTAGCGGTTCAACAGCTCGGTGATCGTGGTGTACACGCTGGTCAGGATCTCGCGTGGGTCATGTTCGACCCAGCCCGGCTGCGGGAAGATCTGGGTGAACTCGCGTTGCGCGCTGCCGGCGACGCGCCCGGCATGATCGAACAGGATGGCGCGCGAACTGGTCGTGCCCTGGTCGATGGCGAGCACGTAGTGCTTGTCCATGGTCTGCTCCGTGGAAAACGATGCCGTGAGGTGTGACAGGCGTACAGCCTACGGCATCGAAACACGTGCCTGCAGGGTGGCGGCCAACGCCTCGCGCTGCGCAGCGTCCACGCGCAAGCCCAGGTGGCTGCGGCGCCACAGCACGTCGTCGGCGGTGCGGGCCCATTCGTGCGCGATGAGGTAGTCCAGTTCGCGGTCGTAGAGGCCGCCGCCGTGGTCCTCGCCCAGCGCGTCGAGTGTCTGTGCGCCGGCGAGCAGCCCGACCGCACGGGTGCCGTAGCTGCTGGCCAGGCGCTGCAGCAGGGCAGGGGGCAGGCGAGGGTGGTCATGCTGCAGCGCCTCGGCCATTTCAGCGGCCGTGCCGCCATCGCCCCCCGGCAACGGTGGCCCACCGGCGGTCCACGCCGCGCCCATCTCCGGCAGCGCGGGTGAGAGGCGCCCCAGCGCTTCCTCGGCCAGTGCGCGGTAGGTGGTGAGCTTGCCGCCCAGTACGCTCAGCAGCGGGGCGCCGCCCACATCCAGCTCCAGCCGGTAGTCGCGCGTGACCCGCGATGCATCGCGGTGATGATCGGCCAACAGGGGGCGCACCCCGCTGTAGCGCCAGACGATGTCCTCGGCGCGCACTGGAACGCGCACGAACCGGTTCACCGCCTCGAGCAGATAGGTCTGTTCGTCGGCGCGGGGCTGCACCTGTGCCGGGTCGCCGTCGTAGTCGGTATCGGTGGTACCGATCAGGGTGAAGTCCTGTTCGAACGGAATCGCGAACACCACCCGCTGGTCGGGTTGCTGGAACAGGTACGCACTGTCATGGGCGAACAGGCGCGGCACCACCAGGTGGCTGCCCTGCACCAGCCGCACTCCCAACGGGGCATCGAGTCCCGCCCGTTCCAGCACGGTACCGGCCCACGGTCCACTGGCATTGACCACGCAGCGGGCGCGGACGCGCTGCACGTCGCCGTTGGCGGTGCGCAGTACGGCCCACCAGTGATCGCGGTGGCGGATCAATTGTTCGCAGCGGGTGCGCGTGCGGATCTGCGCGCCGCGTGCATGTGCATCGAGCGCGTTGAGCACCACCAGCCGGGCATCGTTGACGCGCGCATCGGCGTAGGTGAAGCCGGTCCGGTAGGCGGGCTGCAATGCAGCGCCGCTCGGATCGCGCCGCAGGTCGATGCGCTGCGAGGGCGGGAAATGGGGATTGGCGTGACCCAGGTGGTCGTAGAGCCACAGCCCTGCGCGCAGCATCCACGCCGGCCGCAGATGGCGCACATGCGGCAGCACGAAGCGGGTCGGGGCGATCAGATGCGGTGCAAGCTGGCGCAGCGTTTCGCGCTAGTTGAGCGCCTTGCGCACCAGTGCGAATTCGCCCTGCTGCAGGTAGCGCAGGCCGCCATGGATCAGTTTGGTGCTGGCGCTGGAGGTATGCGCGGCCAGGTCATCCTGCTCGCACAGGCAGACCGACAGGCCGCGTCCCGCTGCGTCGCGGGCGATGCCGGCGCCATTGATGCCGCCGCCCACCACCAGCACGTCGAAGGATTCGCTCATCGGCTCCCCGGGGCGGACCGGTCGGGTCCATCGTTACGCCAGTGTCGGCCACAGGTCGGCAACGCCCGATGAAAGTGGCGGGCCCCACAACGACAACGGGCCCGCGAGGGGCCCGTTGTGCGTACTGCGTGGAAGCGGAACGGCGTGCTTAGAAGCGCGCGCCGATGCCGAAGCCCACGGTCCACGGATCCAGCTTGGCCTTGTCGCCGGTGCCTTCACCGTTGACGGTCAGCTCCGGGCGCGAATGCATGTAGCGGGCATCGGCACGGGCGAACCAGGTGCTGTTGATGTTCATGTCCACGCCGACGGTGCCGATCGCGCCCTTGGCGGTCTTGACGCCGATGTGGCCGATGTCGCTGGCGAGCTCTTCATTGCTGAAGTTGGACTCGTAGTAACCGGCGCCCACGAACGGACGGAACACGTTGTCGGCCTGGCCGAAGTGATACTGGCCGCTCAACGCGATCGGCTGCTGCTCGACCGTGCCCAGGCGGGCGCCATCGGTGCCGCGCACGCGGTGATCGAACTTGTCGGCTGCGCCCCACAGTTCCACGGCCCAGTTGTCGTTGATGTAGTAGCTGAAGCTCAGGGTCGGGGCCGGGCCGCCGTCCACCTTGCGCACGCCATCGAGCGGATCGTTCTTCGGCTGCAGCAGCGACACGCCGCCGACCACGGCGAAGTGCTTGCCAGAAGCGGTATCAACAGTGCTGTCCTGCGCGAAAGCAGCCGGCGCAAAAGCAAGAGCAGTCAGGGTAGCCAGGGTCAGGGTACGGATGGAGCGCATGGGGGAATCTCCTCAGGATGTTTTTGTTCTGGGCCCCGGTGTTGTGGGGCGAGGCAACCGTAGTCCCCGCAATATGAATCGCATCCGACGCACGTTAAAATTTAGTTGCTTCCATTCAGCGATCAGTGCAAAACCGCTGTATTTACGGGCGATGATGCGATGCCTGACATTCATTCATCTGGTGATGGTGTGATGGAAACCACAACGTGCATCGGCTTCCCTGCGCAGCTCAACGCCGAGTGCCGCGTGCTGATACTCGGCTCGATGCCGGGCGTGGCATCGCTGCAGGCTGCGCAGTACTACGCCCATCCGCGCAATCGCTTCTGGCCGTTGATGGGCGTGCTGTGCGGGATCGACACGACGCTTCCCTATCCGGATCGCGTGCGCGCATTGAACGCGCGCGGTGTGGGCGTGTGGGATGTGATCGGGCAGTGCGAGCGACGCGGCAGCCTGGATGCGTCGATCGTGCGCGGCAGTGAAGTGCCCAATGCGCTGGGTGCACTGATCGAGGGACGGCCTGCGCTGCGCGCGATCGCCTGCAATGGCGGCACCGCGTACCGGGCGTTCCAGCGTTTCATCGTGCCGGCGCTGCTTGATGCCGCGCGCGAGGTGCCGGTCTGGTCGCTGCCCTCCACCAGCCCGGCCAACGCAGCCTGGCCGTTGCCCCGGCTGGTGGAGGCATGGCAGCCGCTGGCCGATGCCACCCGGCGCTGAGGTGGGGACAGCGCCGGACAATACGGTACCGACTGGAAAATTCCGCTTTGCACTGTGCCAAGCCCAATCCGGCCAAAGCAGATGCCTGCAACAGCCTGTCCCGGGACAGCAGCGCTGAAAATTCGCCAAGCTGGTTGGCGCTGGCGCGCGAAGCCCCCACAATAGGCGATTCCCTACACCAGATTGCCGGAGTTTTCCCCATGGCCGAAATCAAGGAAGCACTTGTCCCCGATATCGGTGACTACAGCGATATCCCGGTAATCGAGGTGCTGGTCGCCGTTGGAGATACCGTCAAGAAAGACCAGGGTCTGGTGACGCTGGAATCGGACAAGGCCACGATGGAAGTGCCGTCCTCGGTGGCCGGTATCGTCAAGGAAATCAAGGTCAAGATTGGCGACAACCTCTCCGAGGGCAAGCTCGTTGCCCTGATCGAAGTCAGCGAAGCGGCCGCCGCGCCGGCCGCTGCTGCTGCGCCGGCCCCTGCTGCCAAGGCCGAAGCCGCCGAGACCGCGACCAAGGTCGAGCCGGTCGCCACCCCGGCCGAGCCGGACAAGCTGGCCGCCCGTGATATCGAACAGTCCGCCGCCAAGCCGACCCAGCCGGCCCCGGCCGCCGCTGCCCCGTCGGGTGGCTCGCCGACCAGCCCGCCGGTGGCCTTCAACGCCGACAGCGTGCTGCCGCAGAAGGTGCCCTACGCTTCGCCGGCCGTGCGCGTGTTCGCCCGCGAGCTGGGCGTGGACCTGAACCAGCTGAGCGGCACCGAGAAGGGCGGGCGCATCACCAAGTCCGACGTGCAGAAGTTCGTCAAGTCGGCCCTGACCGGCGGCGGCGCTGCCACCGGCGGTACCGTGGCGGCCGGTGGCGGTCTGAACCTGCTGCCCTGGCCGAAGGTCGACTTCAGCAAGTTCGGTGAGGTCGAGGTCCAGCCGCTGTCCCGGATCAAGAAGATCTCCGGCGCGAACCTGGCCCGCAACTGGGCGATGATTCCGCATGTCACCCAATTCGAGCAGGCCGACATCACCGAGCTGGAAGCCCTGCGCGTGGCGCTGAACAAGGAAAATGAGAAGGCCGGCATCAAGCTGACCATGCTCGCCTTCCTGGTCAAGGCCAGCGCCGCGGCGCTGAAGAAGTTCCCGGAGTTCAACGCCTCGCTGGATGCCAGCGGCGAGAACCTGACCCTGAAGAAGTACTTCAACATCGGTTTCGCGGCCGATACGCCGAGCGGCCTGGTCGTGCCGGTGATCCGCGACGTCGACAAGAAGGGTGTGGTGCAGATCGCGCAGGAATCCGGCGAACTGGCCAAGAAGGCCCGCGACGGCAAGCTCGGCCCGGCCGACATGAGCGGTGGCTGCTTCTCGATCAGCTCGCTGGGCGGCATCGGTGGCACGGCGTTCACCCCGATCGTCAATGCACCGGAAGTGGCCATCCTGGGCGTGTCCAAGTCGTCGATCCAGCCGGTCTGGAATGGCAAGGAGTTCGCCCCGAAGCTGATGCTGCCGTTGTCGCTGAGCTATGACCACCGCGTCATCGACGGCGCGCTGGCCGCCCGCTTCACCACCTACCTCTCGCAGGTGCTGGCCGACATGCGGCGCGTCCTGCTGTGAAGCAGGGCCTGGTCCTGGCCGGGCTGCTGATGGCGCTGCCGATGGCGCAGGCGGGCGCGCGCGAATGCGCGTCCGACCTGGGCCATGGCTGGCCACCGGCGGTCGGCAACTATGGCCAGGCAGTGGAAACCCTGTTCGACGGCACGGTGCAGCCTGCGCTGTCGCTGGTGAGCCTGCCCAGGAGTGGCGTGGAAACCGGCGTCGCCTTGTTGCCCGCTCCCCAGGACCAGGCATGGACCCTGCGCTACAGCCGGGCCGACAAGCGCGTCTACACCTGGAACAGCGGTGCCCGCCAGGGCGGCGTGGAACTGCGCTTGGACCAGGAACCGGACCAGTACCAGGTCAGCATCCCGGCACTGTTGGCGCAGCGTTTGCTGCACAGCTGGCAGGCCGCATTGGCCGCGCAGGTACCGGGCGACCGCAAGGCGCCGGTGCTGGAGGGTGACGTGCTGTCCTTCACCGTGGATGGCCAGCGATACAGCGGCACCCGGCCGGCGTGCGGTGCGGGCCGGCTGATGATGAAACAGGTGGCGCTGCTGATCGAAGCCAGCGACACCAAGGAAAAGAAGCTCGACCGTCGCTGGAAAGATCTGGACGAGTCGCTCGACGAACTGCAGCAACTGCTCGGCGGCAAGGCCGGCTGAGCACCAGGAGAACACGAATGGCCGCAATTGAAATCAAGGTTCCCGACATCGGCGATTACAGCGGTGTGCCGGTGATCGAACTGCTGGTCGCCGTGGGTGACACGGTGAAGAAGGACCAGGGTCTGGTCACGCTGGAATCGGACAAGGCAACGCTGGAAGTGCCGTCTTCGGCCGCCGGTGTGGTCAAGGAAATCAAGGTCAAGCTCGGCGACAACCTCTCCGAAGGCGACGTCGTGCTGCTGCTGGAAGCCGAAGGCGAGGCCGCTGCGCCTGCCAAGGCCGAAGCACCCAAGGCCGAGGCCGCCCCGGCCAGCAAGCCGCCGGTGACCCCGTCGCATCGCGCCCCGGCCGAACCGGCCGCGCCGCAGCCGGCGCTCTCGTCGGGCAAGCCGGCCGATATCGAGTGCAAGATGGTGGTGCTGGGCGCAGGCCCGGGCGGTTACACCGCCGCCTTCCGTTCGGCCGATCTGGGCGTGGATACCGTGCTGATCGAGCGCTACGCCAGCCTCGGCGGCGTCTGCCTCAACGTGGGCTGCATCCCGTCCAAGGCGCTGCTGCATGCTGCCGCGGTGATCGACGAAGTGGCCCACGCCGGTGATTTCGGCGTGGAGTTCGGCAAGCCGACCATCACCCTGGACAAGCTGCGCGGCTACAAGGAAAAGGTGGTCACCCAGCTGACCAAGGGCCTGGCCGGCATGGCCAAGCAGCGCAAGGTGCGCACCGTGCAGGGCCTGGCCAGGTTCGTCTCGGCCAATGAGCTGGAGATCGTCGGCGACGACGGCAAGACCCAGCTGCTGCGCTTCGAACAGTGCATCATCGCGGCCGGTTCGCAGGCGGTGAAGCTGCCGAACTTCCCGTGGGACGACAAGCGCGTCATGGATTCCACCGATGCACTGGAACTGGCCGAGGTGCCGGGTTCGCTGCTGGTGGTCGGTGGCGGCATCATCGGCCTGGAAATGGCGACGGTGTATGCGGCGCTGGGCAGCAAGGTGACCGTGGTCGAGTTCATGGACCAGCTGATGCCGGGCGCCGACAAGGACCTGGTCAAGCCGCTGGCCGATCGCCTGAAGAAGCAGGGCGTGGAGGTCCACCTGAAGACCAAGGCGACCGACGTCAAGGCCGACAAGGCCGGTATCACCGTGTCCTTCGAAGCCGCGGTGGAAGGCGAAAAGCCGGGTCTGGACGCCAGCACCTTCGACCGCGTGCTGGTCGCGGTGGGCCGCTCGCCGAACGGCAAGAAGATCGATGCCGAGAAGGCCGGCGTGCAGGTCACCGACCGTGGCTTCATTCCGGCCGACCGCCAGATGCGCACCAACGTGCCGCACATCTTTGCGATCGGCGACATCGTCGGCAACCCGATGCTGGCCCACAAGGCCACGCACGAGGGCAAGCTGGCCGCGGAAGTGGCTGCCGGCGAGAAGAAGGAATGGGTGGCGCGCGTGATTCCGTCGGTGGCCTACACCAATCCGGAAATCGCGTGGGTCGGCGTGACCGAAACCGAAGCCAAGGCCAAGGGCCTGAAGGTTGGCGTGGCCAAGTTCCCGTGGGCCGCCAGCGGCCGCGCGATCGGCATCGGCCGTACCGAAGGCTTCACCAAGCTGATCTTCGACGAAGAGACCCACCGCATCATCGGTGGTGCGATCGTCGGCGTGCATGCCGGTGACCTGCTGGCCGAGATCGGCCTGGCGATCGAGATGGGTGCGGAGGCCGAAGACATCGGCCACACCATCCACGCCCATCCGACGCTGAGCGAATCGGTGGCGATGGCGGCGGAAATCTACGACGGTACGATCACCGATCTGTACATGCCGAAGAAGAAGTAATTGGTCGATCACCGCCGTTGGTGGTGGCTCCAGCTCAACGAAGAACCCCGGTGAAAGCCGGGGTTTTTTGTTGCTGACGCTGAAGCTGAGGCTGAGGCTGAGGCTGGCGAAGCAGCATCTCTTGGGGCCGCTTCGCTGCACAGGCCGGGGCAGCGAGCGCCCGACGCCCAAACAACCCGCAGTTGCTCCCCAAAACAAAGCGCAAAAAAAACGCGGCCCCCGATATCCCGGAGGCCGCGCTTGGAGAGAGGTAGTGCGAAGGGCTTAGAAGACGAAGCTGACGCCTGCCACCGGACCCTTGAACTCCTGCTTCAGACCGATCGTGCCATCGCTGCCGCTCTGGTCCACGTCGAGCTTGAACCAGTCGTAGCCGGCGAACACGCCGAAGTTCTTGGTGAAGCGGTAATCGACGATCGCATTGGCGCGGCTCAGATCACCGTCGTAATCGTCGAAGTTGCCCCACTTGGTGTTCAGGTACTGGCCCTGGAACGTGATCATCCACTTCTCGGACGGGGTGAAGCTCAGGCGTGCACCGACCACCGGCGCCACACCGTCGGCCTTCTCGTCCAAGAACTCGCCCTGGTACAGGTCGCCGACATCGGCGTAGGCCTTGGTGCTGACCTTGGCGTACTCGGCACCCAGCTGCAGGCCGAGGTCGAACTTCTCGGTGTCCACCACCGAGTAGTCGTACACCAGGCTGGCGACCTGGTACTTCAGCTCACCCTTGATGAAGCTGCCGGCCGGCACAGTGGTATCGCCGAAGCTCACACCCTGGTCGAGGGTCTCGCGGCGATCCTTGTCGTACTTGAAGTAGTTGAACAGCAGGCGCTGGCGGTTGCTGATACGGAACATGCCGTCAATGCGCGGCTCCCATTCCTTGCCGCCGAGGCCGAAATCTTCGGAGAAGCCAACGTCCTGACCCGCGATGTTGGTATTGCCACGGATCGTGTTGTCCGAATCGATCTGCATCGCACCCAGGCGCAGGGCGAAGCGGTCATCGCCTTCGGCGGCGTGGGACGGAGCGGCGTAGGAGAGTGCGGCCAGAGCGACTGGCACGGCAAGCAGGGAGAGCATCGGGCGCATCGGGGGTCCTTGCGGTGGTTCTAGTGATGTGCCGTCACATTGCCCACTGCGACGTCCACCATTCGTGAAGGTATGGTGGACGCAGTGTGTACCGTTCATGCATACCGGGGGGCCGCAGGTCCGCGCGGTGGCCGCTTTCGGGTGCAAGCACCGTTCAGGACGGGCCCCGATTGAACTGGCCCTGGATCCTTCCGCCCGCACCGCTAAAAGAGGGTGGCCCCGGAGAGGGCTTCGGGGCCACCCTGTACTGGCCTGCGCGTGGGACGCCGACGAGGATTCAACGGCAGGCTGATGACTCTGACCGGGGCGTGCGACCAAAGTTCAACATGTTGCACTGCCGCATCGGGCGCCCCTTTGCGCAGTGGGATTGGCCCGGAGGTGGAACAGGTTTCCACAAGCCCCCAACGGCGGGCTTACATCCGGGATGAACAGGCAGCGGTTGTCTCTCAAATTGTCCCATTGCTATAATTTGGCGGCTCGACGAGGCGCTGGCTTGCGGCCTCGGCCTTTCCTACTCACAACCATGCAGGACATTCACGTGCTGAACTCCGTTGACGCGGGTCGGCGACTGATGCTGCGCGCAGCGGTTTACCCGCTGGCTGCAGTGGCTGTCCTGGCTCTTGCCCTGCTGCTGTGGGGAGGCCCGAAGGCCGCTCTGGGGGCGCTGCTCTCCGGTGTGGCGGTTTCTGCAGCCGGCTGGGTCGCCGCGCGGATGGCGCTGGGCGGCGGGGTGCAGGCGGCAGGTTCGGCGATGACCCGCCTGATCCTGGCGGTGGTGGCAAAGTGGGTGCTCGTATTCGGCGTCCTGATGGTGGGGTTCCTGGTCTTCAAGCTGCCTGCACTGGCGCTGTTGGCCGGTATCGCCGTCGGGTTGATGTTCCAGGTCCTGGCTCTGGCCAGGCGCTGATCCAATTTATTTAACTCAAGGTTCCGGACACATGGCAGGCGAGGCGCTGACACCCACCTCCTACATCCAACATCACCTGCACAACCTGACGTTCCATATGCAGGAAGGTGGTTTCTGGGCGATTCACGTCGACACCATTGTGACTTCGGTCCTGATGGGTTTGTTGATGGTGTTTGGCTTCTGGATGGCAACCCGCAAGGCGACGGCCGGCGTCCCGGGCAAGTGGCAGGCGTTCGTCGAGATCTGCCTGGAGTTCGTTGACCGCCAGGCCAAGGACACCTACCACGGCACCAGCAAGCTGGTGACCCCGATCGCGATCACCCTGTTCTTCTGGATCCTCATGATGAATCTCATCAAGATGATCCCGGCCGATTTCATCGCCAAGCCGCTTGAGATGATGGGCGTGCCGTACTGGAAGCCGGTTCCCACCGCCGACGTCAATGCCACGTTGGGCATGTCGATCAGCGTGTTCTTCCTGATGCTGTTCTTCGCGCTGCGCTCCAAGGGCCTGGGTGGCTTCACCAAGGAATTCCTGACGGCGCCGTTCGGCAAGTGGATGCTCCCGTTCAACCTGATCCTCAACATCGTCGAGTGGCTGAGCAAGCCGATTTCGCTGGCGATGCGACTGTTCGGCAACATGTTCGGCGGTGAGATCGTCTTCCTGCTGATCTGGGTGCTGGGCGGTGCGGGTATCGCCGGTGCCATCGCAGGCGGTGCATTCGGTCTGGGCTGGATGCTGTTCCACCTGCTGGTGATTCCGCTGCAGGCGTTCATCTTCATGATGTTGTCCATCGTGTACCTGAGCCTGTCGGAAGACGCTCACTGAGTTTCGCTTCACCCTTCATCCGTTTGTTCCTAAACCCTTAGTTATCCAAAGTTCCAGGAGAAAACCATGTACTTCGCCGTCCTGACCAACCTCGCCCAAGTCCAGAGCTCCACCGTCCTCGCCGTCGGCATCATGATCGGCCTGGCCGCGCTGGGTGCCGGTCTCGGTCTGGCCATCATGTCCGGTAAGTTCCTGGAATCGGCCGCGCGTCAGCCGGAACTGATTCCGGTGCTGCAGGTTCGCATGTTCATCACCGCCGGCCTGATCGATGCCGCGTTCATCATCTCGGTCGCCGTCGGCCTGCTGCTGGCCTTCGCCAACCCGACCATCGGCGAGTTCGTTGCACGTCTGCCGGCCGTTGCGGGCTGATCCAGCGAAAGCGAAACGATCAGGCGCCTTGTGCGCCTGATCGCGGATGAAGGACGGCTGCGCCGCTTTGGGCGGCGCAACCACCCCATCACCCCAGATTGAGCGAACCCCATGGATATCGGTTTTACCCTCGTTGCCCAGGCACTGGCGTTTGCCGGACTGATCTGGATCATCGCGACCAAGATCTGGCCGCCGTTGATGAACGCCATCGAAGAGCGTCAGCAAAAGATCGCTGAAGGCCTTGCCGCTGCTGACCGCAGCCAGAAAGACCTGGCCCAGGCCCAGGAAAAGGTCAACGATGCACTGAAGGATGCGCGCACCAAGGCCAACGAGATCATCGATCAGGCCCATGCACGCGCCAACCAGATCGTTGATGCCGCCAAGAATGAAGCCATCGTCGAAGCCAACCGCCAGAAAGATCTGGCCTACGCCGAGATCGACGCTGCCGCCAACCGTGCCCGTGAAGATCTGCGCAAGCAGGTGTCCGCGCTGGCCGTAAGCGGTGCCGAAAAGCTGCTCAAGCGCGAAATCGACGCCAACGCCCACAAGGCGCTGCTCGACGAGCTGGCCTCGGAGATCTGATCGATGAGCCAGGCCCTCACGCTTGCACGCCCGTATGCCCGCGCCGCGTTCGCGACCGCGCGCGACGAAGGCACGTTCGCGCCGTGGTCGGACGCGCTTGCGTTCTCCGCCCACGTAGCTGCCGACCCGCGCGTGGCGGCCTTGCTGTCGAACCCGGAACTGGATCGCGGCGATGCCGTCGCGATGCTGGTGCCGGAATCGTCCAGCGAGACCTTCGGTCGCTTCCTGGCCATCCTGGCCGATGCGCACCGTCTGCCGCTGCTGCCGGAAATCGCCGGTATGTATGACCAGCTGCGCGCTGAAGCCGAACACGTGGTCAAGGCCACGGTGACCTCGGCCACCGAATTGTCCGGCGCCGAACTGGACGCCATCAAGGCCGCGCTGCGCAAGCGCTTCGGCGCCGAGGTGGATGTGACGACCGCGGTCGATGCGTCGCTGATCGGCGGTGCCGTGATCGACGCCGGTGATGTGGTCATCGATGGCTCGCTCAAGGGCAAGCTGTCGCGCCTGCAGACCGCGCTCGCTAACTGAATTCATTTAACGTCCGGCGTGATCGCCGGCACTAGGACTTGACGATGGCAACCACGCTCAACCCCTCCGAAATCAGCGAACTGATCAAGAACCGCATCGAGAAGGTCAAGCTGGCCGCGGAATCGCGCAACGAAGGCACCGTGACCAGCGTGTCCGACGGCATCGTGCGCATCTTCGGTCTGGCCGACGTGATGCAGGGCGAAATGATCGAACTGCCGAACAACACCTTCGCACTGGCCCTGAACCTGGAGCGCGACTCGGTCGGCGCCGTGGTGCTGGGTGATTACCAGAACCTGCGCGAAGGCGACGTCGCCAAGACCACCGGTCGCATCCTGGAAGTGCCGGTCGGTCCGGAAATGCTGGGCCGCGTCGTGAACGCGCTCGGCGAGCCGATCGACGGCAAGGGCCCGATCGCGGCCAAGGCCACTGCGCCGGTGGAGCGCGTTGCTCCGGGCGTGATCTGGCGCAAGTCGGTCGACCAGCCGGTGCAGACCGGTTACAAGTCCGTCGACTCGATGATCCCGATCGGCCGCGGCCAGCGCGAGCTGGTCATCGGTGACCGCCAGACCGGCAAGACCGCCCTGGCCATCGATGCGGTGATCAACCAGAAAGAAACCGGCATCAAGTGCGTGTACGTCGCGATCGGCCAGAAGGCGTCGACCGTGGCCAACATCGTGCGCAAGCTGGAAGAGAACGGCGCCCTGGCGCACACCGTGGTGGTCGCTGCGACCGCGTCCGAATCGGCCGCGATGCAGTACATCAGCGCCTACTCGGGCTGCACCATGGGCGAGTACTTCATGGACCGCGGCGAAGACGCGCTGATCGTGTACGACGATCTGTCCAAGCAGGCCGTGGCCTACCGCCAGATCTCGCTGCTGCTGAAGCGTCCGCCGGGCCGTGAAGCCTACCCGGGTGACGTGTTCTACCTGCACTCCCGCCTGCTCGAGCGCGCTGCCCGCGTGTCCGAAGAGTATGTGGAAAAGTTCACCAACGGCGCCGTCAAGGGCAAGACCGGCTCGCTCACCGCGCTGCCGATCATCGAAACCCAGGCCGGTGACGTCTCGGCGTTCGTGCCGACCAACGTGATCTCGATCACCGACGGCCAGATCTTCCTGGAAACCGATCTGTTCAACTCGGGCATCCGCCCGGCCGTGAACGCCGGTATCTCGGTGTCGCGTGTCGGTGGTGCGGCCCAGACCAAGATCATCAAGAAGCTGTCCGGCGGCATCCGTATCTCGCTGGCCCAGTACCGTGAGCTGGCGGCGTTCGCGCAGTTCGCCTCGGATCTGGACGAAGCCACCCGCAAGCAGCTTGAGCGCGGTCAGCGCGTCACCGAGCTGATGAAGCAGAAGCAGTACGCCCCGATGTCCATCGCCAACCAGGCGCTGTCGATCTACGCCGTCAACGAGGGTTACCTCGACGACGTGCCGGTCAACAAGCTGCTGGCGCTGGAAGAAGGTCTGCATGCCCACTTCGCCAACACCCAGGGCGAGCTGATCAACAAGATCAACGCGACCGGCGGCTGGGACAACGATATCGAGGCTGCCTTCAAGAAGGGCATCACCGAGTTCAAGACCACCGGCAGCTGGTAATACCGGTCCTGTAGAGCGGAGCGTTGCTCCGCTGGGCTGAAAGCAGCGGGGCAACCCGCCGCGCTACGTCAAACGCGGGGGCGGTGCCCCCCGCCCCGGGAAGAAGAGATGGCAAGCGGACGCGAAATCAAAACCAAGATCAAGAGCGTGCAGAACACCCGCAAGGTGACGCGTGCGCTCGAAATGGTCTCGGCCTCCAAAATCCGCAAAGCGCAGGAGCGGATGAAGACGTCGCGTCCGTATGCGCAGGCGATGAAGCAGGTGATTGGTCACCTGGCCCAGGCCAGCACCGACTACCAGCATCCGTTCCTGGTCCAGCGTGACGAGGTCAAGCGCGTCGGTTACATCGTGGTCTCGTCCGACCGCGGTCTGGCCGGCGGCCTGAACAACAACCTGTTCCGCAAGATGCTGGGCGAAATGCGCCAGTGGCAGGACAAGGGCGCCGACATCGACGTGGTCACCGTCGGCCAGAAAGCCTCGACCTTCTTCCGTCGCGTCAAGGTCAACATGGTCGGCACCGTCACCCACATGGGCGATGTGCCGCACCTGGAACAGCTGATCGGCGTGATCAAGGTGATGCTCGATGCGTTCACCGACGGCAAGGTCGACCGCGTGTACCTGGTCTACAACCGCTTCATCAATACGATGACGCAGAAGGCCAGTTTCGATCAGCTGCTGCCGTTGCCGGCTGCTGAGAAGCAGGTCGCGCATCACGACTGGGACTACCTGTACGAACCCGACGCTGCGACCGTGCTTGAGCACGTGATGACGCGTTACGTCGAGTCGCTGGTGTACCAGGCCGTGCTGGAAAACGTCGCGTCCGAGCATGCAGCCCGCATGGTCGCGATGAAGTCGGCCAGTGACAACGCGAACAAGCTGATCGGAACCCTGCAGCTGGTCTACAACAAGGCCCGCCAGGCAGCGATCACCCAGGAAATCTCCGAAATCGTCGGCGGCGCGGCAGCAGTCTGACGCGCACAGTCAAAGCACACATTAGAGGATTGCAGCAATGAGTCAGGGCAAGATCGTTCAGATCATCGGCGCCGTCGTCGACGTCGAATTCCCCCGCGAGTCGGTGCCGAAGGTGTACCACGCGCTGAAGGTGGACAACACCGAAATCACGCTGGAAGTGCAGCAGCAGCTGGGCGACGGCGTGGTCCGTTGCATCGCGCTGGGCTCCACCGACGGCCTGAAGCGCAACCTGGTCGCCACCAACACCGAACGCGCCATCTCGGTGCCGGTCGGCGCGGGCACGCTGGGCCGCATCATGGACGTGCTGGGTCGCCCGATCGACGAAGCCGGTCCGGTCACCGCCAGTGACACCTGGGAAATCCATCGTTCGGCCCCGTCGTACGAAGACCAGTCCCCGGCCACCGAGCTGCTGGAAACCGGCATCAAGGTCATCGACCTGATGTGCCCGTTCGCCAAGGGCGGCAAGGTCGGCCTGTTCGGCGGCGCCGGCGTCGGCAAGACCGTCAACATGATGGAACTGATCAACAACATCGCCAAGGCGCACAGCGGTCTGTCCGTGTTCGCCGGCGTGGGTGAGCGTACCCGTGAGGGCAACGACTTCTACCACGAGATGAAGGACTCCAACGTCCTGGACAAGGTCGCGATGGTGTACGGCCAGATGAACGAGCCGCCGGGCAACCGTCTGCGCGTCGCCCTGACCGGCCTGACCATGGCCGAATACTTCCGCGATGAGAAGGACGAGAACGGCAAGGGCAAGGACGTGCTGCTGTTCGTCGACAACATCTACCGCTACACCCTGGCCGGTACCGAAGTGTCGGCACTGCTGGGCCGTATGCCGTCGGCCGTGGGTTACCAGCCGACCCTGGCCGAGGAAATGGGCGTTCTGCAGGAGCGCATCACCTCGACCAAGAACGGCTCGATCACCTCGATCCAGGCCGTCTACGTGCCCGCCGATGACTTGACCGATCCGTCGCCGGCCACCACGTTCGCCCACCTGGATTCGACCGTGACCCTGTCGCGTTCGATCGCCTCGCTGGGTATCTACCCGGCCGTGGATCCGCTCGACTCGACCAGCCGCCAGATGGATCCGCTGGTCATTGGCCACGAGCATTACGACACCGCCCAGCGCGTCCAGCAGACCTTGCAGAAGTACAAGGAGCTGAAGGACATCATCGCCATCCTGGGCATGGACGAACTGTCCGAAGAAGACAAGCAGGCCGTGACCCGCGCCCGTAAGATCGAGCGCTTCTTCAGCCAGCCGTTCCACGTGGCCGAAGTGTTCACCGGTTCGCCGGGCAAGTATGTGTCGCTGAAGGACACCATCCGTGGCTTCAAGGCCATCGTCGATGGCGAATACGACCACCTGCCGGAACAGGCGTTCTACATGGTCGGCAGCATCGAAGAAGCGGTCGAGAAGGCCAAGAAGATGGCTGAAAAGGCCTGATGCGGCGGGGACGGGCGACATGCCCGTCCCGACCCGTCACACGGGGTGGGCGCAGGCCCACCGCTGAGGACATCCTGCGGTGGGCGCGAGCCCGCCCTAAAGCGAGAAGAGTTTCATGAGCACCATCCGTTGCGACATCGTCAGCGCCGAGCAGGAAATCTTCCGTGGTGAGGCGACCCTGGTCGTGGCCACCGGTGAGCTGGGTGAGCTGGGCATCGCGCCCAAGCACGCCCCGCTGATCACCCGCCTGAAGCCGGGCAAGGTGGTGGTGACCACGCCGAGCGGCGAGCAGATCGACTTCGCCATCTCCGGCGGCATTCTCGAAGTGCAGCCGCAGGTCGTGACCGTGCTGGCCGACACCGCGATCCGTGCCCAGGACATCGACGAAGCCTCGGTCCGCAAGGCCAAGGAAGAAGCCGAGCGCATCCTGGCCAACCGTGGTGAAGCAATGGAAGTGGCGGAAGCGCAGCAGCGCCTGGCGGAAGTGTCCGCCCAGCTGCAGGCGCTGGAGCGCCTGCGCAAGAACCTCAAGCACTAAGCGGGGCGGCGCGACGGCGCCATCCGCAAGGGGGAAAACGCCGGCTTGCCGGCGTTTTTTTTTGCCTGCCTCCCGGTACGCCGGATCAGCGGAAGATCAGGCTCCGCATCAGCAGGAATGACAGCCCGGCCAGCCCGCCCTCCACCAACGGTTTGGCCAGCCACGCATAGCGCAGCCCCAGGTGCTCGGCGGCCAGGGTCACCAGCAGCGTACTGATGGCCGTCAGCACGGCCCACAGCAGCAGGAAGCGCGCAAAGCGTGGCCAGCCCAGACGATGCTCACCATCGCGGGCAAACGTGTAGCGGCCATTGAGCCAGAAGCCGAGCAGCATGCCGCTCACGCGCCCCAGCAGGTTGCCGGGTGCCGCTGGCATTCCCAGTGCGGTGGCAGCCACGAACACGGCCCAGTCCAACACCAGCTGGACCAGGCCGACGACGAGATAGCGGCTGCCTTGGCGGAGGAGACTCACGTGCACTCCGGGTGCGGACAATCCCACATGTTAACGAGCGTCGCACTAGAATTCCCATCAACGATACCCGGAACGTGATCTACCCATGACCCAGCCCCTGCACGTGATCATCCTGGCCGCCGGCGCCGGCAAGCGCATGAAGTCGGCCCTGCCCAAGGTGCTGCAGCCGATCGCCGGCCGCCCGATGCTCGCCCACGTCATCGAGACCGCGCGTCAGCTGCAGCCTGAAGCGATCCATGTGGTGTATGGCCATGGCGGCGAAGCAGTGCGGCAGGCATTGGCCGATCAGCCCGATCTGCGCTGGGCGGAGCAGAGCGAGCAGCTGGGCACCGGGCATGCCGTGCTGCAGGCCATGCCGGAAGTGCCGGATGCGGCAACCGTTCTGGTGTTGTACGGCGATGTGCCGTTGATCCGCGGCGAAACGTTGCGCCACCTGTTGTCGCAGCCGGGCCGCTTGGCCGTGCTGGTGGCCGAGGTCGCCGATCCGACGGGCTACGGGCGCATCGTGCGCAATGCCGAGGGCAAGGTCGGGGCGATCGTCGAGCAGAAAGACGCCACCGACGAACAGCGCAGCATCCGTACCATCAATACCGGCATCATCACCGCCGAATCCACGGCACTGCGCCGTTGGTTGTCGCAGCTGTCCAATGCGAACGCGCAGGGCGAGTATTACCTGACCGACATCTTTGCCGCGGCGGCCAGCGATTACACGCCGGCCGAGATGGCGTTCGTGCAGGACCCGCAGGACGCCGAAGGTGCCAACGATCCATGGCAGCTGGCCCAGCTTGAACGCGCCTGGCAGCTGCGCGAAGTGCGTGCGCTGTGCGCGCAGGGCGCACGCGTGCTGGACCCGGCACGGCTGGATATCCGTGGCACCGTCACGGTCGGCAGCGACGTGCAGATCGACGTCAACGTGATCCTGGAGGGACGTGTGGTGCTGGGCGATGGCGTCAGCATCGGCGCGTTCACCCGGCTCAAGGATGTTTCCCTGGCCGCGGGCACCGTGGTCAAGCCGCACTGCGATCTGGAGGGCGTGGTCAGCGAAGGTGCGGCAGACATCGGTCCGTTCGCGCGGCTGCGCCCCGGCACCGTGCTGGGGGAGGGCTCGCACGTGGGCAACTTCGTGGAAACCAAGAAAGTCGTGCTCGGTGCCGGCAGCAAGGCCAACCACCTCACCTATCTGGGCGACGCGGTGATCGGCAGCAAGGTCAACATCGGTGCGGGCACCATCACCTGCAACTACGACGGGGTAAACAAGTCGCAGACCACGATCGGCGATCGTGCCTTCATCGGATCCAACAGCTCGCTGGTCGCGCCGGTCGTGATCGGGGAAGGCGCAACCGTCGCCGCTGGCTCGGTGATCACCCGCGGCGCCCCGGCGGACAAGCTGACCGTCGCCCGCGCACGTCAGGAAACCATCGACGGCTGGAAGCGCCCGACGAAGAAGTAGTGCCGGCCGCTGGCCGGCAACCAGGCGATCCCGCGGCCACGACGGTGCCGGCCAGCGGCCGGTCTACCGGGCGTCAGCCGGCAGGAACACCGCCACGCACAGACCGCCCTCGCGGCGGTTCTGCAGCGAAATACGGCCACCATGCGCTTCGACGATCTCACGGGTCAGCGCCAGGCCGAGCCCGGTGCCGTTGCGCTTGGTCGAATAGAACGGCATCAACGCGTTCTGCAGCACCGCCTCGTTCATGCCCTTGCCGCGATCCAGTACTTCCAGCCGCAGCCACTGGGGCAGGCGGGTCAGGCGGACCTCGACGTCGTCATTCGGCGGCTCGGCCTCGCCACACGCTTCATGGGCATTCTTGAGCAGGTTCAGCAGCGCCTGCCCGAGCTGGGCGATGTCCACGCGGCTCTGCAGATCGTCGGGTACCTCGGCCATCCGGAACGGAATCTGGTGCTGCAGCCCGCCCAGGAACAGGTTCCACTGTACGGTCTGCAACTGCGGCTGTGGCAGCTTGGCGAACCGCGCATAGCCGCGGATGAAGCCTTCCAGATGACGCGCGCGCTCCTCGATGGTGGCGAACACCTCTTCGAGCCGCTCGGTCTTGCCGCGCCGGACCAGCTCGCCACCGGAATGCGCCAGCGAGGCGATCGGGGCCAGCGAATTGTTCAACTCGTGGCTGATCACCCGGATCACCTTCTTCCAGGTCTGCACTTCCTGGCGGCGCAGTTCGGCGGTCAGCAGGCGGATCAACAGCAGATCGTGCGGGCGGCCGTTGAGATGGAAGTTGCGGCGTGACAGGTGATAGATCTGCTCGTCGTCCTCATCGCGCTCATCGTCGCTGTCCTGGCCTTCGCCACGCACCGCGAAGAGGCTGTCGCCCCCGCGGGCGATGGCGTCGCGCAGCTCGATCGGCATCGTCGCCATGACGTCGTCCATGCGCTGGCCCTCCAGCTTCCAACCGTTGTGCAGCAACTTGCGCGCCGCCAGGTTGGAAAACACCACGCGCTGCACGCCGTCGCCCCCGTGCGCCAGCAACAGCATCGATACCGGCGTGTTCTGCACCATGGTGTCCAGCAGCAGCTCGCGCTGGACCAGGTCCTGGCGCTGCGCACGCAGCACATCGCCCAGTTCGCGGTGGGCCTGGACCAGATCGCCCAGCTCATCATTGGAGGGCCAATAGATGCCGAAGTTGTATTCACCGTCGCGGTAGCTGCTGGTGGTGCCGGACAGGGCGCGCAGCAACGAGCGGATCGGTGCGGTCGCGCGGCGCAGGCTCCACCACATCAGCGCCAGCAGCACGACAACCGAAATGCAGGTGACCGCCCAACCACGGTCCAGCCAGAACGCCAGATACCAAGGGAATGCAGCTGCCAGTGCCAGGACCGGCAGCAGCCGCAGGAACAGCCGGAAGGTGAACGAGCGCCGCTTCATTCGCGCGGGATGCCGTAACGGTCCATGCGCCGGTACAGCGCCTGGCGGCTGAGCCCGAGTTCGGCAGCGGTCTGGGCGATGATGCCGTGGTTATGCGCCAGTGCGGTTTCGATCCGGCTTCGGTCCGGGTCCACGGCCGGGCTGGCCGCGCGCGGGGCCGCGGCGCGCGGCAGGTTGAGATCGCCTGCCTCGATGCGCGGTCCCGTCGCGAACAGTTGGGCGCGCTGCAGCACGTTGCGCAGCTCGCGCACATTGCCCGGCCAGGCATGCCGCTGAAGCGCGGTGGCCGCCGCGGTGGACAGTGGCTTGCCAGTGTCCAGGAAGCGTTCGGCCAGCGGCAGGATGTCGCCGGGGCGGTCGGCCAAGGCCGGCAGCGCCAGCTCGACAGTGTTGAGGCGGTAGTACAGATCCTCGCGGAACTGGCCATCGCGGATCATCGTGGGCAGATCGGCGTTGGTCGCGCTGATGACGCGGACCTTCACCTGCCGCTCGCGGTTGGAACCCAGCCGTTCGAAACGGCCGGTTTCCAGCACGCGCAGCAGTTTCATCTGTCCACTGGCAGAGAGATTGCCGATCTCATCCAGGAACAGGGTGCCGCCATCGGCGGCCTCGAACTTGCCTTCGCGTGCCTTGTTGGCACCGGTGTAGGCACCGGCCTCGGCACCGAACAATTCCGCCTCGATCAGCTCGGACGGAATCGCGCCGCAGTTGAGCGCGACGAACGGCCCCTTGGCCACCAGCGAGTTGGCCTGGATGATCTCGGCGATCTTCTCCTTGCCCGCGCCGTTGGGGCCGGTGATCAGCACCGGCAGTGCCGAGCGTGCCACCTGGCAGGCCAGGCTGACCACGCGCTCGCTGGCCGGATCGGCCACCACGGCACCGCGCAGATCGTAGCGGGCCTCCAGCGCCGAGCGATCGCGTTGCTCGCGGTCGCGGCGGCGGTCCAGTTCGCGGCGGGTTTCGGAGAGCTCCAGCAGGTTGTTGACCGTGATCAGCAGCTTGCGGTCGTCCCATGGCTTGGCCAGGTAGTCCGCCGCGCCCGCCTTGACCAGATCGACCGCGCTGCTCAGATGTGTCCAGGCGGTCAACAGGATCACCGGCAGGTCCGGATGACGTGCACGGATCTGCTGGAACAGGGCTTCGCCTTCTTCGCCGGAGGTGGTGTCCTCGGTGAAGTTCATGTCCTGGATCACCAGATCCACCGGCTGTTGTTCCAGCAGCGCCAGCCCCTGCTCGGGCGAGAGCGCGTGCAGGGTATCGATGTCGTGCAGCGAGAACAGCACGTCGAGTGCGGTGCCGACGCTGGCGTTGTCGTCAATGATCAGGATCGAGGGCATGCGGCAACGTAGGACCGGAAGTGGAATCAAGAGTACCGGAGCGCCGGGCCAAGGGGCAGATGGCCCGGCGTGGCGGGCCTCAGCCGCCGGCGCGTGGCGGCGTTGAGGGCTGGGGGATGGGCGGTGTCTCGACCGCCAGCACCTCGCTCCAGGCGGCGGTGTCGACATCCACGGTCACCTGGTCGCCCTTGCGCAGCACGACGACGGGCACCCGGGTGGCCTTGTTGCCAACCAGCGCATGGGTGAGGTCGGCCATGCGCCGGACGGGCTGGCCATCCACGCGCAGGATCCGGTCGCCGCTGCGCACACCGAAGTAGCTGCTCGGTTCGGTGGTGGTGACGCGCACGATGCCATCCCGGGCATCGACCACCAGATGGTGGCCGGCGTCACGCCACTCCAGGCGTGCGGTATCGGTCTGGGTGGCGGCCAGCGCAGGTGCGCTGGCCAGCAGGAGGGACAACAACAGGGTCGTGATCCTGGTCTTGGTCTTGGTATTGGTCTTGCGCATTTCAGGCACTCCGGGTGGCAACGGCAGGGGGGACGGCGGCGGCGCGACGGGCCGGGCCGAAGACAGCGATCTGGCCCAGCAGCCACAGCAGTACCGCGCCGATCGGCAGGTAACTGATGGGCATGCGTGGCAGCTCGTAGTTGTTCATCAGCCACAGATTGATCGTGTAGGCCATCAACATGCCCAACACGATCCCAACCGTGGCCAACAGGAAGTTTTCGGTCTGGAAGTAGCGCAGGATCTGGCTGCGGGTCGCGCCCAGCGCACGGCGGATGCCGATCTGCTTGGTGCGCTGCTGCACCCAGAAGCTGGCCAGACCAACGATGCCCAGTGCCGTCACCACCAGCAGGGCAACGCACACGGTGATCAGCAGGCCGACCATGGCGCGGTCGTTGGCGAAGTACTTCCTGCGCTGTTCCTCGTAGGTGGATTTGCCGCGGATCAGCCGGCTCGAATCGACACGTTCCAGTGCCGTCACTGCTGCCTTGATCACCTCGTCCCGACGCGCGGGATCGGTGACACGGATCAGGTAGAAGCCTTCGTCGTAGGTCGCCCGCAACGGCAGCATGATCGAATACTGGATGTCGCCGCCAACCGGGTTCGGGCGGGCCAGCACCTTGACGATGCCGACGATGCGCAGCGGCATGGAACCGCTGTAGACCGTCTTGCCCAAGGCATCACCGCCGGGGAACATCTTGTCGGCAATCGCCTTGGTGACGATGATCGCCGAGCCCGTTTTTTCGGCGTTCTCGTCGGTCAGGGCATCCGCTGCGTCGCGGTATTCGTCGCTCTGGAAATCACGGCCGGCGATCAGCTCCACGCCCAGTGTCTCCAGCGCGCCTTCGCGGGCGAAGTACTGGGAGGTGCTCAGCGTCGAGCGTTCCTGGTTGGGGGTCAGCCCCAGGCCCGTGTTCCAGGAGCTGTTGCGGAACGGAATCTGGTTCAACGTCACGGCACTCTTGACGCCCGGAATGGCCTCCAACGCCGCCAGGTCTTCGCGGGTGCGCGCGGCCGCATTGACCTGGGTGCCGATGCCGCCCAGGCGGACTTCGATCAGTTCGGTCTCGGCGATGCCGCTGGGCTGGTTGATCTTCTCGATGCGCTGCCCGATCAGGAACAGCGCATTGCAGACGATGGCGCAGGTCAGGGCGATCTCGAGCACGATCAGCGACGCGGCGGTTTTATGCCGGCGCAGGGTGGAGAGGATGGGACGGATATCCATGGTGTGCTCCGGATCCTTACTGCGATTTGAGTTGGATGGCGGGCGCGACCTGCATGGCGCGCAGCGCCGGCAGGAAACCGGCCAACAGGCTGGCGACCAAGGTCAGCGCGAAGGTCATCAGCAGCATCTGCCCATCCAGCGTGGCCAGCTTGGCGTAGTCCACCGGTTGCTGGCGCACCGCGTACAGTCCCAGCATCGCGAGTACCAGGCCGAGCAGGCCGCCGGCCAGGCCGACCGTACCGGCCTCGATGAGCGACTGCAGGAAGATCTGGCCGCGGCTGGCACCCAGCGCCCGGCGCACGCCGATCTCGCCGCTGCGGCGCAGGAACTTGGCCAGCAGCAGGCCCACGGTATTGATCAGGCAGACCAGCAGGAAGCCCATCGCCAACCACAGCTGCAGGCGCACGTCACCGGGGACCACCTTCTTGTAGTCCAGCCACTCCATGACATTGCGCAGACGGACGTTGTTGGGACGCTCGAAGCGGCCGGCCGCACGCTGCTGGTCGGAGTAGTTCTCCAGGTAGCGGCGGTACTCCGCAGCTTGCCCGGCGTTCTCCAGCTCCACCCAGTACTGGATCCAGGTGCAGCTGGCGGTCGGGCCGGTCGGATCGGGCTCGTTGCGGCGGCCGAAGCAGTCCATGCTGCCGCTGCGGTCGAACTTCAGCTCGATGGCCGTGGTGAAGGGAACGAACACATCTTCGCTGTCGCCATAGCGACCGGTGTTGAGATCGTAGAAGTGCGGGTTGGGGTGCCACTCGTCCAGAACGCCCACCACGGTCATCGTGTTGCCATTGATGCGCAGTGACTTGCCGACGCTGTTGGCGCCATCGAACAGCTTCTGGTTGAGTGTCTTCGTGATCACCGCGACCCTGCCGCGGCCCTCGTCATCGGATTCCTTCCAGCCCTGGCCGTACTGGAACGGGGTATCGAACATCGGGAAGAAGTCGCCCGAGGTGTAGCGAGAATCCGTGACGAACGGACGCAGCGTGCTGCTGTCCGGCTCGATGGTGACGCCGCCACCGGTCATCATCGCCTGGCGCTTGGCATGTTTCTCGCTCAGCAGTCTGGTGGCATCGAAGCGGGTCAACTGGTCGGCCGGTTCTTCGCCAGGCTGATAGCCAAGCGCCGACTGTGGATCAATCTGCACGCTGAAGAGCCGGTCGCTCTTCTGCGGAATCGGATCACCGGACAGCACGTGGAACACGGTCAGCGTGGTCATCGACGCGCCGATGCCCAGCGCGATGGCGATCACCATCAGCGCGGTCAGCACCTTGTTGCGCCGGAAGCTGCGCAGGGCCAGTCGGAAGTAGTAAGCGATCATGGCCGGCCTCAGTCGTTGGCGATGGCAGCGGCAACCGCGGGGCGCGGCGTGGAAAGCACCGGGTCGCGCAGCAGGTCGGTGACCTGGCCGTCGACGATGTGCACGTTGCGCTTGGCACGGGCGGCCAATTCGGGATCGTGGGTCACCATCACGATCGTGGTGCCCTTGGCATTGATTTCTTCCAGCAGCTCCATGACGCCACGGGCCATCTGGCTGTCCAGGTTGCCGGTCGGTTCATCGGCCAGCAGCAGGCGCGGGCTGCCCGCCAGCGCCCGCGCGATCGCGGCGCGCTGCTGCTGACCACCGGAGAGTTCGGCCGGGTAATGCTTCATGCGCGAGCCCAGGCCCACCTGGGCCAGCGCGTGCTCGATGCGCTCCTTGCGCTCGGCAGCGGGCATGCCGCGGTAGCGCAGCGGCACATCGACGTTGTCGAACAGGTTCAGATCGGAGATCAGGTTGAAGCCCTGGAAGATGAAGCCGATCTTCTGGTTGCGCAGGCGGCTGCGCGCGTCATCGCCGAGCTGGCTGACGTCCTGGCCATCGAGCAGGTAGGTGCCGCTGGTGAAGGTCTCCAGCAGGCCGGCGATGTTGAGGAAGGTGGTCTTGCCCGAACCGGACGGACCGGTCACGGCGACGAACTCGCCTTCGCGGACATGCAGGTCCAGCGACCGCAGGGCGTGGGTTTCCACCTGTTCGGTGCGGAAGACTTTGGCGACCGAGCGCATTTCAAGCATGGCTGTTTTCCTTTGAAAGTCGAGAGGATCGAAAGGGACTGAATCAGTTGATGGAGACGCGCTCGGCATCGCCGAACAGATCGCTGCCGGACACCACGACGCGATCGCCGGGCTGCAGGCCAGAGAGGATTTCCACTTCGCCCAGGCTGCTCACACCGAGCTTGACCGGGCGACGGACCGCACTGCTGCCGTCCATGACGTAGGCGTAGCCGTTGCCCTGTTCGACGAACGGGCCGCGTTCGATCTTCAGGGCATTGCGGCGGGTATCGAGCAGCACGCGCGCCTGCATCCGCTGGCTCTGGCGCAGGCCCTGCGGTTGCTTGTCGGCAAAGCGGATGCGGGCGTTGACCTCACCGGCGACCACTTCCGGGGACACCGCGGAGATCTCACCGGCGAACTGGCCGCTGCCGCCGGTCAGCTGCGCAGGCATGCCGATCGTCAGCTCGCGGGCGAAACTCTCCGGCACCTTGATCTCGATCTCGAAGCGCGACAGGTCGACCACGCCCAGGATCGGCGCATTGGCGACCACGTTGGTGTGCTGGGTCGCCTGCACCTGGCCGACCTGGCCATCGAACGGCGCACGCAGCGTGAGGGCGTCGACCTGGCGCTCGACCTCGGTCACCACCGCACGCTGGCGGTCGGCGAGCAGGCGCTTGTTGCGCGCATCGAGGTCGGCGCCCTGGGCCTTGAGCAGGGCGTCCTTGCGGGCATGTTCGAGCTGGATGTCGCTCTTCTTGACCGTGTCTTCGGCCTTGGCGACATCGACCTGCGGCACCGCGCCCCCATCGAAGCCACGCTTGTAGCGTTCCAGATCGCGCACGGCCGCCTGGCGTTCGATCACCGCCTGGTCGGTATCCTTCTGGGCCGTGGCGCGCGCCAGGGTCGCATCCAGGGTGGCGCGGCTCGCCTCGGCCTGCAGACCGGC
Source organism: Stenotrophomonas sp. TWI809 (assembly GCF_039673205.1). Classification (NCBI taxonomy): domain Bacteria; kingdom Pseudomonadati; phylum Pseudomonadota; class Gammaproteobacteria; order Lysobacterales; family Lysobacteraceae; genus Stenotrophomonas; species Stenotrophomonas sp. TWI809. The sequence goes on along the minus strand of NZ_JBDJLE010000029.1, from coordinate 7,142 downwards.
CAGGGTGGCCTGTTCCTGGGCCAGCTTGCTGCGCAGTTCGGGGCTGTCGATCACGGCCAGTTCCTGGCCCTGCTTGACCACGTCACCGGCCACCACCTTCAGGTTCACGTTGCCGGCGGAGATCGCATACAGCACCGGGTTGTTGGCCGCGATCACACGGCCATCCGCGGCGATGTCGCGGACCATGTCTCCGCGGGTGACCTCGGCCACCCGGACACGGGCGCTGTCGAACGAGCGGCTGGCACCGAGCCAGGCGCGGGCGGCGAAACCGATCGCCAGCAGCACGACCAGGGCGGCGACCGCCGGCCACAGCCAGCGCTTCCACGGGGCGGGCGCGGCATGCGAGGAAAGGGTCTGGTCCTGGGCGGAAGTGTCGCGGATCATGGGGCTCGTTCGCGGTTGGGTTGCGCAGTACCAAGCAGACGCCGTGCCAAGTTTTGGCCCTTTGAAAACAATGGCTTGCGAATCTCGTCGCGTGTCCGCGTGTCCGCGGACACCGGACCGGACACTTTCGTTAAGCCGACAGCGCCCAAGCCGCCGGGGCCGCCACGCTAGAATGCGAGGCTAACCAGCAGGGATCTGAATCTATGTGCGGCATTGTGGGAGCGATCGCGCATCGCGACGTGGTACCGGTACTCATCGAAGGCCTGAAGCGACTGGAATACCGGGGCTACGACTCGTCGGGCATTGCCGTGATCGACACCACTGCCGCCGAAGCTGACGTCCGCCGTGTGCGCCGCACCGGCCGCGTGGCCGAGATGGAGAAGGCCGCCACGAGCGAAGGCTTCCAGTCGCTGCTCGGGATCGGCCACACCCGCTGGGCCACCCACGGTGGCGTGACCGAGGCCAATGCGCACCCGCACATCAGCCACGGCGTGGCGCTGGTGCACAACGGCATCATCGAGAACCACGAAGAACAGCGCGAGAAGCTGCGCGGGTTGGGCTACACCTTCGAGTCGCAGACCGACACCGAAGTGATCGCGCACCTGATGCACCATCACCTCAAGGAAGGCGACAGCCTGCTGTCCGCGCTGCAGCGCACGGTCAAGGAACTGACCGGAGCCTACGCACTGGCGGTGATGAGCCGTGCCGAGCCGGATCACTTCGTGTGCGCGCGCATGGGCTGCCCGCTGCTGGTCGGCGTGGGCGAGGGCGAGAACTTCGTCGCCTCCGACGTCTCGGCGATCCTCCAGGCCACCCGCACGGTGATCTTCCTGGAAGAGGGCGACACGGCCGATATCCGCCGCGATGGCGTGCAGGTGTACGACGAACACAATCAGCCGATCGTGCGCGACGTGCATTTGTCCGATGTGTCGCTGGCGTCGCTGGAGCTGGGTCCGTACCGCCACTTCATGCAGAAGGAGATCCACGAGCAGCCGCGCGCGCTGGGCGACACCATCGAAGCGGCGATCGATGCCGGCGGTTTCCCGGCCACCCTGTTCGGCAAGAATGCCGAGGGCGTTCTGTCGGATATCGAAGGCGTGCAGATTCTTGCCTGCGGTACCAGCTATTACGCCGGGCTGACCGCGCGCTACTGGATCGAGGCAATCGCCGGGCTGCCGTGCAGCGTCGAGATCGCCAGCGAATACCGCTATCGCGCGGCCTACGCGAATCCCAAGCACCTGATCGTCACCATCTCCCAGTCCGGCGAAACGCTGGATACGATGGAGGCGCTCAAGTACGCCAAGTCGCTCGGCCACCTGCATACGCTCTCGATCTGCAACGTTCCCGAGAGCGCGATCCCGCGTGCCAGTGAACTGGTCTGCTACACCCGTGCCGGTGCCGAGATCGGTGTCGCGTCGACCAAGGCCTTCACTACCCAGCTGGCCGCGCTGTTCCAGCTCACCGTGGTGCTGGGCAAGCTGCATGGCCGCATCGATGCCGCCCAGGAAGCGGACTACCTGGAACAGCTGCGCTTCCTGCCGGGCAGCGTGCAGCATGCGCTGAACATGGAGCCGCAGATCGCCGCGTGGGCCGAGCGCTTCGCGCGCAGGAACAGCGCGTTGTTCCTGGGCCGTGGGCTGCATTACCCGATCGCGCTGGAAGGCGCGCTCAAGCTCAAGGAAATCTCGTACATCCACGCCGAGGCCTATCCCGCCGGCGAGCTCAAGCATGGCCCGCTGGCGTTGGTGGATGAAGAGATGCCGGTGGTGGTGATCGCCCCGAACGACAGCCTGCTGGAAAAGGTCAAATCCAACATGCAGGAAGTGCGTGCCCGCGGCGGTGAGCTGTTCGTGTTCGCCGACCAGGACAGCAACTTCGTCGAGTCCGAAGGCGTGCATGTGATCCGGACGCCGCGCCATGCCGGTGTGCTGAGCCCGATCGTGCATACGATTCCCGTGCAGCTGTTGGCCTATCACACCGCGCTGGCCCGCGGGACAGACGTGGACAAGCCGCGCAACCTGGCAAAGAGCGTGACGGTGGAGTGATGTGTCCGCCGCCGAGGCGGCGCTGACGCGTATCGAGGGTGGTCCTGCGGGGCCACCCTTTTTTTGTGCGCCACCCATGGGGTGGCTCTACGCGGCCGTCGGCACTGGAACTTTAGTCGTGCCCTGCGGCGGCATTCAGCGACGGTTTTACCGGCGGTGCCATTCTCAGTGTCGTCCCCCGCTTCCACGACGAACCGTCCCAGATTTGCAAACTCTTGGGCCAGGGTGCGGACGTAGAATCGAATGACCGAGGACCGCGTGGCGATGCCACCGACCTCGCTGCAACCAGGCGCATCTCTCGACTTCAGTAACCTGTAACAGGAAACAAGAATGAACGTCTGCGAACTCCTGCAATCCAAGAAAGAAGCCATCGTCACCATCGATGTGGAAGACACCATCGGTGCCGCCGCGCACAAGATGAGCGCGCACAAGATCGCCGCCCTGGTGGTGATGAAGGACGATGCGCCGGTCCGGATCGTGTCCGAGAAGGATATCGTGCGCAGCCTTGCGGAAGATGGTCCCCAGGCCGGCCGACGCGTCATTTCCAGCTTGCCGTCGGCAGGGCTGGAAGGCATCGGCCCGGACGCCACCCTCAAGCAGGCGATGGCACTGATGACGTACTCCCGCCATCGTCACCTGATGGTGACCGAGGGCGCCAAGCTGGTCGGCATCCTGAGCCTGGGCGATATCGTGAAGAACCTGCTCAGCGAGCTGGAGCTGGAAAAAGCGGTGCTGCAGGACATCTACATGGCGGCGCACTGACCTGCCCGTGTCCTGCTGACGGGTAACGCCGGCCGCCGGCCGGCAAGCCCACGCTGGAGAATCAACGCCGGCCTTCAAGGCCGGTCAGCTGCTGAAGGTCCGACAGCAACAGCCGATAGGCTGCCTGCTGTGGCTCACCTGCCGGCTGCCGCAACACCCACGACGGATGCACCGTCGCGAATGCGCGGGTGCCGTCCTCCAGTGAGTGCCAGCGTCCGTGGTTGGCCATCAGGTTGAACCCGGCGCCGAACACCGCGGTGGCTGCGCTCGCCCCCAGGCAGACGATCACCTGCGGTCGCACGTTCTCGATCTCGCCCATCAGCCACGGCCGACACGCGTTGATGTGGGTCATCTGCGGCTTGCTGTGGATGCGCCGCTTTCCACGCCGTTCAAAGCGGAAGTGCTTGACCGCATTGGTCATGTAGAGCGTGCGGCGATCAATGCCAAGGTCGCGCAGGGCGCGATCCAGCAGTTGTCCGGCGGGCCCGACGAACGGGTGTCCGCTGAGGTCCTCGCTGTCGCCAGGCTGCTCGCCGACCAGCATGATCCGTGCGTCGTGCGGGCCTTCGCCGAACACGGTCTGCGTGGCCGGCTCCCACAGCGGGCAGCGGCGGCACGCAGCGGCAGCATCGCGCAGGGCATCCAGTGTGGCAGGTGGGGTATCCGTCGCTGGCGCGGGTGAGGCGATGGCCTCGGGGATACGCCGTCGCGGGGCCTGTGCTTCACGGTTGTGCATCTCCTGCACCCGGTCACCGGCATCACGGACCAGGTGCGGCAGCAAGGATGCTTCGGGCAGGTGTTTCCAGTATTTGGCCGGCATTTCCTGCTGCATCATCCGCGTGTTGAGCCGCGCCGGATTGAAGATGTTGGCGTAGTAGGTGCGCCACAGTTCTTCGCGCGCATCTTCCACCGGCGCGTCGCTCTGGTGGCCGCCCGGGCCGAACGACAGGTGTTGCCCGTCCCAGTGCACGCTGCGGTAGGGGGTCAGGATCGCCCAGCGCATGCCGGCGAAGCGACGCGCGAAAAACGGCGCCACACGGTCCACGATCTGGTGGTCCGGTTCGAACCAGGCAATGAAGGCGTCCTGCTCGCCGGGTACCTCACGGAAGCGGACGAAGGCCTTCATCTTGTGGGAGTCGCGACGTACCGCCTGGCTCAGGGCCATGGCGCGCAGCACGTCAGGATCGGCGGGGTTGGTGAGCAGACTGCGCTCGCCATGGGTGATGCGCCAGAGCATGCGGTAGAGCAGCGACATCCGTTGCGGGTCGCGATGGCACAGGCAGATGGCGGCCAGCTCGACAAACGCTTTGGAGACATACATCTGCGGCTCGGCCAGTGGCGTACGGCCATCGTCCAGCGAGGTCAGTGACGGGGCATCAAGCAATGAAGCCCCCTGATCCTGCAGCCAGTCCAGCTGATCCGGTCGCACCGCATGGCGCAAGGCCAGGCGCGCGGCCGCGCGCCATGCATCCAACGACCACGCCGGGTCGACACGCACACTCCAGCGCGACATGTCAGTGGGCGGCAGCGTCGGGGAACAACGCGCCCTGTCGCGGCGGTGGCGCCAGCCGCGCCCGCAGCGTGGCCGGGTCATCCAGCTGCTTGCGCGGATGGTGGTCGGCCAACTCAACGAACGGCAGCAGCTTGCTCATCGGTGCGCGCAGGCGGGCCACGTCGGCCACCCGCAGACGTCCATGCCGACGCGCCATCAACACCCGCTTGACGTTGCGCACCCCCAGGCCCGGCACGCGCAGCAGCAGCTCTTTGGGCGCGAGGTTGAGGTCGACCGGAAAGCGCTCGGGATGGCGGATCGCCCAGGCCATCTTCGGGTCGATATCCAGATCGAGCATGCCGCCCTGGGTGGTACTGGTGATCTCGTCCACGCCATAACCGTAGAAGCGCAGCAACCAGTCCGCCTGGTAGAGGCGGTGCTCGCGCGCCAACGGCGGTGCCTGCAGCGGCAGCGCCTTGCTGGCATCGGGGATGGGGCTGAAGGCGGAGTAGTACACCCGGCGCATCCGGTAGTTGCCGTAGAGGTTGTCCGCTGCACCGAGAATCTGCTGGTCGCTGGCACCGTCGGCACCCACGATCATCTGTGTGCTCTGGCCGGCCGGCGCGAAGCGCGGTGCACGCGCCCGGCGGCCACGCGCAGTGGGTGCCGGGATCGGTGAAGCGGCCGATGTCGCGGCGGTGGCTGTCTCGGACTTGCCTGCCTCTTTGGCCTCCTCGATGCGCCAACGCAGCTCGCCCATCGCCCCCCGGATCGACGGCAGCGATTTCTCCGGAGCGAAACTGGCCAGCCCGGCCTCGGTCGGCAGCTCGATATTGATCGACAGCCGATCGGCATGGCGGCCTGCGAGCGCGAGCAGCTCCGGTGAGGCTTCCGGAATCGTCTTGAGGTGGATGTAGCCACGGAAGCGCTGCTCCTCGCGCAGCACCCGCGCGATCTCCACCATCTGCTCCATCGTGTAATCGGCATTACGGATGATGCCGCTGGAGAGAAACAGGCCTTCGATGTAGTTGCGCTTGTAGAAATCCATCGTCAGCGCGACCACTTCCTCCACGCTGAAGCGTGCCCGCTGCACGTTGCTGGAGACGCGGTTGACGCAGTACGCGCAGTCGTAGATGCAGAAGTTGGTCAGCAGGATCTTGAGCAGCGACACGCACCGGCCATCGGGCGTGTAGCTGTGGCAGATTCCCATCCCCTCGGTACTGCCGATGCCGCCGGATGCACGCGAATCGCGCTTGCCCGCGCCACTGGAGGCGCAGGACGCGTCGTACTTCGCGGCATCGGCAAGGATGGCCAGTTTGCGGATCGTCTCCATGGAAAGACCGTACCGAGGCACGATCTCATCCAGTGAGACGCATCAGATAGTCCCTGAAGAATTCAGGTTCCGACTCAGCCTTCGAAGGTCACTTTCACCGAGTCCGCGCTGTAGGTAGCCGGCCCATGGAACACCACTTCGATGTTGTTGCCATCCGGATCCAGCGCGAACGCCGCGTAATAGCCCGGGTGGTAAGGGCGCTCGCCCGGGGCGCCGTTGTCCTTCCCACCGTTGGCCAGCGCCGCCTGGTGGAAGGCCTCGACCGTGGCGCGGTCGCGCGCCTGGAAGGCGAGGTGGTGGCGACCGGTGAGCTGGCCCAGCGCCGCGTCGCTGTCCGGCGTGGAGATGAACAGTTCGTCGGCCCAGAAGTAGGTGTCGCCTTCGCCGGCGATCGGAATGCCGATCGTGTCGAACACGGCCTGGTAAAAGCGGCGGCTGGCGGCGAGATCCCTGACCACCAGCTGCAGGTGATCGATCAGGCGGCCGCGGTGCAGTTCCATCGTTTCCATACCGGCTCCGTTGGGTGGTGGGACGGGGCGCAGATATATCACCGGACGCAGCGCGACGCATCGCGGCGATGTCGATCTTGCTGACTGAGCGCAGCGGTCTGTCGGCCACGGCCCTTCCGCCGGCCCGCGCGCTGACCTACGCTGCGCGCTGACGTCATGAACGCGCAGGCGGAGGAGGCACGATGCTGTGGATGGTGATGATGGCGCAGGCGCTCGCCGGCGACGTGGGTTATGAACAGGTGCGTGCGTTGGCGCAGCGCGATGAAGCCAGTCTGGCGCCGGCGGCCTACACAGAAATGGTGGACAGCATGAGCCGGGTCGGAGGTGCCAGCTTTACGCATTGCCTGCCGACCCCCGCGCCGGAGACGCTCGCCGCGTTCACGGTGGTGCTGCAACTGGATGCGCAGGGCAGGGTAGTGCGGACCTGGCGCGAAGGCGATGAGGCGGTCGCGCGCTGCGTGGACGCAGGATTTGCCGGGAAAACGTTGTTCGTACCACCCAAGGCGCCGTTCCATGCGGCCTTCGAGTTCCAGGTCCAGCCGTAGCCGCCGCGGAGCGCCCGGTAGTGGCCGGCCCGGGGCGGGCCGCGGGGGGGATGAGGAAAGCCGGGTTGAGAT
>NZ_JBDJLE010000028.1:0-42831 GCF_039673205.1 Stenotrophomonas sp. TWI809 | reverse complement strand
CCCCCTGGAGGCCCCGTTCAACCGCCCGGCCCCCCGGGGGCCCGCCGCCCCCGGCTCCGGGTCCCCCGGGCCCCGCCCCGCGCCCGGCACGACCGTAACGCCTTCGGCGTTACTCGAACGAACCCACCGAGTCGTGCGACAGGTTGTCGAAGCGGGTGTACTCACCGAAGAACTTGAGCTTGCACGAGCCGGTCGGGCCGCCTCGATGCTTGCCGATGATGATCTCGGCCAAGCCCTTGTCCGGCGACGTTTCCTTGTTGTAGTAGTCGTCGCGGTAGATGAAGACGATCATGTCCGCATCCTGCTCGATAGCGCCGGATTCGCGAAGATCGGCCATCACCGGGCGCTTGTCGGTACGCGTTTCCAGCGAGCGATTGAGCTGGGAGAGCGCGATGACCGGCACGTTGAGCTCCTTGGCCAGGCCCTTCAACGAACGCGAGATTTCCGAGATTTCGGTCGCGCGGTTTTCGCTGTTGCCCGGCACGCTCATCAGCTGTAGGTAGTCGATCACGATCAGGCCCAGGTCGTGCTCGCGCTTGAGGCGGCGGCACTTGGAACGCAGGATCTCCGGCGACACACCGGGCGTATCGTCGATGAAGATCTTGGTTTCCTTCAGCATCCGGATCGCACCGGTCACCCGGCTCCAATCCTCATCTTCCAGCTGACCGGTACGCAGGCGCTGGGCGTTGATGCGGCCGTTGGAGGAAATCAGACGCATCGCCAGCTGCGAGGCCGACATTTCCATCGAGAACACCGCCACGCCCTTCTTGGACTTGATCGCGGCGTACTCGGCGATGTTCAGCGCCAGCGTGGTCTTGCCCATGGCCGGGCGCGCAGCCAGGATGATCAGATCGGTCGGCTGCAGGCCGGCGGTCATCGCATCGAAATCGGTATAACCGGTTGGCAGGCCGGTGATGTTGCCGCCGTTCTCGAAGCGGTTGCGCAGCTCTTCAAAGGCGTCTTTCAACGCACCGGGCATCGCCACGAAATCGGTGCGGCCGCGCGCGCCCTGTTCGGCGATCGCGAACACGGATTTTTCCGCTGCCGAGAGCAGCTCGCTGCTTTCGCGGCCTTCGGGCTGGAAGCCGTCGTTGACGATGTCGGTGCCGACCTGGATCAGCTGGCGCAGCACGGCCTTGTCACGCACGATCTCCGCGTAGGCACTGATGTTGGCGGCCGACGGCGTGGTGCTGGCCAGCTCGATCAGGTACGCGCCATCCCCCACCAGCTCCATCTTGCCCTGCGATTCAAACCACTCGCCCAGGGTCACCGCATCGAACGGGCGATCGCGTTCGGACAGCTCGCGGATCGCGCGGTAGATCATCTGGTGATCGCGGCGGTAGAAGTCGGTTTCGGTCAGCTGGTCGTTGACCCGGTCATAGCTTTCCGGGGCCAGCATCAGCCCGCCCAGCACCGCCTGTTCGGCCTCGATCGAATGCGGCGGCACGCGCAGGGCGTCGATGCGCATCTCATCGCGATCAAAGCGGTCACCGCGGTCTTTGCGGTCGGAACGGAAGCCAGAACGGGCGGACATGGGGGGCGTATTTCCTGCAGTGTGAGGCGTAGGACATGGTAGGCACGCGGGGCGCCCCGCAGCCATGCACAAACCTGTGGATAAGCAGTGGATGAGCTGGGGATACCGGCGCCTGCCGGTACGATCGGCCGGGGCCGTCGCATCGCGTGCGACGGACGCCCTTGCGGCGCCCGTCCACGCCATTATCGCAGATGCATGACCCGCCCGCGGTGGATCAGTGCGTGCCGCCGTGGGTGCCGACCCAGGCGATGAATTTGTCCACGAAGCCCTGCAGGAAGTCCCTGGTGCCCTCATTGCTGATCGTGCCGTGCGCGTCGATCAGCCCTTCCTTGAAGTGCAGGAAGGCCTCGGGCTGGCCCAGCACCGGCATGTCCAGGTAGGCCAGGATGTTGCGCAGGTGCTGCTGGGCCAGCGCCGTGCCGATCACCCCGATCGAGGCGCCGATCACCGCCGCGGGCTTGCCGGCGAAGGCGCTGTCGCCATACGGGCGCGAGCCCAGGTCGATGGCGTTCTTGAGCACGCCCGGGACCGAGCGGTTGTATTCGGGGGTGACGAACAGCACCGCATCGGCCTCCCGGATCTGCTGCTTCAGGCGGACGCCCTGGCTGGGGTAATCCTTGTCGAAATCCTGGTTGTACAACGGCAGGTCACCGATCTCCACGTAGGAGAACACCGCCTTGCCGGCGGCGAGTTTCTCCAGCGCGTGAGCCAACGCCTGGTTGTGCGAGCCCTTGCGCAGGCTGCCGACCAGTACGGCAATCTTGTATTCGGCCATCACGTTCGCTCCGTTGGGGGAAAGGCCCAGCCTAGGCGGGCCCACCTTCGGCAACGGTGAAGGCGGCGTCAGCCACGCATGGCGTGGCGCTACGGCCGACACCACATACGGTAGAGCCACCCCATGGGTGGCTGCCTTACGTCCGCACCCGCACGCGCGGCACTACGCGCCCGTCACGTCGGCGCGTGCGTTGCGCCAATGCGCCTGCCAAGCCTGGAACATCAGCACGTTCCACAGATGCGTGTGCCATTTGCGCTCGCCCTGTTTGAACTGCTGCCACAGCGGGGCGACCGCCTCGACGTTGAACACCCCCTCCTCGGCCAGCCGCGCCGGATCCAGCAGTTCATCGGCCCAGCCACGCAGGTCGCCCTTGAGCCACGCGCTGACCGGGGCCCCGAAGCCGCGTTTGGGGCGGTGCACCATATCCTGCGGCACATAGCGGCCCAGCACGCGCTTGAGCAGGTACTTGCTGACGCCATCGCGCTGTTTCATCGCCATCGGCAGCGACCAGGCGAACTCGGCCACCCGCCAGTCCAGCAGCGGTGCACGCGCCTCCAGGCTGACTGCCATGCTGGTGCGGTCCACCTTGCACAGCAGATCATCCGGCAGATAGGTGCTGAAATCGGCCAGCATCATCGCGTCCGCCGGCGAGCCGGCGCCATGCAGCGGATCGGCCAGGTCGTAGAAGCTGCCGGCCGCCTGCGCGCCACGCACGGCGGCCACTGGATCACGCCAACGCGAAATGCGGTTGCGGTAGACATCCCCAATCCCACGCGCGCCGGACTCGGCCAGCAGCGCCGCCAGCCCGCCGGTGCGCGATGCCTCGCCCTGCGTGTGCGCATGGCGGGCCATCCAGCGCCGCAGCGGCGCAGGCACCTTGCCCAGCAGGCGCCAGTTGCGCATCGCACGCTGATAACGGGTGTAGCCGAAGAACAGTTCATCGCCACCGTCGCCGGACAGCGCCACGGTCACGCCCTGCCGCGCCAGCTTGGCGACCAGCGCCGTGGGCACCTGCGAGGCATCGGCGAAGGGCTCATCGAACATTGCCGGCAGACTGGGCACGACGGCCAACGCATCGGCACCGCTGACATACAGCTCGGTGTGATCGCAGCCCAGGTGCTGGGCCAGCGACTTGGCCAGCGGCGCCTCGTCATGGTCCGAGCCGGTGAAGCCGATGCTGAAACTGTGCACCGGCTGGCTCGACTGCGCCTGCATCAAGGCGGCCACCACCGAAGAATCGGTGCCGCCGGAAAGGAAGACGCCGACCGGCACATCGGCCACCATGCGCAGCGCCACCGCGTCGCGCAGCACGGCATCCAGACGTTCTTCGGCCTCGGCATCTTTACCGGTGAACGGCGCGGCCAGGGCCTGCTGCATGCGCTCGCGCGCGTTCCAGAACGGCTGTTGCAACTGGTCCGGGCGATGCGCGGCAGCGCCGGCGGCCACCGCCTCGGCATCCAGCCGCAGCACGCGACCCGGCATCAGCTTGAAACAACGTTCGTGGATGCAGTGCGGCGCCGGGATGTAGTCCAGCCGCAGCAACAGGGTCAGCGCATCGCGGTCGACCTCGTTGTCGAAGGCCGGGTGCTGCCACAGGGCCTTGAGCTCGGAGCCGAACACCAGTGTTTCACCGGCCCAGCCGTAGTACAGCGGTTTCTTGCCGACCCGGTCGCGGGCCAGCCACAGGCAACGCTCCGCGCGGTCCCACAGCGCGATGGCGAACATGCCGTTGCTGCGCTGCAGGGTCTCGTCGAAGCCCCATTCGGTGATCGCGGCGAGCAGTACTTCCGTATCCGAGTGGCCGCGGAACCCATGCCCCAGGACCTCCAGCTCGGCGCGCAGCTCGGCGAAGTTGTAGACCTCGCCGTTGTAGGCCAGCACGTAGCGGCCATCGGCCGAGGTCATCGGCTGATGCCCCAGCGGCGACAGGTCCAGGATGCTCAGCCGGCGATGCGCCAGCGCGATGCCGGCCGAGGCATCGGCCCACACCCCGCTGTCATCCGGGCCGCGGTGCACCAATGCGTCGCCCATGCGCCGCGCCTGTTCTTCCAGTGCTGCCTGCTCCCTTGCCGGAGCGGGCAGCAACATGCCTGCCAATCCACACATGTATCAATGGTCCTGCGCCAGCGCGAGGGCGGCGTTCAATACCGCATTGTCGCTTGGAAGCACGCACAATGCTGCCCCCGCCAGCGGCGTGTAGGTATCGGCCCCGCATACCCGCCGGATCGGCAGGTGCCCCAGCCCGGCCTCGACCAGCGCGGTGATCACGCCCTCCCCCACCCCCGCGCTGTGCCGCCCCTCATCGACCACCAGCACCCGCTGGGCATCGGCAGCCTGGCCAGCGATGAAACCGGCATTGAGCGGCACCAGCCAGCGCAGATCGACCACCCGCACCTGCCAGCCCAGCTGCTGCTCGATCGCCCGCGCCGCCCGCAGGCTCATCGGCACGCCATTGCCGTAGGTGAAGATGACCAGGTCACTGGCCTCCGGCGCGTAGACCCGGCCCTCGCCGGGTACCAGTGCCTGGTCGGCGGCCGGATACGGGAACAGCCATTGGCCATCGCCCGGCGCGTGCAGGTCCTTGGTCATGTACAGCGCGATCGGCTCGAGAAACACCGCGACCCGGCCGTCGACGGTCGCCAGCGCGGCCAAGGTACGCAGCATCATCGCCGCATCGTCGCCGCGCGAGGGACAGCCGACCACCAGGCCGGGGATGTCGCGCAGCGCGGCGATCGAGTTGTCGTTGTGGAAATGCCCGCCGAAGCCCTTCTGGTAGCCCAGCCCGGCAATGCGCACCAGCATCGGATTGCGGTACTGATCGTTGGAGAAGAACTGCAGTGAGCACGCCTCGCCACGCAGCTGGTCAGCCGCGTTGTGCAGATACGCCAGGTACTGGATCTCGGGGATCGGCAGCATGCCCAGGTTGGCCAGGCCCTGTGCCATGCCCAGGATCATGGTTTCATCGAGCAGGGTATTGAACACACGGCGCGGCCCGAAGGCCTTGAGCAGACCCTTGCTGACTGTGTACACCCCGCCTTTCTGCGCGACGTCCTCGCCGAACAGCAGCGTGGCCGGGTACTTGGCCATCAGATCGTGCAGCGCCTGGTTGATCTGGATCGCCAGATGGCGCGGCGGCTGTGTCTCGGGCAGCTGCGCCTCACCTCCAAACGCGGCGGCACGCGCGTCATCGGCAGCCACCCGCGTGGCTTCGGCATGGACCGCCGCCGGCGAGTACGGCGCCAATGGTGCGATCACTTCCGCGAGATCGGTCAGTTTCGGGCGGCGATCCGCCTCGGCGGCCGCGGCGAAACAGCGCGCGCGCACGCGCTCGTACAGATCGAGCACCTGCGCGGCGGTCATCCACCCGGACTGCAGGGCGATCGCCGCCGAGCGCAGCAGCGGATCGCTGGCCTCGGCCGCGCACAGCTCCGGCAACGGCCGCCATTCGATCTCGAAATCGGTGCCGGCATGGCCCATCAAACGCGTGGTGCGCAGGTGCAGGAAGGTCGGGCGGCGGGTCTGCCGGCAATGCGCCAGCGCGCGCTCGACCTGCGCATGCCCCTCGACCAGATCCAGCCCATCAGCGAAGAAGTAATCCAGGCCCGGGCGGTGCGCGAAACTCTGCGCGATCCAGCCGTCCGGGGTCTTGACCGAAATGCCGATGCCGTTGTCTTCGCAGACGAACAGGATCGGCGCTGGCAGCCGCTGGTAGGCCGCCCACGCCGCCGTGTTGAACGCGGTCTGCGCGGTGGCGTGGTTGGCCGAGGCATCGCCGAAGGAGCAGATCACCACGCTGTCCTCGGGAATCGGCAGCGTGTGACCGATGCGTCGCCCGCTTTCGATGGCCAGCGCGGTGCCCAGGGCCTTGGGCAGGTGCGAGGCGATCGTCGAGGTCTGCGGCAATACCCACAGCGGCTTGCTGCCCCACACTTTGTGGCGCCCGCCGCTGGCCGGATCGTCCCGACTGGCCGCGAACGAGAGCGCCGCGTCCATCACCGGGTCCATGCCGGGCAGCTTGCGGAAGCGCTCGGCCATGAAACCGCCGGAACGGTAGTGCAGGAACGCCGGATCGGTGTGCCGGGACAGGCGCGCCACCAGCGCATTGCCCTCGTGGCCAGACGAACCGATCGTATAGAAGACCTTGTTCTGCACGCGCAGCACGCGCGCCATCAGGTCCAGATGGCGGCTGATCAGCTGCGACTCGAAGAGGTCGGCAAAGCCCTGCGCGTCCAGCGAACTGCCAGGCAGGATGGGGCTGCCGGGGGCTGACCTCGGCGCAGGATCGCCACGCCACTGCTGCACGAAATCGATGAAGTTGGCGTCGCATATCTCGGCCCGGTTGAGGCCCTTCATGCGCGCGGGAATCGGATCGGGAACCACGGCAAACATGCATCACCCTCCGTGACGTGTTGCGTAGGCGGATAACCGGACGAACTCAGCGGGACTGCGCGAACAGGGCCTGCACCTCCGGCAGCGGTGTGGGCATGGGGACGAAGCGCGGCTGCTCGCGCACGCGCTGCAGCCAGGCCTGGACGGCCGGATACGGTGCCAGCGCGACGCCGCCATCCGCCGCGACATCGGTGTACGCGAACAGTGCGATGTCGGCGATGCCGTAGGCGCGGCCACTGAACCACGGCGCCGTGCCCAGATGCTCCTCCATCACCGCCAGCGCCTGGGCCGAGCGCTCACGCAGGCGCGGCAGCTCGGCACGGCGCGGTGACTCCAGCGGCGTCCAGCCGCTGATGAAGCGCGCGACCGCCAGGCATGGTTCGTGGCTGTACTGTTCGAAGAACATCCAGCGCAGCGTCTGTGCGCGCTCCCAGCCATCCGTGGGCAGATACGGTGTGCCCTCGGCCAGCCAGAACAGGATCGCGTTGGATTCGGGCAGCACACGCCCGTCATCGCGCTGCACCAGCGGCACCTTGGCATTGGGGTTCATCGCCAGGAAATCCGGCGTATGGGTCTGGCCGTGCGCACTGTCGACCTCGACCCAGTGGTAGCGCGTGCCCAGCTGCTCCAGCAGCATCCGCACCTTGTGGCAGTTGCCCGATACGGACATGCCGTACACCGTCAATGGAGCCCGCAACGACGTCATCGCTACCCTCTTGCGCATGCACCGCGGGCGGCTCGCCCGCGATGCCGAGTCTGGCCTCACCCGATCGCCTTTGCCAAGCGCGGGTGCAGCATCACCGTTGGCCGGCGCGGCGCTGCTGCCACTGCTGCCGCGACTGGCCCCAGATCTCGATCGGCTTGCCAGCGTGCGGCGGCGGCAGCTCGCCCATGCGCAACAGCGAACTGCCCAGCTTGCGCGCGACGACCTTGGAGTTTTCGTTGGCGGCATCGATGGTGTGGATGACCTCGTCCCAGCCCAGCGTGTCGAACGCCCAGTCCATGCTTGCCACCGCCGCTTCGGGCGCATAGCCCTTGCCCCAGCTCTCGCGGCGGATGCTCCAGCCGACCTCGGTGCCCGGCCAGTCCAGCGGCTGCCAGGGGCCCATGCGGCCGACCCACTCACCGCTGCTCTTTTCGATCACCGAAAACATCGAAAACCCGTAAAGATGCCAGCTGCCGACCAGGCAGCTGAAACTGCGCCATGCCTCCGAGGGGGGGCGCACACCACCGAGGTGCTGCATCACCTCCGGGTCCGAGCAGAAGCGCAGGAAGGCATCGAAATCCTCGGCGCGCGGTGGGCGCAGGATCAGACGGTCGGTCTCCAGCTGGAGGTCGAAAATGCTCATGGCGTCCTCGTGTGTTGCATGCGTGCCGGCATGATCGCAGATGCCGTGATCGGCAGGCCGTGCGGCGCACCCCAAAACGCAGCACGCCGGCAGAGGCCGGCGTGCTGGTGGTGCTTTCGAGCTGCAGGAACTTACTGCCTGTTCGCATCCAGTGCGGCGGTCTGGGTCACCAGCTGGCCATCGATCACCGGCAGGCGATCGCTGCTCGGCTTGTTGTCCATCTTCACGGTCTTCTCGGCGCCGTCGTAACGGTAGGTCACGTTGTAACCGGTGACCGCATTGGTGGTGCCCATCGGGATGCGGTTGCCCGGCTTGCTGGCCATGCGCATGGTGCCGGTGGTGCCGTCTTCATTGCGGTAGGTGATGTTGTAGCCGGTCACGCGGGTCGACTCGGAGGTGGCGGTTTCGGTGTGGCACTGGCGCTCGGTGCGGTTGACCACGCGGCCACCCACATGGCGCTTGTCCACCTGGTTGCCGATCATGCCGCCAGCGACAGCACCAGCGGCCGTGGCGGCCTTGCGGCCATTGCCACCACCGACCTGGTTACCCAGCAGGCCGCCGATCACGGCACCAGCGACGGTACCGCCAACGTTGCCGTCGCGTTCGGGCAGGCGTTCCTGCACCACCACGTCCTGGCAGACTTCATGCGGGGTCTGGGTGCTGGACGTCTCGCGCACCGGCTCGGTGCCGATCACGGTGGCGTACGCCTTTTCCTTCTTGGTCAACGGATCGACCTTGACGATGTCGGCGTATTCCAGCTTGCCCGCCTTGTCTTCAATGGCCAGCTGGTCGGTGCGCGCGCCATCGTCGGCGAGCGGCGTGGTGTCCAGAGTGGGCCGGGTCTGAGCAGCGGTCACCGCATCGGGCGAGGAACTGCCGCCCTTCATGAAGGCAGCGGTGGCGATACCGCCAACCAGCAGCGCACCCGCAGCGACCAACGCAGTAGTAGTTGTACTTTTCATAACCGGCTCCTTGCGGACGATCCGCAACGTTCTTGAGTGAATTCCAGCACGGCCACCCTGAACGGAATCTCCACGGATCGTGAACATCCTGCCGCCCATTCAGGTTCGGTGAGCCTTGAGCTCGTGATAGCGTTTACAGCATCTGCCCAGGAGTGCCTCATGTCCAATCCCATACTGTTGCCGGTGCTGGAATGGGCGCGTCGGCTGCGCTACCCCACCCTGTTCAAGATCACCGCCGCGCTGTTCGCGGTGACGCTGGTGATTCCCGACCCGCTGCCGTTCGTGGATGAAATCCTGTTCGGCCTGGGCACGCTGCTGCTGGCCAACTGGAAGCGACGCGGCGACAAGCTCCCGCCGCCGCTGCCGGCCAAGCGCCGCGCGTGAGGTTGATCGACAGCCACTGCCATCTGGATGCGGGTGAGTTCGATGCGGATCGCCCTGAGGTGATCGCGCGCGCGCGCGCGGCCGGCGTCATGGCCCAGGTCGTTCCCGCCGTCACTGCCGCCAGTTGGCCCGGCCTGCGCGATGCCTGCCGGCTGGCCGATGGTCTGCACCCGGCCTACGGGCTGCACCCGATGTTTCTGGACCAGCACCGCCCCGAACACCTGGAGGCGCTGCGTGCGTGGCTCGAACGCGAGCGCCCCTGCGCGGTTGGGGAATGCGGGCTGGACTTCTTCGTGGAGGGTCTGGACGTGGACGCTCAGCTGCACTACTTCCTGGGCCAGCTGCGGCTGGCACGCGAGTTCGACCTGCCGGTGATCGTACATGCGCGCCGCGCGGTAGATGCGGTGATCGCGGCGATCAAGCAGATCGGCGGGCTGCGCGGCGTGGTGCACAGCTTCTCCGGCAGCCCCGAGCAGGCACGGCAACTGCACCAGCTGGGCTTCCTGATCGGACTGGGCGGCCCGTTGACCTATGACCGCGCCCAGCGCCTGCACCGTCTGGTCGCCAGCATGCCGCTGGAGCAGCTGCTCCTGGAAACCGACGCGCCGGATCAGCCGGATGCGGGGATCCGCGGAGAGCGTAATGAACCGGCACGCTTGCCGGTGATCCTGGCGACGGTGGCGCGGCTGCGCGGGGAGCGGGCCGAAGTGATTGCCGCGCAGACCACGGCCAATGCGCGCACCCTATTCGGGCTTCACGGCTTCTCCTGAAGCGCGCAACGGGTGGAGTGGCCCCGGCCGCATGCCAGACCAGCACAGGACGCTCGCCAGCAATAACGCTCCCGCCGACATGCCGATCGAGATGTGCATGCCATGCATGAACGCATCCGGCGCGCCATCGCCGATCAGGCTGCCAAACAGGGCGACACCCAGCATGCCGCCGACCTGTCGCGCACAGTTGAGTACGCTGGAGGCGATGCCTGCCCGCGACCGGTCGACCGATGCAAGCGTCGCGTTGGTCATGGTCGGCACCACCAAGGCGACCCCGCTTGCCGCCATCAGCATCGGTACGATCAACAGCGCGTAATGGCCCCCGATGCTCACCCGCATCAACAACAGGTAACCCGATCCTGCCAGCGCAAGACCCATGAACATCAGCAACCTGGGACCGAGCCGCGTAATCAGGCGCCCCGCCACCACATTGAGTGCGACCAGAACGAGGGTCATCGGCAGAAAGGCCAG
This sequence comes from Stenotrophomonas sp. TWI809, assembly GCF_039673205.1. NCBI lineage: Bacteria > Pseudomonadati > Pseudomonadota > Gammaproteobacteria > Lysobacterales > Lysobacteraceae > Stenotrophomonas > Stenotrophomonas sp. TWI809. Next base: position 32,197 of record NZ_JBDJLE010000028.1, on the reverse strand, counting down.
CCCGGTCTGTTGCGGGGACAGATGCTGCTGCATCTGAAAAAACAGACTGAACACGAAAATCAGACCGTAATAGGCGAAATTCACCGCGACGCCTGCCAGCGAGACGATGGAGAACGTGTGATTTCGAAACAGATTCAATGGCAGCATGGGTGAGGTGCTGTGAGCTTCAATCCAGAGGAAGGCGGTGAGGGACACGAGCGCCAACAGGGCCCCTCCGCGCACCACGCCATGCGCCCAACCCAGCTGACCTGCCTCGATCAGGGTCATGGTCGTCGCTGCCAGCGCAACCATGGCAGCCACCTGCCCACTCCAATCGAGGCCACGCCGATGCCCGCCGCCGGACGGCGCCGCATGCCGAAGCGTCAGGCAGATCCCGATCAAACCAACCGGAAGATTGATCAGAAACACGCTGCGCCAGCCTGCATGCGCTACCAGCACTCCGCCCAGCACGGGACCGGCAGCCAGCGCCGCTCCCCCGAGAGCGCCCCACCACCCGACGGCACGACTACGCGCCTGGCTGTCCGGAAATGCCCGCTGCACCATGACCAGCGAGTTGGGTACCAGCAGCGCCGCGCCCATGCCCTGGATCAGTCTGGCTCCCACCATCACAGGCAGACTGCCCGCAAGCCCGCAGGCAGCCGACGCCAGAGTAAACACCGCCAGGCCCGAGAGATAGAGCCGGCGCGCGCCGAAGCGGTCGCCCAGCGCCCCGCTTGTCAGCAGCAGTGCGGCGAATGCCAAGGTGTAGGCGTTGACCACCCACTGCAGGCCGGCCACATCAGTTGAAAATTCACGCTGCAGGGCATCCAGTGCAACGTTGACCACACTGATGTCCAGCAGCACCACGACGAAGCCGAACGCGGCGGCCCAGAGCGTACCGCGCGCGGAAGCAGAAAAAGCTGCCATTTGGGGTCCCACAAGCATAAGAGACCGTCCATGCTAGGCTTGGTTGGCACCCTCGAAAATTCCCCGAAATCACACTCCAGACCTGCGAAAACGCACCGATGTTCGACTGGGAGAATCTCCGTCATTTCTTGGCGGTTGCGCGCGACGGCACCTTGTCAGGCGCGGCTCGGGCGCTGCATGTCGACCATGCAACCGTCAGCCGTCGTGTTGCGGCCCTGGAGGTCGAACTGCAGGTTGCGCTGGTCGAGCGCTTGCCACGCTCCATCCGCCTTACCGCGATGGGCGTCCAGATTTACGAGCACGCCAAGGCCATGGACACCTCAGCATTTGCTGTCGCCCGCGCGAGCCGAGCCAGCCAGGATGCTGTCAATGCCAGGGTGACCCTCAGTGCACCGCCAGTGCTGGTGGCGCACCTGCTGGCGGAACGGGTTGCCGACTTCCGGGCAGAGCAGCCCGGCATTCAACTTTCCGTGTCGGCCCAAGCCCAGCAGGTATCACTCGCCCGCCGCGAGGCGGATGTGGCTCTGCGGCTCGTCCGTCCCAAGGAAGCCAGCAGCGTTGTGCGCAGAATCGGACGAATGGCGTTCGCGCTCTATGCCAGCCACGATTACGTCGCCACCCGTCGGCCCGAAGAGTGGGCCTTCATTGCCTATGACACGCAGTTTGCTGACATGCCCCAGCAGAAGTGGCTGCTGCAGATCGCAGGAAGCCGTGCCGTGTCGTGCGAACTGAGCGACATCAGCAGTCATCGGGCAGCTGCTCTGGCCGGAGCAGGCGTGGCCGGGTTGCCGCGCTTTCTGGGTGATGCCGCGCCAGGACTGATTCAGCTGGCGCATGACGGAGCGCCGTTCTCACGTGACATCTGGCTGGTGGTGCACCGTGACCTCCGGCGGTCACCCTCGGTACGCACGGTCATGGACTTTGTGGCGACCGTCGTCGCGGACCGGCCCGGCCTTGCGTTGAACGCGTGAGCCGGTCCACTGCCGTGCCGATAGCGGCTCAGTCGGCCGTGACCACCGTGGCCGGCTTCTTCATCAACATCTCCAGCGCCTTCCCGACCGCCGCGAACGCGAACGCGCCGGTGATATGCGTGGCCGCGCCCAGCCCGGCGCCGCAGTCCAGCTTCAGCGCCGCGTCGGCGCCAAGGTTCGGGCGGATGCCGCACACGCTGCCGTCGGCCTGCGGGTACTTCACGTTTTCCAGCGAGTACACCGCCGGCACGCCGAAGTAACGCGAGGCGTTCTTGGGGAAGTTGAAATCGCTGCGCAGCTTCTTGCGGATCAGCGCCATCATTGCGTCGTGTTCGGTGCGCGAGACATCGCGGATCCGCACCAGGGTGGGATCAGTACGGCCACCGGCCGCCCCCACGGTGAGAATGGGCAGCTTGCGGCGGCGGCACCAGGCGATGGTCTCGACCTTGACCCGGAAGCTGTCGCAGGCATCGATCACCAGATCGAAATCGCGGTCCAGCAGCTCGACCATGTTGGACACGGTCAGGAACGAGGCAACCGCATCGACGCTGATGTCCGGGTTGATCGCGCGGCAGCGCTCGGCCATCGCCTCGGCCTTGTTGCGGCCGTACTGGCCGGCCAGCGCCGGCAGCTGGCGGTTGGTGTTGGACACGCAGATGTCATCGGCATCGATCAGGGTCAGGTGCCCGACCGCCGTGCGCGCCAGCGCCTCGACCACCCACGAGCCGACGCCGCCCATGCCCACCACCGCCACCCGGCGGCTGGCGAGCAGATCCACGGTGCCTACTCCATACAACCGGTCGATGCCGGCAAATCGTTCGCGCAGTACGTCGTTCATGCGCCTATTTTAATGCGCCCAGGCCCGGCCGGGACGCGCCGTGGACAGGACGCGTCGTACCATCGCCGCAGCCACCCTCACCGAAGCCCTCACCATGAACGCCCCCGTGACCCCGCAGCGCCGCCCGTCCGCCGCGTACCGCTACCTGTTCGTCGGCCTGCTTGGCCTGGTGATCGGCCTGATCGCCACGGTGATGGTCTCGCGCGCCATCCAGGCCCGCCAGGATCCCTTCCCCGATTCGCTGATGCACGTGATGAACCGCCAGGTGCAACTGCTGCAGGCCGCGCAGGCGCAGAACCGCTGCAGCCTGGCCGACACCGTGCCGCGGCTGCAGACGCTGCGCTCGCTCTCCAATGATCTGGACCTGGCCTTTCCCGGCCTGAAGGACAGCCAAGGCTTCCAGCAGCACGCCAGCGCCCTGCGCGCCACCCTCAATGAGGCCTTGGCCGCACCGCCGACCGACTGCCCGGGCATGGCCACGCTGGTGGAGAAGATCCAGGCGGACTGCAAGGCCTGCCACCAGGATTTCCGCTGATTCATCTTCCAGCCACGCTGGCGGCCCGGGATTGGCACGCTGTTCACGCAGCACAGGACACGATCTGCTCCATGCGCACCAGACGCATTCGACCACCCCTCTGGCCAGGAGATACACCATGAAGATTCAACTGATTGCCGCCGCTGCCGTTGCCACCGTCGCCCTGGCTGGCTGTGCCACCACCTCGCCGGGTTACGGCAGCAGTGGCTACAACAACGGGTACGGCAATTCCGGCGGCAACTACAACACCAACCGGTGTGCCGACTGCGGCATCGTGACCCGCATCAACCAGGTCGCTTCGGGCCGCAGCGCGCCGAGCGCGACCGGCGCGGTGCTGGGTGGCATCGTCGGCGCGGTCGCCGGCCATGAGATCTCCGACCACACCGGCGGCAGCCGCGGCAACAAGAACATCGCCGCCGCCGCAGGCGCGGTGGGTGGGGCGCTGGCCGGCAACCAGATCCAGAAGAACGTGACCAGCGATACCTTCGACATCACCGTGCGCATGGATGACGGCCGTACCGTGGTCGTCAACCAGCGCGATCTGGGTGGCATCCGCGAGAACACCTACGTCCGCGTGGTCAACGGCAAGGTGATCCTGCGCTGATCGGCGCAACGCACACGTAGACAAAAAAGGGCCCGCGCAAGCGGGCCCTTTTCGTGTTTCAACCAGGCAGGACCCGGTCTGCGCTCAGAGCGGCTTGACCTTGTCGGCCTGCAGGCCCTTCTGGCCAGTGACCACTTCGAACTCGACCGCTTGACCTTCCTTCAGGCTCTTGAAGCCCTGGGATTCGATCGCACGGAAGTGCACGAACACATCTTCGCCGCTCTCACGGCTGATGAACCCGAAACCCTTCGCGTCGTTGAACCACTTGACGGTGCCCTTCTCAGCCATCTCAGCTACTCCCTAACTGTCTTGTTGTTGGATACACCCGTACAGGCGGCTGACAGCAAGGGGAAGCGGGGTGCAACGATGCAGCGGATCTGGAAGATCTACCATCATCAGGCCACGATCCACGGTGACCTTGCCAAGCTCAGCGTCTGCAACTTAACCCGAGCAAAACGAAAAAGCAACTGGCCAAAACCTTCGGATGTCAACCCCATTTCAGGAACCATACTGGACAGCATGGACCATTCATTCATCTTGTACCTGCTAGCCGTCGTTCTGGTGCTCGTCGGCATTGCCGGCGTGATTCTTCCCGCCCTGCCCGGCATCCCGCTGGTGTTCGCCGGGCTGGTGCTGGCGGCATGGGCCGACGATTTCGTCCATGTGGGCTGGCTGCCGCTGACGGTCCTGGGCCTGTTGACCCTGCTGTCTTTCGCCGTGGACATCCTGGCCACGGTGGTCGGCGCACAGCGGGTAGGTGCCAGCCGCAAGGCCCTGTGGGGAACCTTCTTGGGCAGCATCGTCGGGGTGTTCTTCATGCCGATCGGCCTGTTCGTGGGCCCGCTCGCCGGCGCACTGCTGGGCGAGTACTGGCACACCCGCGAGCTGGGCCGCTCCACCAAGGTGGGCCTGGCGACCTGGCTTGGCATCCTGCTGGGGTTCGCGCTCAAGCTGGCGCTGGTGATCGCGATGCTGGGCCTGTTCGCGTTCGCCTGGTTCTTCTGAGGTCACCGCCAGACCGGGGCTTCACGCCCTGACCACACCATTGACCGGCATAAACCGGATCAGATCGACCGTGTCGTGCGCTGGCGGGATTATTCCTCAGCGGCCACACTGTGCCGGTTGACCCATTCATTCTTGTCACGCGGCCCTGCTCCCATGACCATGCCCCATTCCCGTTCCGTCCTGTTCACTGCCCTGGCCTTGGCCGGCACCGCCCTGCCCGCCGCAGCACAGGAGGCGGCACCGAAGCCGGCGTCACCGGAGGCCTGCGCACTGGTGGACACCGACGCAGCGCGCCTGGCCTGCTACGACACGCTGTTCGGGCGCACGCCCGACGTAACCCTGGCCGCCGATGCCGCCGCCACCGCCGCCAAGCAGGAGCGCCGGGAAGAACGTCATGCCGCCCGCAGTGCCGACGCCGACGCGCCCGCGACGCAGCGGGTCAAGCAGCGCCTCGGAGAAGTGTTCAAGAACGACGGCCATGAAGATGCGCTGGCCAATGCCGGCAAGGGCTCGCTGCTCGACAGCCGTTGGGAGCTCGCGCAGGACTCCAAGCTTGGCGCGTTCCAGCTGCGCGCCTACAAGCCGGTCTACCTGCTGCCCGCGTTCTGGACCAGCGACAAGAACCAGATGCCGCAGTCGCCCAATCCGGTCAACACGGTCACCACCTCGCAGCAGCTGGACAGCGCGGAACTGAAGTTCCAGCTCAGCTTCAAGACCAAGATCGTGGAGAACCTGTTCGGCGACAACGGCGACATCTGGGCCGGCTACACGCAGAGCTCGCGCTGGCAGGCCTACAACGCCGACAACTCGCGCCCGTTCCGTGAGACCAATTACGAGCCGGAAGTGATGATGATGTTCCGCAACGGCTACTCGATCGGCGGCTGGCGCGGGCGCATGAGCGGGATCGGCGTCAACCACATGTCCAACGGCCGCGCCGATCCCCTGTCGCGCAGCTGGAACCGGGTGATCGCCACCGTCGGCCTGGACCGGGAAAACTGGGCGCTGGTGCTGCGCCCGTGGTATCGCATCCCGGAAGACCGCAAGGACGACAACAACCCGGACATCTCCGATTACATGGGCCGCGGCGACGCGACCCTGACCTGGAACAAGAACGGCCACGAGGTCTCGCTGATGGCGCGGCACTCGCTGCGCGGCGGTGATCGCTCGCACGGCGCGCTGCAGCTTGATTACGGCTTCCCGATCAGCAACCTGCTGCGCGGCCATGTGCAGATCTTCGATGGTTACGGCGAGAGCATGATCGACTACAACCACAAGGCCACCTATGTCGGCCTGGGTGTGTCGCTGCTGGAGTGGTATTGATGGCGGTGACGATCTGGCACAACCCGCGCTGCAGCAACTCGCGCGGGGCGCTGGAGATCCTGCGTGAGCACGGCATCGAGCCGGTGGTGATCGAGTACCTCAAGACCCCGCCGGACCGTGCCACGCTGGCAGGGCTGATCACGCGCATGGGCATCGCCCCGCGTGCGTTGCTGCGCAACAAGGAGCCGGCCTATGGTTCGCTCGGGCTGGACGACGATGCGTTGTCCGATGCCGCGTTGATCGAGGCGATGGTCGCCCACCCGGAGCTGATCAACCGCCCGATCGTGGAGACCCCGCGCGGTGCACGCCTGTGCCGGCCGCCAGAGAAGGTGCTGGAGATCCTACCGGCGTAAAACCGCGCCTCAGCTGCCGCCGCAGCGGCTGGTACACCGGTTGATATCCTCCCCGCAGGTCAGCGCCGGCAGCCGGTTGCGGCAGTAGTCGCTGCTGGCCTGGCATGATTTACGCAGGTCCGGGTTGTCGATCTTGTCGCACTTCGCATCGCGCTGGGTCGCCACCCCGGCGCCACAGCTGTCGCCGCTGCCAAATCCCGTACGGTTGGTCATGCAACTGTCGTACTGGCGTTGGCACTGCTGCATGCACTGGTTGGCGGCGGTGACCTCGCGCAGGCTGGGCGGGGCGGTGTGGAAATCGCCATCACTGCTGCAGGCGGTGACCAGCAGGATCAACAGCAGGGCGGAAAGCATCCTCGGCATCGTCGTGCTCCGTGTGGAAAGCATCCGGCCGTGGCCGGCATGTGTGCATGCCCGGAATGTAGCACTGCTTGTTTTCCGAATTAAGGCCGGGGTTCCCGGCGCGGTCGCAGACGCCTGTTGCGTTACATCGGCTGCGGCGCGCGTCGCATCTTCGAGGCGCACATCGACTGACGTCCTTCAACGCCAGTCGGTGATGCCCTCGCGCCGGTAGACCTCGGCGAACGCCGGCCGTGCTTTCAGACGATCGGCGTAGGCCTTCAATGCCGGCCAGGTGTCACTGGGCGTGGGCATGTTGCGCGACCAGCGCATCAGCATCACCAGCATGAAATCGACCACGCTCAACGACTCGCCCAGCACATACGGGCCGCGCGTGGACAGATGCTCGGCCAGATGCTGCCACGCGCCTTCCAGCCGCTCGCGCGCCCGCTGGCGGGTCGCGTCCACGTGCTCGGGGCCCGCCATTTCCTGCGGGTAGAACCACGCCCGATACGCCGGTTGCACGGTATTGGCGCACCAGAACATCCAGCGGTACGCCTCGGCACGGTCGGCAGTCCCCGGGGCTGGCAGCAGGGCCGCTTCCGGATGGCGGTCTGCCAGATGCAGCGCGATCGCTGCCGCTTCGGTCAATACCTGCCCGTCCAGCACCAGCGTCGGCACCAGGCCCGCCGGATTCAAGGCGAGATACGCTGCATCCTTGTGCTCGCGCTTGTCGAAATCCAGCAGCACCAGATCGTGCTCGATCTGCAGTTCCAGCAACAGCCAATGGACGACCAGGGCGGCGGTACTCGGCGATCCATACAACGTGGTGCGCATGCTCAGGGCCTCTTGAGGGAGGCGCACAGTATGCGCTCGCGCTCCGTGCCATCACATGGGTACAGAGCACGGGCGATGGGGACGCGTTCTGTCTCTGACACTGCGCCGCGGACGCTCGCAGAATGCGTCTTCTGCCCCGCCGCCAGTCCAGGATCCTCCCATGCCCGATTCGTCCGCTCTGCTCGCCTTCGGTCTGATTTCGCTGGGCATGGTGCTGACGCCCGGGCCGAACATGATCTATCTGATCTCGCGCTCGATCTGCCAGGGACGCACCGCCGGGCTGATCTCGCTGGGCGGTGTCGCGCTGGGTTTTCTGGTGTACCTGGTGTGCGCGGCACTGGGCATCACCGCGCTGCTGATGGCAGTGCCGCATGCCTACGATGTGTTGCGTTTCGCCGGCGCGGCGTATCTGCTGTACCTGGCCTGGCAGGCGCTGCGCCCTGGCGGACGTTCGCCGTTCCAGCTGCGCACGCTGGACCATGACAGCCCGCGCAGATTGTTCGGCATGGGGCTGTTCACCGCGCTGCTCAATCCGAAGATCGCCGTGATGTATCTCTCGCTGCTGCCGCAGTTCATCCAGCCCCATGGGCATGGCAGCGTGATGGTGCAATCGGTGGTGCTCGGGCTGGTGCAGATCGCGACCAGCGTCAGTGTCAACGCACTGATCGTACTGGCCGCCGGCAGTATTGCCACCTTCCTGGCCGGACGCCCGCGCTGGCAGACGGTGCAGCGCGGCCTGATGGGTACGGTGCTCGGCGCGCTGGCGGTGCGCATGCTGGTGGACGCGCGCCGCTGAGGAGAAGCACTGGCCAACGGTCGGTGCCTGCCCGCCTCAGCCACGAAAAACGGCGCCCTTGGGGCGCCGTTTTCGTGTGCAGCGTTATCGCGACGGGAAGCCTCAGGCGACGACGACCGGAATCTTGCCGATGCGGGCCTGCCACTCGCGCGGGCCGGTCTGGTGCACGGACTCGCCGGTGGAATCCACCGCCACGGTCACCGGCATGTCCTGCACGGTGAACTCGTAGATCGCTTCCATGCCCAGATCCGCGAAGCCGACCACCTTGGCCGCCTTGATCGCCTTGGAGACCAGGTAGGCCGAGCCGCCGACCGCCATCAGGTAGGCCGACTTGTTGTCACGGATCGCCTCGATCGCCGCCGGGCCGCGCTCGGCCTTGCCGACCATGCCCAGCAGGCCGGTCTGTTCCAGCACCTGGCGGGTGAACTTGTCCATGCGGGTCGCGGTGGTCGGGCCGGCCGGGCCCACCACTTCGTCGCGCACCGGATCGACCGGGCCGACGTAGTAGATGAAGCGGCCCTTGAGGTCGACCGGCAGCGGCTCGCCCTTGTCCAGCATCTCCACCATGCGCTTGTGCGCGGCGTCGCGGCCGGTCAGCAGCTTGCCGTTGAGCAGCAGGGTCTGGCCGGGCTTCCAGCTGGCGACGTCTTCCGGAGTGATCGTGTCCAGATCGACCCGGGTGCCCTTGGAGGCGTCATAGGTGATCTGCGGCCAGTCTTCCAATGACGGCGGATCGAGCATCACCGGGCCGCTGCCATCCAGCGTGAAATGCGCATGGCGGGTGGCCGCGCAGTTCGGGATCATCGCCACCGGCAGGTTGGCCGCGTGGGTCGGGAAGTCCTTGACCTTGATGTCCAGCACGGTGGTCAGGCCGCCCAGGCCCTGCGCGCCGATGCCCAGCGCGTTGACCTTGTCGAACAGTTCCAGGCGCAGTTCTTCGGCACGGTTGGAGGCGCCACGGGCCTTGAGCTCGTTGATGTCGATCGGCTCCATCAGCGACTCCTTGGCCAGCAGCATCGCCTTCTCGGCGGTGCCGCCGATGCCGATGCCGAGCATGCCCGGCGGACACCAGCCGGCGCCCATGGTCGGCACGGTCTTGAGCACCCAGTCCACGATCGAGTCGGACGGGTTGAGCATGGCGAACTTGGACTTGGCTTCCGAACCGCCGCCCTTGGCCGCGACGATCACCTCGACGGTGTCACCCGGCACCACCTTGACGTTGACCACGCCCGGGGTGTTGTCCTTGGTGTTGATGCGCTTGCCGGCCGGATCGGCCAGCACCGAGGCGCGCAGCTTGTTGTCCGGATAGTTGTAGGCGCGGCGCACGCCTTCGTTGGCCATGTCCTCCACGCCCATCGTGGCGTCGTCCCAGCGCACGTTCATGCCGATTTCCAGGAACACGGTGACGATGCCGGTGTCCTGGCAGATCGGCCGGTGGCCTTCGGCACACATGCGCGAGTTGATCAGGATCTGGGCCATCGCCTCCTTCGCGGCCGGCGACTCTTCGCGCTCGTAGGCAGCGTTGAGGCTCTTGATGTAATCGACCGGGTGGTAGTACGAAATGTACTGCAGCGCGTCGGCGATGGACTGGATGAGGTCTTCCTGCTTGATCGATGTCACGACTTGCTCGCTTGCTGGAGGCTGGCGGGGGTTGAACCGCCGATTTTAACAAGGACCGCCCCTCGGCGTTGAGAATCGCTCGCGGTGGCCCGGTTTGGTGCACAGTGGCTGCCCAGCCTTGTCACAGCGGTCTGCCCGGCCGCGTCCTCCCGGCATGACCCCGACCGATACCTTCCAGACCCACCGCCCCCGCCTGTTCGCCCTGGCCTACCGCCTGCTGGGCAGCCGCAGCGACGCCGAGGACACCGTCCAGGACGCCTGGCTGCGCTGGCAGGGCACCGACACCGCCGTGATCCGCGATCCGGAGGGTTGGCTGGTCACCGCCACCACCCGGCTCGGGCTGGACCGGCTGCGCGCCCGGCGCAGCGCGCGCCTGGACTACGTGGGGCCGTGGCTGCCCGAGCCGCTGGAGATCACCCTGGACCCGGATCCGCTGCAGGACCCGGCCCAGCGCCACGCGCTGGCCGACGAGGTTTCCGTGGCGTTCCTGGCGCTGCTGGAGCAGCTCACGCCGGACGAGCGTGCTGCCTTCCTGCTCAAGGACGTGTTCGACTACGACTACCCGGACATCGCCCCGCTGCTGGAGCACTCCCCCGCCAACTGCCGGCAACTGGTGCACCGGGCGCGGCAGCGGCTGCAGACCGGCGCCCCACGCTTCGCGGTCTCGCCCGCGCAGCACCGCGACCTGCTGGCACGCTTCATGGACGCCTCGCAGCAGGGCGACCTGACGGCGATCCGCTCGCTGCTCGACGCCAACGCCGAGATGATCTCCGATGGCGGCGGTCGCGTGACCGCGGCGATCCGCCCCCTGCTGGGCGCTGAGCGCATCGCGCAGCTGTACTGGGCGATCGCCCGTCGCAATGGCCAGCATCCCGCCCAGCTCGGCCAGGTCAACGGCGAGCCGGCGATCCTGCGTTTTGCCGGGGACCAGTTGCACTCGGTCACGATGATCACGGTCGATGGGGAGCGCATCGTGCGCGTGCTCAGCGTGCTCAATCCGGAAAAACTCACCGCGCTTGTCACAGCGCGCGAGGCTGGCGCGTCCTCCTGATGAAGACGGCCATTGCGGCCGTCATGGAGTACCCACATGTCCGCTTCGCCCCGCGTTCCCTACACCCGTCTGGCCGCTGAGGCCTTCAAGGGCCTGCTGGCCACCAGCAAGGCCGTCCACGACAGCTCCATCGATCCTGTATTGATGGAGCTGGTGTTCATGCGGGTCTCGCAGATCAATGGCTGTGGCTACTGCATGGACATGCACGGCACCACCCTGCGCAAGGGGGGGATCGAACCGCGCAAGCTCGATACGCTGCCGGCCTGGCACGAGAGCCGCTTCTTCGATGCGCGCGAGCGTGCCGCGCTGGGCTGGGCCGAAGCGCTGACCCGGCTGAGCAGCGCAGCGCCGTCCGATGCGGCCTACGACGCACTGGCCCTGCATTTCGATGAGAAGGGCATCAGCGATCTGAGCATGGGCATCGCGGTGATCAACGCCTGGAACCGCCTCGGCGCCGGCCTGCTGCCGCCGCTGCCATAAGGAACGGGTAGTGCCGGCCGCTGGCCGGCTCCGCAGGTGGCGGGATGCAACCTGGCGCCGGCCAACGGCCGGCACTACCGGGCTGCGGTCCGCGTGCACTGAATTCATGCATCAACCACGGTCACGGCGCGCACAATACCGCCCATGCCCGCCTCCCCCGCTGCCGGTGCACCCGGCCAGAAGAATCCCAGCCTGCGCGAGCGCGTCAATGCGATGCGCAACCTGCCCCCGTTCCTGCGCCAGGTCTGGCAGACCAGCCCCGGGCTGACCCTGGCCAGCCTCGGGCTGCGTGTGATCCGTGCGTTGCTGCCGGTGGCGATGCTGTATGTCGGCAAGCTGATCATCGATGCGGCGGTACTGCTCAGCCAGCACGATGCGGGCTTCCCGCCGTTCGGCGAGGCGCTCTCCAGCGGGCTGCTGAACCCGCTGCTCGGGTTGCTCGCACTCGAGTTCGGCTTGGCCATGGCCTCGGACCTGCTCGGCCGCATGGTCAGCTACGCCGATACGTTGTTGTCAGAGCTGTTCACCAACGTCACCAGCGTGCGCCTGATGGAACACGCCGCCGAGCTGGACCTGGAAGATTTCGAAGACCCCGACCTGCAGGACAAGCTGGACCGCGCACGGCGCCAGACCATGGGCCGGATGAACCTGATGAGCCAGCTGTTCGGCCAGGTGCAGGACAGCATCACCGTGGCCAGCCTTGCGGTCGGCCTGATCGTGTACGCGCCGTGGTTGATCCTGCTGCTCGCGGTGGCGCTGATCCCGGCGTTCATCGGCGAATCGCATTTCAACGCCGCCGGCTACAGCCTCAATTTCCAGTGGACGCCCGAGCGTCGGCAGCTGGAGTACCTGCGCCAGATCGGGGCCAGCGTGGAAACCGCCAAGGAGGTGAAAATCTTCAACCTCCATCGCTTCCTGATCGACCGCTACAAACGGCTGGCCGAGAAGTTCTACCTGGCCAACCGCGCCCTCGCGCGCAAGCGCGCGATCTGGGGCACGCTGCTCGCCGCGCTGGGGACGCTCGGGTACTACGCGGCGTATGCCTACATCGCCTGGCGCACGGTACGCGGCGATTTCTCGATCGGCGACCTCACCTTCCTGGCCGGCAGTTTCCTGCGCCTGCGCCAGCTGCTCGAAGGGCTGCTGATCGGCTTTTCGCAGGTCGCCGGGCAAGCGCTGTACCTGGACGATCTGTTCTCGTTCTTCCAGATCGAACCGGAGATCCATTCGCGCCCGGACGCGGTCGCCATCCCGCAGCCGATCACCCAGGGCTTCGTGTTCGAGAATGTCGGATTCCGCTACCCCGACGCCGAAAGCTGGGCGGTACGCCATCTGGATTTCGACCTGCGTGCCGGCGAAGTGCTGGCGCTGGTCGGCGAGAACGGTGCCGGCAAGACCACCCTGGTCAAGCTGCTGGCCCGCCTGTACGACCCCGACGAAGGCCGCATCCTGCTTGATGGCCGCGACCTGCGCGATTACGACCTGGACGACCTGCGCGCCAACATGGGCGTGATCTTCCAGGACTTCGTGCGCTACAACCTCAGCGCCGGCGAGAACATCGGCGTCGGCCTGGTCGAGGCGATGACCGACGACGCCCGCATCCGCGATGCCGCGCGCCGCGGCATGGCCGATGAAGTGATCGCCGGCCTGCCCGGCGGCTACGACCAGCTCATCGGCCGCCGCTTCAAGATGGGCGTGGACCTGTCCGGCGGTCAGTGGCAGAAGATCGCGATCGCGCGTGCCTACATGCGCGATGCACAGGTCATGATCCTGGATGAACCGACCGCGGCGCTGGATGCGCGCAGCGAGTTCGAGGTGTTCCAGCGCTTCAAGGAACTGTCCGACAACCGCACCGCGGTGCTGATCTCGCACCGGTTCTCCTCGGTGCGCATGGCCGACCGCATCCTGGTGCTGGCCGGCGGCCGGATCGAGGCCAGCGGCACCCATGCCGAACTGATGACCCAGGGCGGACGGTATGCCGAACTGTTCGAGCTGCAGGCCGCCGGGTACCGCTGAAACCCAGACGCGACAGGCCTGTCCGGCCAGTCAATGAGAATTTATCTCATTTGAGATAAACTAGACCCGACGAAACCGACCAGAACCCCACCCCCATGTCTTCCGCTTTTGGCGCCGAAACGGTGCTTGAGGTCCGTCACTGGACCGACGCCTACTTCAGCTTCACCACGACCCGCGACAGCGGCTTCCGCTTCGAGAACGGCCAGTTCGTGATGATCGGCCTGGAAACCGAGGCGCGCCCGCTGCTGCGCGCGTACTCCATCGCCAGTGCCAACTGGGAAGAAAACCTGGAGTTCTTCAGCATCAAGGTCCAGGACGGCCCGCTGACCTCGCGCCTGCAGCACATCAAGCCGGGCGACAAGGTGCTGGTCGGCAAGAAGCCTACCGGCACCCTGCTGATCAGCGACCTGCACCCGGGCAAGCACCTGTACCTGCTCGGCACCGGCACCGGCCTGGCGCCGTGGCTGTCGGTGATCAAGGACCCGGAAACCTACGAGCGCTTCGACAAGGTGATCCTCACCCACGGCGTGCGCTACGAAAAAGACTTGGCCTACCGCGACCTGTTCGAGAAGGAACTGCGCGAGCACGAATTCCTCGGCGAGATGATCGGCGACAAGCTGCTGTACTACCCGGCCGTCACCCGTGAGGCGTTCCCCAACCAGGGCCGCCTGACCTCGCTGATGGAAAGCGGCGAGATGCAGAAGACCCTCGGCCTGCCGCCGCTGGATCCGGAAAACGACCGCGCCATGATCTGCGGCAGCCCGCAGATGCTGGCCGACCTGCGCACCGTGCTGGACAGCCGCGGCTTCCAGACCTCGCCGCGCATCGGCACCCCGGGCCACTACGTCTTCGAGCGCGCGTTCGTCGAAAAGTAATCGCGGCGCCGGGCTCCGCCCGGCTGATCGACGAACCTGCGCGCCAGCCGGGCAGCGCCCGGCTCTACGGGGCTGATACGCCAACCGCAGCCCTGCCGGGTAGAGCCGACCGTTGGTCGGCTCCCGCGGCAACGATCGCATGCACGTTGGGCTATATTCCGCGTCAGCCCGGCAACGGCCGGGTCTGACCTGGAGCCGTACCGATGATCAGGAAGATCCGCCCCGCCCTCGCCTGCCTGCTGCTCGCCATGAGCCTGGCTGCCAGCGCCGCCGCGCCCGCAACGCCCTCACCGAAAGCCGGCGATATCCCGCCGCAGATCCTGGGCAAGGACCGCCGGGGCAATGTGGTGGACCTGGCCAGCCAGCGCGGCAAGGTCGTCATCGTCACGTTCTGGGCCTCGTGGTGCGGCCCGTGCCGCAAGGAACTGCCGATCCTGGGCCAGCTGCAGAAGGTCATCGGGCATGACGCGCTGCAGGTCTACGCGGTGAACCTGAAGGAACCGCGCGCCGATTTCGCCGCCATCGCCCGCAGCCGCAACGCCCCGCCACTGGACTACATCCACGACGCCAAGGGCGAGGTCAGCGACCAGTACGGCATCCAGACCATCCCGCACATGTTCATCATCGGCCACGACGGCAGCATCGCCGGCGTGCATCGCGGCTACTCCGAGCAGAGCCTGCCGAAAATCGTCGACGACATCCTCGCCCTCCTGCCCGAAGACGTGCGCAACCGGAAAGCAGGCGGCTGATTCCACCGCCGCGGTGTAGAGCCACGCCATGCGTGGCTGGAACGTCGGCGATCCGATGATGCGAGCCGGTAGAGCCACGCCATGCGTGGCTGGAACGTCGGCGATCCGATGATGCGAGCCGGTAGAGCCACGCCATGCGTGGCTGGAACGTTGGGCGAACCGGTGATGCGAGGAGCCGGCCAGCGGCCGGCACTACCGGGATCACGGAGCCGGGCAGAGCCCGGCGTTACGCCAGCGCCGCCTCGATGTCGCCGCGCAGCGACTCGGGCTTGTCAGTCGGCGCATACCGCGCCAGCACCTGCCCATCGCGCCCGACCAGGAACTTGCTGAAGTTCCACTTGATCCCGCGCGTGCCCAATACCCCGGCCTTCTCGGCCTTGAGCCACTGCCACAGCGGATCAGCGCCGGCGCCGTTGACCTCGACCTTGTCCGACATCGGGAAACTGACCCCGTAGGTCAGCGAGCAGAATTCCCCGATCTGCGCCGCATCGCCCGGCTCCTGGTGCCCGAACTGATCGCAGGGAAACCCGACCACCACCAGCCCCCGTGGCCCGAACTCCCGCCACAGCGCCTCCAGCCCCTCGTACTGCGGCGTAAAGCCGCACTTGCTGGCCACATTGACCAGCAGCAACACCTTGCCCCGGTACTGCGCCAACGCCTGCGGCTGGCCGGACAGGTCCACGAACGGGAAATCGAAGGCAGTGGTCATGGCAGGGGATTCCGGTGGAAAGACCTCATCTTAGCTTGCCTGCTGGACTCGTCATGCACGGCTGGGGAGCCGGCCAGCGGCCGGCACTACTGCTCCCAATCTGGCCACACGCCGCTTTTTAAGGCGCCAATCAACTGTCCGGCGCCGCAGTTGCTTTCGCCATGCCCCGGCCGTGGTCCGGCCAAAACATGCCTTTCGACACAAGCCCCTCCGCAACGGCTCGGGTTACCCTCAAAGACTTGTCTGACCGGAGAATTCCCCTTGACCACCCGTCTTGCCCTCGCCGTCGCCGTGACCCTCGGCCTTGCCCTGCCCGCCTATTCGGCCACCGCCGCCACCCCGGCCGCGACCAGCGCCCAGCAGGCCAACCCGTTCTTCGCCGACAGCCCGCTGCCGCTGCACTTCCCGCAGTTCGACAAGATCAAGGACAGCGACTTCGCGCCCGCCTTCGACGCCGGCATGGCCCAGCAGCTGAAGGAAGTCGAGGCGATCGCCAACAACAAGGCCAAGCCGACCTTCGACAACACCCTCATCGCCCTGGAAAAGAGCGGTGAGACCCTGGACCGCGCCACCACCGTCTTCTTCAGCCTGGTCGGTGCCGACACCAACGACGCACGCAAGAAGCTGCAGGCCGATTACTCCGCCCGCTTCGCCGCGCACAGCGACGCGATCGCGCTGAACGGCAAGCTGTTCGCCCGCATCCAGACCCTGTACGACACCCGCGCCCAGCTCGGCCTCGACGCCGAGGGCGTGCGCCTGGTCGAGAAGTACTACGAGAGCTACGTCCGCGCCGGCGCCAAGCTGTCCGAAGCCGACAAGACCAAGCTCAAGGAAATGAACGCCGAACTGGCCAACCTGGGCACCAAGTTCAGCCAGAACGTGCTGGCCGAAGTGAACGCCTCGGCGATCACCGTCGATGACGTCAAGGAACTGGCCGGCCTCTCGCAGGAGCAGATCTCCGCCGCTGCCGAAGCCGCCAAGGCCCGTGGCCAGGACGGCAAGTACGTCATCACCCTGCTCAACACCACCGGCCAGCCGCCGCTGACCAACCTGGCCAACCGCGCGCTGCGCCAGAAGATCTACGAAGCCTCCATCACCCGCGGCAGCCGCGGCGGTGAGTACGACAACACCGCCCTGGTCTCGCGCATCATGCAGCTGCGTGCCGACAAGGCCAAGCTGATGGGCTTTGCGAACTTCGCCGCCTACAACCTGACCAACCAGACCGCCAAGACCCCCGAAGCGGTCAACGCCATGCTCGGCCAGCTCGCCCCGGCCGCCGTCGCCAACGCCAAGCGCGAAGCCGCCGACCTGCAGGCGATGATCGACAAGGAGCAGAAGGCCGCCGGCAAGCCCACCTTCAAGCTGGAAGCCTGGGACTGGGCGTTCTACAGCGAGAAGGTCCGCCAGGCCAAGTACAACTTCGACGAATCCCAGCTCAAGCCGTACTTCGAAATGAAGAACGTGCTCGAAAACGGCGTCTTCCACGCCGCCCAGCTTGAATTCGGCCTGACCTTCAAGCAGCGCACCGACCTGCCGGTCTACCACGAAGACGTCACCGTCTATGACGTGTTCGATGCCGACGGCAGCCAGCTGGCGATCTTCATCTTCGACCCGTACGCACGCGCCTCCAAGCGCGGCGGTGCGTGGATGAACTCGTACGTCTCGCAGTCCGAACTGACCGGCTTCAAGCCGGTGGTCGCCAACCATCTCAACATCCCCAAGCCGCCGGCCGGCAAGCCGACCCTGCTGACCTGGGATGAAGTGACCACCACCTTCCATGAATTCGGCCATGCCCTGCACGGCATGTTCTCGAACGTGAAGTACCCCTACTTCTCGGGCACCTCGGTGCCGCGCGACTTCGTCGAGTTCCCCTCGCAGGTCAACGAGATGTGGGCCGATGATCCGGTCATCCTGAAGAACTACGCCAAGCACTACCAGAACGGCACGGCCATGCCGCAGGCCCTGCTCGACAAGGTCGTCGCTGCCGCCAAGTTCAACCAGGGCTTCGCCACCACCGAGTACCTCGGTGCGGCCATGCTCGATCAGCGCTGGCACCAGATCGGCCCGGACCAGGTGCCGGCTGCCAAGGACGTCATGAAGTTCGAAGCCGATGCCCTGGCCAAGGACGGCATCTTCTACGCGCCGGTCCCGCCGCGTTACAAGACCCCGTACTTCAGCCACATCATGGGCGGCTACTCGGCCGGCTACTACGCCTACATCTGGTCCGAAGTGTTGGATGCCAACACCCAGAAGTGGTTCCGCGAGAACGGCGGCCTGAGCCGCAAGAACGGTGACCACTTCCGCCAGACCCTGCTCTCCAAGGGCGGCAGCGTCGATGCGATGGAGCTGTTCCAGAACTTCGCCGGCCACGCCCCGCAGATCGAGCCGCTGCTCGAAAAGCGCGGCCTGACCTCGGGTGACAGCAAGAAGTAAGCGTCCGCTGCAACGACGTGCAGTACAAAAAACGCCCGGCACTGCCGGGCGTTTTTTTTGGTTCTTCTACCCATGGCGATACGGACGTGACCGTAGGTACCAACCGTTGGTTGGTGCGACCCTCAATGCGCCTGCGGGTCGAACCAGGCTTCCCAGGTGAACGGTGAGGCAGCCATCGTGCGCGCCTGTTCGAACGCCGCCCTCGCCTGCGCCGTGCGCCCGGTATTGAGCAACGCCACGCCAAGGTTGAATGCCGCATGCCGATCGTCGCTCCCCAGCGCCAACGCCCGCTGCAACACCTCACGCGCACGGGCGTACTGCGCGCGGTCACAGGCAACGGCGCCGAGCCCGGTCAGGAGCAGCGGATCTTCGCTGTGTGCCGACAACGCGGCCTCCAGCGTGGCCGTGGCCGTTGCAAGTGCAGCGTCCGCATCACGCGTACCGGCGAACGCGGCCTCCACCTCGCTGCGGGCGCTCAGCAACGCGTGGACTACGACGGAAGAAACGGCGTCATGCATGCGGCGCAATGCTAACGGGAAACACACCCGACCGGCGATGCCGGGCGGGATCAACGCGGCTGCCAGCGCTGTGCCGGCAGCCGCAACCGCGCTTAGTTCGAGGCGGTGGTATAGACGTAACCCAGCGGCGATCCTGCCTGGTCAACCTTCGCCTTCACCTTGAAGTGGAACGCCGGCAAGTTGGAGCCGCTCATCCGGCAGTTTTCGGTCTCGGTTACCTTGCAGGTGTACGCCTGCTCGGTCGGCTCGAAGCCCATGCCGATGTACATGTCCAGATCTGGATTGGTGCGCAGCATGGTGGTGGTGTAACGGTTCGCCCTCGGCTTGATCACACCGGAGATCGTCTCACCTGCCATCAGCGTTACAGTCATGCCCGCCGTGCGTGAGCCGCCCGGCGCCGTCTGCAGGTTCCAGGACAGGCACACCATGTCGGACGGATCAGTGCACGCCACTTCTTCCACGTCGTAGGCCTTGCGCGCGGCCGACGCCTGGCTGGCCAGGGTGCAGGCGAACAGCACCGCGATGGCGCTGGCGAAATGGGTTTTCTTGTTGCTCGTCATCTGTTGATCAACTTCTTGTTGGGGACGGATGCCATCGCGAACCGCAGCCGAGAGCCCACGGCGCGCAACGACCGCGCCAAATTGGCATGCGGCGGCGGCGAAAAACTGCGCACCGAGTCACGTATCGTCCGGCCCCGCAGCGCAGCGTGCCCGCGAGGCATTGAACGACCCAACCGCGACACATCGTGATTCTTTCAGCCTATCGAAACTGAACGAATGCAATCCCGTAATAACGCCTCGAGGGGCGACACGCGGTATCCATGCCGATCCCGTCAGCGCGGCGCCACATACCCACCCGGCACCCCATGCGGCGACAGCACCAGCTGCCACAGCTGCGCATGCCGGCAACGGAAGCTGGCCATCGAGGCGGCCAGGTAGAAACGCCACATGCGCTTGAAGCGTTCGTCGTAACGCTGCGGATCCAGCTGCGGCCACGCGTTTTCCACGTTCAACCGCCACGCCTGCAGCGTCCGGTCGTAATCAGTGCCGAAGTTGTGCCAGTCCTCCAGCACGAACAGCCCTTCAAACGCGGCGGTGAGCTGGGCGGCCGAGGGCAGCATCGAATTGGGGAAGATATAGCGCGCAATCCAGGGATCGGTGCGGTGGCGCGACAGGTTGCCGCCGATGCTGTGCAGCAGGAACAACCCGTGCGGATGCAGGCAGCGCCGCGCCACCTCAAAGTACCCGCGATAGTTCTTGTCGCCCACGTGCTCGAACATGCCCACCGAGAAGATCGCGTCGAAGGTCTCGTTGAGGTCGTGGTAGTCCTGCAGGCGGATTTCGATCGGCAGACCGGCACACAGCTGGCGCGCGTACTCGGCCTGCTCCTGCGAAATGGTGATGCCCACGCCGGAGACGCCATAGCGTTCGGCGGCGAACTTCAACGCTTCGCCCCAGCCACAGCCGATATCCAGCACGTGCTGGCCGGGGCGCAATCCCAGTTTGCGGCAGATCAGGTCGAGCTTCGCCTCCTGCGCCCCGTCCAGGTCCTGCGCGTCGCGCCAGTAACCGCAGCTGTAGACCAGGCGCTGGCCGAGCATGGCCTCATACAGGTCGTTGCCGAGGTCATAGTGGCGCTTGCCGACTTCGAAGCTGCCACTGCCCGCCTGCAGGTTGAACAGGCGCGCCTTGAGTCCATCGGCCACTTCGCGCCAGCTGTGCACGCGCTCGTCCAGATGAGCCTGCATCAGGTGATACAGGAAGCCGTCCAGCGAGGCGGCGTCCCACTGGCCGTCCATGTAACTCTCGCCCAGGCCGAGCGAGCCCTGGGCCATGACCCGCGCGTAGAAGCGCGGGTCGTGCACCGTGATGTCCTGCGGCTGGTCACCGTCAACGGTGACCCCCGCCTCATGCAGCAACTCTGTGACCCGTCGTTGCAGCCCAGCGTCCACGTCGCCTCCGTCGATCAGCCCCGGGCGAACAACCCCGCGACATCCTGCCCCACGTGCGGCACCAGCACGGCGGCCGGGACGTCCACGGTCTGCGTGCCGTCCGAGTAGGGCCCTACCTGGTAGGGCGGGAACACGAAGCGTATCGCAGAGATGCGCCCGTCGGAACCGGTCAGCGGCTGGAACTGGCTGAAGTTGTCGGCACTTGGCCCGGTGCCGTCGGCGATCATCCGGCTGGCATTGCGCAGCGATTCCTGCATCTGCGCCGGTTCCATTTCATCGCCGCTCAACCGGGTCGCCACGCGCTCGCGCAGCTGGTCGGCCACGTAATCGCTGATCGCCTTCCAGCCCTTGGCATCGGCCACCAGCTTGTCGGCGGTCAGCATCTGCTGCTGCTCCGGCAGCCACACAAAGCGCGCCACCAGCGGCTCACCGTGGGCGCCGCCGGTATAGCGGCTGCCATCGGCGGTCACCACCACCAGCTGCGGCGTTTCCAGCACCTTCTCGAAGGTCAGCGAAAGCTCGTAGGGCATGGTCGGCTTGTCGTTGCCCAGCCCGTCCAGCGCCTGCTGCAGCTCTGCCCGCGCACTGTCGGCATAGCCACCCAGCGCCTTGGCCAAGCCCGGATACCGGGCGATGTCCGGCGGGTAGGTGATCCCGACCACGGCCTGCGGCGAGGTCTCGATCACATCGCGCAGCTCGACCGGTGCGTCTGGAGCCACCGCGGGCGCGACGGCTTCGGCGGCCGTGTCGACCGGCGCCGCCGGTGCTTGTGTGTCGCCGTCGTGCTTGTTGCAGCCTGCCAGCACCACCACGCCCATGGCCATGGCCAACGCGCTGGCGCGCAGCGCGCGACGGTTTCCTGCGATGTTCATCCTGAAATCCCCTTGTTGTAACCCACCATCATGATCGGCCATCCCTGAAGCATGACCCGCTGTCGTCATCGGACCAGCAGGTCGTCGTACTCCTCGTGCCGCTGCAGGAACGCCTCGGCGTAAGCGCAGGCCGGCACCACCTTGAATTTCTGTTCGCGCGCATAGCGCAGCGCCACCTTGGTCAACTCACCCGCCACGCCACGGCCGGCGATCGGCTCCGGCACCTCGGTATGGGTGATGATCATCCGCTTGCGCTTGATCTGGTAATCCAGCAGCGCCAGATGCCCTTTGACCCGGGCCTGGAAGCGGTGATTGGCCAGATCGTGCTCCACCTCGTAAGCCAGTCCGGGCGGCGTGACCGAAGCCATGAGCGGTGTCTCCTGCGGCGACTGCAGCGATAGTGCGCAGCCGGCCGCCATGATCGCGTGAAGCCTGAACAGGGGCAAGCAGCGACGTGCTGCGTCACATCCCGCCCTAAAGCCCGGCGCCTGCAGGCCGATACCGGAGTCGGACAGGGCGTGAAAGCTGGCATGGCTTTTGCGAAGACCTGCCTGTACGCACCCGCTTTCCGGAGGTCCGCATGGACAACACTGCACCTGCCCCCGCCCCCCACGGCGACGCCGACACATCCCTGCTGGAGGGCTTGTTCCAGTTGGCCGTGAATGGCCAGACCCAAGGCTGGGAATTCGCCCAGATCGACAACGAGGTCTATGCCCGCCTGCTCAGCACGTATGGCGTAGACGGCAAGAAGGCCGCCTGACGGTTGCCGGGCTCACGACCAACGGTCGTGAGCTACCCCGGCCAGATACGTCCTCGTAGGTACCGACCGTTGGTCGGTACGCCCCACCCCGGCCAGATACCTCATCGTAGGTACCGACCGTTGGTCGGTACGCCCCACCCCGCGCCAGATACCTCATCGTAGGTACCGACCGTTGGTCGGTACGCCCCACCCCGCGCCAGATACCTCATCGTAGGTACCGACCGTTGGTCGGTACGCCCCGACTCAACCGCCGAGGCGGAAGGTCGGGTTGCTCAGCTCACGCAGGAAGTGGCTGAAGATGCTCGGCTGCATGGCCAGCATGAACAGCACACCGAAGGCCGCACCGGCCAGATGCGCGCTGTGGTTGATGCGATCGCCGCCGCGGCGGTCCATCCAGATGCTGTAGCCGACATAGAACACGGCATAGATGATCGCCGGCGCCGGAATGAACAGCACCAGGATGATCGACCACGGCTTGATCAGGATGAAGGCGAACAGCACCGCCGATACCGCGCCCGATGCGCCCAGGCTGAGGTAGTTGGGGTTCTTCTGGTTCTTCAGATAGCTCGGCAGGATCGACACCAGCAACGCACCCAGGTAGAACGCCGGATACGTCAGGTAGCTGCCGCTCAGCTGCAGCATCACCTGTTCGATGAAGCCGCCGAAGAAGAACAGCGTGATCATGTTGAACGCCAGGTGCGACAGATCGGCGTGGATGAACCCGTACGTGATCAGGCGATCGTACTGACGGTTGCGGTCCACCGCCGGCGGCCACAGGATCAGGCGGTCGGCGAGCGCACGGTTCTTGAACGCCATCCACGACACGATGACGGTAATGGCGATCAGCAGCAGGTTGACTGGGGTCATGTCAGGCTCAGGCGGTGCGGTAGTTGTCGACCATACGATAGCGCTTGGCATACCAACCGAAGGCCAACGCCGCCAGGAACGCAAAGCCGGCGAAGAAGAACATCAGGAACGCCGCCTCGCTCAAGCCGGTACTGGCGATCTGGTGGGTCACCGTATCGTTGCGCACCGCCGCGTTGGACAGCAGCACCCACAGGTTGCCGATGGTGGTGGTCAGGTTCCAGAAGCTCATCACCACGCCCTTCATGGCCTGCGGCGCCTGGCTGTAGGCGAACTCCAGGCCGGTGGCCGATACCAGCACCTCACCGAAGGTGAGCAGCGCGTAGGGCAGCATCTGCCAGAAGATGGACATCACGTTGCCGCCATCCATCATCACCTGGATGCCACCGACCACGATCCAGGCCAGGCCGCTGAAGGCGATACCGGCGGTCATCCGGCGCAGCGCGGTCGGCTCGAAGCCGAAGCGGCGCAGCATCGGGTACAGCACCAGGTTGTTGAACGGGATCAGGATCATCACCAGCAGCGGGTTCAGCGCCTGCATCTGCGACGCAGTGAACCAGCTCGGCATGGCCATCTGCTGGCCCTGCAGCACCCAGGTCGAGGCCTTCTGGTCAAACAGCGAGAAGAACGGCGTGGTCAGGGCGAAAATCACCAGCACGCGCAGCACCGAGCGCACGCCCTCGACCGCTTCGGCCGGATGCACCGCACGGGCGCGGTCCAGCTGGATCCAGGTACCGCCACCGATACCGGCCAGCAGCAGGACCAGCGCGATGCACAGGCAGATCACGATGCCCAGGCTGCCCACCAGCCCCATCGAGGCCACCGCCAGCACCGCGCCGAGAATGGCCAGGGTACGCCCCGGACGGCCCTTGCCCGGCACCTGTGCCGACAGCGCGGTGCGCACCACGTTGCCGAACGAATGCGGGTCCTTCGGCGGCAGCGGCACAAGCACATAGCGCTTGCGGCCCATCCAGAACACGAAGGTGGCCACGAACATCAGAATGCCCGGGATGCCGAAGGCCCACGATGGGCCCAGGTTCTTCAGCGCCAGCGGGATCAGCAGCGAGGCGAACAGCGAGCCGAAGTTGATGATCCAGTAGAAGGCGTCGAACACGACCTTGGCCAGATGCTTGTTGCTCTGGTCGAACTGGTCGCCCATGAACGAGGCCACCAGCGGCTTGATGCCGCCCGCGCCCAGCGCGATCAGGCCCAGGCCGACGAAGAAGCCCTGGCGGCTGTCCTCGAAGATGGCCAGACAGGCGTGACCGGCGCAATAGATCAGGCTGAACCACAGGATGGTGTGGTACTTGCCAAAGAATTTGTCGGCCAGCCAGCCACCGAGCAGCGGGAAGAAATACACGCCGATCATGAAGCTGTGCATGATGTCCTTCGCCTCACCGGCGCGGCCATCGGCGGTGATCTCCTGCAGCAGCAGCGAGGTGATCAGGAACTGCACCAGGATGTTGCGCATCCCATAGAAGCTGAAGCGTTCGCAGGCCTCATTGCCGATGATGTAGGGAATCTGGCGCGGCATCTTGCCTTTGCCTGCGCTGGCGGCTGCGATATTGCTCATCCTGTGGGGCTGTCCTGCGAACACGAAAGGACCAAGATTACCGGAACCCCCTACCCCAGCGCACGCTGCACAGCTGCATGACAGGCGGCGCCGGACATGGCAGGCGGGCCCGAAACGACCGCGCGGGATGGCGCCCATGTCACGGATCGTCGACGGGGGAAGCGTAAACTTATCGTTATGCGCACGCACATCAAGGGTCAGACCCGACGTTGGACCGGCTGGATCCTGCTGCTGTTGCTGGCGGCCCCCGCCGCAGGCGCGCATGCGCGCCAGGCCGAGGAGGCCCTGCCCTCGCTGAAGATCGCCACGCTGGAACTGCCGACCCAGGACGATGCGCAGTGGCAGCAACGGCGGGACCAGGTGCTGCAGCTGCTCGAATCCATGCAGCCGGACGTGATCGCGGTGCAGCGCGTGCTGCAGACCCAGGGGCGCAATCCGGCCTGCTGGCTCGCCAGCCGGCTGCGCTACAGCTGCGATTTCGTCACCGCCGATCCGCCCAGCCAGCCGTTGCGCCATGGCAGCGCGATGCTGACCCGGTTGCCGGTCACCGATGACGCCGTCACCCTGCTGCATCCGCCCGGGCAGTTCAGCGCGGCCGGCATGGTACGGATCAAGCTGCGCGAAGAGCTGATCAACATCTACGTGGCCCGGCTGCGGCCGGAGCCGGATGACGCGCAGATCCGCCGGCACCAGACCAGCGACCTGATGACCTGGATCGGCGCGACCGCCGAGGGCCTGCCCTCGCTGATCGCCGGCGATTTCTCCGCGGAGATCACCGAACTGGTGGGCAGCACGCCGGGCTTCCAGCCAGCCCGCAAGAACCCCGGCGAACGCGTGGACCCGCCCTCACTGGCCGGCGCAGCGCGTGGGCACGGCCTGGACGTGCTGTTCCAGGTGAAGTACTTCGGCGGCATCCGCCAGGACAGCATCAAGCTGCCGGCCAGCGAGAGTGACCCCACCGCGATGCGCCTGGGAACCATGGCGACCCTGCGCCTGCAGACGCCGGAAAGCACCAGCGCGCCCTGACGTCGCAGCGCTGCGGGCGGCGCAACGAAAAACGGCCAGGCATCGCTGCCTGGCCGTTCGCGTTTCAGGTGACCGTGCCGATCAGGCAATGGCTTCCTGGTAACGACGCTCGACTTCATTCCAGTCGACGACGTTGAAGAACGCGCCGATGTATTCCGGGCGACGGTTCTGGTACTTCAGGTAGTACGCATGTTCCCACACGTCCAGGGCCAGGATCGGCGTGTTGCCGTCCATCAGCGGGCTGTCCTGGTTGGCGCTGCTTTCCACCACGACCTTCTTGTCCGGGGTGACGCTCAGCCAGGCCCAGCCGCTGCCGAAACGGGTCAGGGCCGCCTTGGTGAAGGCTTCCTTGAACTTTTCCAGGCCGCCCAGCTGCGAATCGATCGCCTTGGCGACATCACCGACCGGCGCGCCGCCGCCGTTGGGCGACATCACGGTCCAGAACAGGGTGTGATTGGCATGGCCGCCGCCGTTGTTGCGCACGACGCCCTGCAGATTTTCCGGCAGCGACTTGGTCTTCTTGACCAGTTCTTCCACCGGCAGGTCGGCGAACTCGGTGCCTTCCAGCGCGGCGTTGACGTTGTTGATGTACGTCTGGTGATGCTTGGTGTGGTGGATTTCCATCGTCGCTGCGTCGATATGCGGCTCGAGCGCGTCGTAGGCGTAGGACAGCTTGGGGAGGGTATAGGCCATGTGGTTCTCCTGGTAGCTCACTCACCCGGCAAAGACCGGGCGTTGCGGAGTCGATGATGGGGATGGCCGATAAGCTTACCAAGGGCCATGTAAAGGAAACTTCGTCCTGCGCAGTCGATCGCGTGTCCGGATCGTGACGCGACAGTGACGGTGCACGCCGGGGGACGCGGGCTCCTTCGCCGTACAACACGCCTGTTCGGCTGGGCCTCACCGTGCGGGGCGATGATCGCAGTAGAGTAGTCGCCTCGCCCATCGCCCCTGGCCCCTCATGCGCAAGCCAATGCTGTTGTTGATCGCCATCGCGCTGCTGGTGGGCGGCCTGGCCGCCATCAAGCTGGCCCAGCGCCCGCCCGCGCCGCAGTTCGCGCCCTCGCTGACGCAGCCGGATGCCGCGCCGCCCGCCGGCGCCGCGACGTCATCACCGGCATCGACTCAGGCAGTGCGCGATCCCCTGCCCCCCTTCCTGCCCGCCGAGGCGCGCGACACCATCGCGCTGATCCAGCGCGGCGGCCCGTACCCGCACCGGCAGGACGGCAGCATTTTCAGCAACCGCGAACAGCGCCTGCCGCAGCGGCCGCGCGGCTACTACCACGAATACACGGTGGACACGCCCGGCGCCGGCAATCGCGGCGCGCGGCGCATCGTCACCGGCGGCACACCCCCTACTGGCTGGTTCTATACCGATGATCACTATGAAACGTTCCGCAGTTTCGACGTTCCACCTGCCGGGAGCTGGCAATGACGCATGACGGATTCGAATTGGGCCTGCACGACATCAACAATGCCGGCATCTATGCGATCGGCAACGATGATGTCGCCCCGTTGTCGGCGGCGATGCGCGATGCCGGCCTGCGCGTGATCCAGATCGATCTGGACGGCTGCCACGACAAACGCACGCTGCTGATGCGCCTGGCCGCCCGCCTGGATTTTCCAACCGGCTTTGGCGGCAACTGGGATGCGCTGACCGACAACCTGCGCGACCTGGCCTGGCTGCCGGCCAACGGCTATGCGCTGTTCTTCAGCGACGCTGATGCCCTGCGCAGCGATGCCGGCGCCGATTTCGACACACTGCTGGACGTACTCGACGAAGCCAGCCGGTACTGGAGTGACGGCAACGTGCCGTTCTGGGCGTTCGTGGCACTGCGCGATGCGGACGTGGAACCGGACGCGGACCCCGCACCGTAACGCCCAGCATCCGGTAGAGCCACGCCATGCGTGGCTGCGAGGCGCCGTGACACCCTACCGAAACCCAGCCACCCATGGGGTGGCTCTACCGCCGATGAGGCGCAGCCTCATCGGCTGCCGTTGTCTTCCTGCAGCTCTTTCTTGAACGGGATGTCCGGCGGCGGCCGCGCGATGGCCGGCTGATCCTGCATGTTGGGATCGCTCAGGCCGCACCCGCCACCGAACTGCAACACGGAAATCACGCAGGAAATGGACGAACTCGTGCCCGGGATCGGAATCTCCACGGCCTTGATGCCCTTACGCACCCACTCGGCCAGCAACGATTCGTTGGGGGCCCAGTACTTGTCGAACGAGGTCGGCGTGTAGTCGTACGGTGGGCGCTTGAGCCATGTGCCGGACTGTGCGATGCGCTCCTTGCTCCAGCCGTCCTTATCGCCGCCCGGTGCGCCACGCTCGCTGTTAGCGTGCCCGTCCTGGCCTGGCACGCGCACGCTGCCGTCGGCCTTGAACAGGCTACCGCCCGTACCTTGGGTCGCACTCACGGCCCGGCCATTGAGGTCGGCATCCTGCGGATGATTGGCCGCACCCCAGTCGTCGGACCGGTTGGGCGTGGTCCAACTGCCCGGGGGCGCCCTGGAGGGGCTCGACGCGGCGCGCGCTGCAGTCGCCGCCGTGGATGCACTCGCCGTACTGCTGGCATTGCTTGCCGCCGCCGGTGATGGCGGTGCCGGGCGCGGGGCGGCGTTGGGCACCGCGCGTTCGCGTACGGCGACCTCCGCCGATCGACCGGGCACCGCCACCTCGCGCGTGGGCACTGTGGCCACGCTCACCGCCGGCGCGGTCACCGGCCGGATCTCGCGTTCGCGCACCTGCACGTCACGTTGCGGAACGGCGGCCTCCACCCGTGGACCGGGAATGGCCACGGTCGGTGTCGGCGCTTCTATCACGGTGACCTGCCGCTCCTGCACGCTCAGCTCGGGCGTGCGCACCTGCGGTTCGGCCGGGCGCGGCGCCGGTACGGAGGCACGCGGCGTCGGCGCCTCCACCGTGACCACGGTGCGCTCACGGACGGCAATGTCCTGTGGCTCGCGCGTCATGACACGCACGTCGGTGCGCGGGACGCTGGTCGGCGGCACCACGAAATCGGTCGTGGCCTGGGCCACCTCGGTCGCCTGGACGGGCTGTTCCACCGCGGGCGTGGCTGGCGCGGGTGGCGCCGGTTGCGGCTCGCTCGGCGGCGCCGGCGCTGCGGTCGGCTGCGGGGCCGAGGCTGTCTGCGCATCGGCCTCGGCCTGCGCCATCGCCTGGGCATTGGCCATCGCCGCAGCGATCGCCGCTTCCGCCGTGGCCGGCTCGGCAGCGGCGGGTTGCGCGCCTTCCTCCTGCTGCGGCGTGCCGCGTCCAACGAACGCCACCTGCACACGCCCGCTCTCACCGCCCTGGTCCGGTTCGGCAGGCGGCCGGATCAAGGCGACCCACAGCAGCAACAACGCGAACATCAGATGAAGCAACGCGCTGATCACGGCCGAGGTCCAGCGCATCCAGCGCTGATCGCGCGGCGCCGGATCCCAGCCCTGCCAGAGCAGGCGACGCATCGCCTGGACGAAACTCAGTTCCGGCAGGCGCCCGCCCCGCGGAAGCGGCTCGCGCTGGGCCAGCTCGGCCAGCACTTCGCTGGCCCGGAACGGCCGCGGCAATGGCGACAACGCGCGCAGCCACAGGCCCCACCCATAGGGGAGGCCGGTGGTTTTTTCGAGAATGCGCTTGTCCGGCTGGCGAGCCAGCAGCCAATCGAGGATGTCGTCAGCCCGGCGCAGTGGCACGCAGCGCGATCAGGCTGCCGTGCCGCGGGGAATGTACGGCGCGTCGCCACTCTCGTGGTCGGTCGCATCGCGCACCGCGGTGATGCCGGGCACACGCCCCATCAGGGTTTTTTCGATGCCCTGCTTGAGCGTGACGTCGGCCATGCCGCAGCCCTGGCAACCGCCGCCGAAGCGCAGCAGCACCACGCCATCGGCCGAGACTTCCTGCACCGCGACCTTGCCGCCGTGCGAGGCCAGCTGCGGGTTGACTTCGTTCTCCACCACCCAGCGCACGCGCTCGACCAGCGAGGAGCCTTCGGTCGGCGCCTCGCCCTTGATCTTGGGGGCCTTGATGGTCAGCTGCTGGCTGCCCGTGGCATTGGTGACGAAATCGATCTCGGCACCATCGAGCCAGGCCACGCTGGTAGCGGCCACGTAGAGGGTGAAGCCATCGCAGTCCACGGCCCACTCGTCACCGAGCAGCTCACCGGGATCGGCGAACTCCAGGCGGGCATCGGCGCGCGGGGTACCCGCATCGACGGCGGTGAGGCGTACGCCCATGCCGGGCACGGCCTCACGTTCGATCAGCTTGCGGAAATAGGATTGGGCAGTGTCGGATATCTGGATCATCGGGCTATTCTAGCCAATCCCTTGTTATGCGCTCATTCGGTTTATACACCGGACCGCGCATTGTTCAGTCATACAGATGTGGAGGAACCCATGGCCGACCTGATTCCGCTGGCGCAAGCCCACTGCGTGCCGCGCAAAGGCAGCGACCACAAGCTCGGCACCGCCCGGGTCGCCGAGCTGCTGGCCCAGATTCCCGGCTGGGAGCTGGCCGAGGCCGGCCAGGCGCTGACCCGCACCTTCCGCTTCGACAACTACCACGGCACCATGGCCTTCGTGAACGCCCTGGCCTGGGTGGCCCATCGTGAAGATCACCACCCGGACCTGGGCGTGCATTACGACCGCGCCGTGGTGCGCTTCTCCACCCACGATGTGGGCGGCCTGAGCGAGAACGACTTCATCTGCGCGGCGAAAGCCTCGGCCCTGACGGAGTAAGCCCATGAAACTGCAGTACCTCCTGCTGTCCAGCCTTGCCCTGGCCGCCCTGGCCGGCTGCAACAAGACACCCGCCGAACCGGCCGCCCCGGTCGCGGCACCCACCGAGGTCGCCGCGGTCAAGACGCCACCGCCGGAGTACCCGATCGAACTGGCCTGCCAGGGGATCGGCGGCACCAGCACCTTCAAGGTGACCATCGCCGCCGACGGCCAGCCCAGCCAGGTCCAGCTCGCCAGCGGCAGCGGCAACGCCCAGCTCGACGAGCAGGCGCAGAAGGCCGTACAGGCCTGGCAGTTCAAGGCGGCCACGCGCGCCGGGCAGACGGTTCCGACCACGATCCAGGTGCCGGTCAGCTTCAATCCGCCGCAGCCCAAGCCCGACCAGTGCTTCGCGGTCGAAGAACGGCTGCGTCGCGGCGGTTGATCGCCGCGTTGTGTTGAGGTCAGCCGCCGCAAACCTCGTGCTCCCTACTCCGCGCCCCGGTGATGTTGCCCGGGGCGCGCTGCACTTCTACAAGGACGCGTTGGCGGATGCCTGATATTTCCAGTGAAAACGTATGGATCGCCCTGGCGGTCACCCTGGCCGCCGGCCTGGCCACCGCCCTGGGCAGCCTGATGGTGCTGTTCTCGCGCCGGCCCAACCCGCGCCTGCTGGCGTTCGGGCTGGCCTTTGCTGGTGGCGCGATGGTTTTTGTCTCGCTGACCGAGATCCTCAACAAGGCGATCGACTCGTTCACCCAGGCCTACGACGCCCGGCTGGGCTTCGCCTATGGCACGGCGGCCTTCCTGGTCGGCGTGCTGCTGATCGTGGTGATCGACCACCTGATCCCGAACCCGCACGAGAGCCTGGACAAGCAGGACCCGCTGTTCCGCGACAACAACAAGGCCTACATCAAGCGGGTCGGCCTGCTGACGGCGGTGGCGATCACCGCGCACAACTTCCCCGAGGGCCTAGCCACGTTCTTTGCCACGCTGGAAAGCCCGTCGGTGGGCATGCCGCTGGCCTTCGCCATCGCCATCCACAACATCCCCGAGGGCATCGCGATCGCGGTCCCGGTGTATTTCGCCACGCAGAACAAGTTCTACGCGTTCGGCGCCAGCCTGCTGTCCGGCCTGGCCGAGCCGATCGGCGCGGCAATCGGGTATGTGGCCCTGTCCGGCGTGCTCAACCACGCCACGTTCGGCTGGGTGTTCGGGATCATTTCCGGGGTGATGGTGTTCCTGGCCCTGGACGAACTGCTGCCGGCGGCCAAGCGCTACGCCAAGGGCCACGAGACCGTGTACGGCCTGGTGGCCGGCATGGGCAGCCTGGCGATCAGCCTGGTGCTGTTCAAATGGTGAGGCCAGGGCCATAACCCGATAACGCGGGCCCGGTAGTGCCGGCCGCTGGCCGGCTCCTCCACATGCCGATCGACACGTGTCGGTAGTGCCGGCCGCTGGCCGGCTCTGCACAG
>NZ_JBDJLE010000027.1:0-42941 GCF_039673205.1 Stenotrophomonas sp. TWI809 | reverse complement strand
CCCGCGGGGGTGGGGGGGGCGGGGGGCGGGCCCCCCGCCCCCCCCCCCCCACTACGGGGGCTTCTGCGCGGGGTTTCTGGTTGCCGGCCAGCGGCCGGCACTACCTGTTGCTCATGCCGGGGTCGTTAAACTGCCGCCATGACGCCCACCTCCCCTCCCGACCCGCGCCGCGCGCAGCTGCGTCGGCTCAAACTGATCGCCCTGGCCATGCTGGTGGCGATGCTGGCCGGCTTCGCGGTCAGCCACTGGCACGGCGAACGTGGCATCTGGGCCTGGGTCTCGGCGTTCTGCGAGGCTGCCGCGGTCGGCGCGCTGGCCGACTGGTTCGCGGTGGTGGCGCTGTTCCGGCGCCCGCTCGGCCTGCCCATCCCGCATACCGCCATCATCCCGCGCAGCAAGGACCGGATCGCCGACAGCCTGGCGCTGTTCGTGCGCGACCAGTTCCTGGAACCGCAGGCCCTGCTGGCCCGGCTGCAGGTGTTCGATCCGGCCAGCCGCCTGGGCAGCTGGCTGGCCGAGCCGGCGCGGGCCCGCATGCTGGCCGACATGGCGCGCGGCTGGGCGCTGCAGGCGCTGGACTTCCTTGATGAGGCCGCCGTGCGGCGGAGCATCCAGGGCTTTGTGATCCAGCAGCTGCGGCAATGGAACGCGGCCGCCACCGCGGGAGAACTGCTCGGCCTGCTCACCGCCGACAACCGCCACCAGCGCGTGCTGGACGAAGGCCTGACCCGGATCAGCGAATGGCTGGGCAACGAGAAGGTCAAAGACCGCGCGTCCACATTGATCGTGGGCTACATCCAGCGCGAGTGGCCCAAGCTGGCCAGCACCGTCAACTGGGTCAAGCCGATCGACGAGATCGGTGACACCCTCGCCGAGCGCCTGGCGCATGCGGTGCTGGAGGAACTGCAGCAGATCCTGGCCCAGCCCGAGCATCCGCTGCGTCGCGATTACGAGACCTGGCTGAGCGACTACATCCAGCGGCTGCGCGAAGACCCGGCCCTGGCTGAGAAGGTGGAACAGCTCAAGCAGCAGGTGATCGACCACCCGGCCGTGCAGGAGTACGTGCAGGGCCTGTGGGCGCGCATCCATGCCAGCCTGCGCGCCGACCTGGCCAGCGAGGATTCCGCACTGGCCGGCCATCTGCGCCGCAGCCTGGCCTCCGTAGGCGAGGCGCTGCAGGCCGACCCGTCACTGCGCGAAGCGCTGAACCAGCACCTGATGGACGGTGCCGAGCGCCTGACCACGCGGCTGCGCAGCGGCGTGACCGAGCACATCGCACAGACCGTCAAAAGCTGGGACGAACGCCATCTGGTCGAGCAGCTGGAACTGAGCGTGGGCCGCGACCTGCAGTTCATCCGCTTCAACGGCACCCTGGTGGGGGGGCTGATCGGCGTGATCCTGCACGCGCTGACGGTGTGGTTCCACTGGTAACCCGACCCGCGTCGGGCCTGCCGACGGACGCTGGCGAGGTCACCGCCAGCGTCGCCGGGTGCCTCAGCCAGCGACCGCGCGTACCGCCGCCACCAGTGCGTCCATCTGCGCCGGCGTGCTGAAGATGCCCGGCGTGACCCGCAGGCAGGCGCCCGAAGCCAGCCCTTCGCGCGGCACCACGAACACGCCGGACTGCTTCACCATCCGCTGCGAGGTGGCCGTGTTGTCGCGCATCGTGGTCTGCCCGCGCAGCCGGAACGAGGTGATCGCACTGGACAGGCGCGGATCGTCCGAGCCCAGCAGCTGGAGGCGTTCGTCGCCGCGCAACGCGTCCATCCACTGATTGCGCAGGCGCAGCAGCCGCGCCCGCTTGTTGGCCACACCGATGCGCTCGTGCAGATCCAGCGCGACCGGCAACGCCATGTAGGCGGCGAAGTTGACCGTCCCGGTGTGCACACGGGTACGGATGTCGTCGTGGTCCTGCTCGCCCATGTACGGATCCAGATCGCGCACCCGCCCGCGGCGGACATACACCGCGCCGACGCCGACCGGCGCGCCGATCCACTTGTGCAGGTTGATCCCGATGAAATCCACGCCCAGCGCGCGTAGCGGCGTATCCACCTGGCCGATGCCGTGCGCCGCATCGAGCACCACCTCCACGCCCGCCGCCCTGGCCAGCGCGGCGATCTCGGCCACCGGCAGCAGCATGCCGTTGCGGTGGTTGACGTGGGTCAGCAGGAGCAGGCGCACGCGCGGGTTGGCGGCCAGCGCGCGGCGGTACGTCTCCACGATGCTGTCATGGTCGAATGGCTCAGGCAGCGTGATCGCCACCGGCTGCACACCGCGCCGCGCCTGCAGCCACTGCATCGCGCTGATCATGCTGTCGTAGTCGGTATCGGCATACATCACCGCATCACCCGGCGACAGCCCGCGGTAGCTGCCGATCAGCACCTGCATCGCTTCAGTGGCGCCCCGGGTGAGCACGATTTCGTCGGTCTCCACGCCCAGCACCTGCGCCAGACGCACGCGGGCCTGCTCAAACAGCGGTGGAAACGCCAAGCGCCCGAACCAGGCGTTGCCGGCATTCACCGTGGCGGTGGCCTGCTGGTAGGCCTGCAGCACCGGGCGCGCCATCGCGCCCCAGTAGCCGTTGTCCAGCATCACGACCTCGTCGGTGAGGTCGTACAGCGCGCGCACCTGGGCCCACCAGGTTTCGTCGGCGGCCAGCTCGGCCGGCGTGCGCGCGCCCACTGCCGGCAGCGCCAGCGGCTCAGCGTCCATGGCGTTCGCACCGGAGAGTGCCGCAGCGACTGGCAGGGCCAGTGCGCCACGCAGCAGAGCACGTCGTTGCCGGTCCATCAGTAGCGGATCCGGTATTCGGCATAGAGGTTGCGGCCGTCGGTGTCATACGGCGCGTTCCGCGAGTAGATCAAGCCACGGCTGGCCTGGAAGCTGGCCTCCTCCGGGTAGCGGTTGAACAGGTTGTCCGCGCCGATCCGCAGCGTCTGCTGCTCGGTGACATTCCAGCTCACGGCCAGATCGACGAAGCTCATCGCTCCGAAGCGCTGGAAGATGTCGCCGGTGGCATTGCCCGAAGAGTCCGTCCATGCCCCGTAGTATCGCAGCTTGCCGAGCACGCTGAAGCGGCCCCACGCATACGTGCTGCTGAGCGTGGCCTTCTGCCGCGGCAGGCGCTCTTCGAAAATGCGGCGCTGGCTTTCATTGGTGGCCACGCCGGTGGCACCGCTGTCCACCTGGGTCTGGTTGTAGTTGTAGCCCAGCGTGGTGCTCAGCCGGCCCGCCCCGAGTGCGGTGGTGTGGCTGGCCACCACATCGACACCGCGGGTGGTGGTGTCGAAATCGTTGGTGTAGAAGCTCACCGAGGTATACGCCAGCGGATTGGGCACGCCGGCGGGCACCGCGAACGAGGCCGACTGGCTGAAACGGTCGGTGACCTTGATGTCGTACAGGTCCACCGAGCCGGAGAAGCCCAGGTGGTTCTTCCAGGTCAGCCCGAGCGAGGCGGTGCGCGATTGTTCCGGCTTGAGCGGTTGGGCGCCGAGCTGGATCGCCAGCGGATCGCTGGGCGACAGGCGACCGGTGGTGAACACCTGCAAGGTCACGGTATCCAGTCCCTGCTGGGTGCTCTGCGTGTACAGCTGGCCCGGCGTGGGCGCGCGGAAGCCGGTGGAGACCGAACCGCGCACGGCCAGGTCCGGGGTGAACTCGAAGCGGCTGGAAAGCTTGCCGTCCACGCTCTCACCGAAGGCCGAGAAGTGCTCGTAGCGGGTGGCTGCGCCGACCGTCCAGCGCGCGGTCAACGGCGCTTCGACATCGATGTAGGCCGCGCGGCTGCGCTGGCTCCAGCGCCCGGCATTGGCCGCACTGAAACCCGGCGCACCGTTGGCGCCACCGGCCAGGCCGGTGACCGCCCCCGGCCCGATCGCATACGACGCCGGATCACCGGCATCCACCCCGTAGGTTTCCTCGCGCGTCTCCGCGCCGAAGGCGATGTTGATCGGTGCGGCCAGCGCGCTGACCGGCAGCGAATAGACGATATCGGCGTTGAGGTTCTTCTCCTCCTGCGAGAGGCGGCCGAGGTAGAACGAGGTGGGGCTGTCCGGGCCGAGCGAGGCATTGATCGAATGGCCCAGCGTGTAGTCGATGCGGTTGCGCCCGTAGGAGCCGCTCACATCCCAGCGCCAGCGCTCGCCCCAGTAACCGCGCAGACCGAGCACGCCCTGCAGATCGGCCTGCTCGTTGCCGTACTTCGGGCTGAAGCCGGTCGGGTACAGGCTGCGCGCGTCCCAGCCGGGGAACACACGGCTGCGGTTATAGACCGAGGCGGTGCCATCGGGATTGCGCCAGTTGAAATCACTGACGCCTTCGCTGTGGCCGTACAGACCGAAACCGTAGAGGTCGACGCTGTCGTTCAAGGCGAGGTTGAGGTTGAAGCCGAAATGGCGGTTTTCCAGGTCCGGCTGGCCCCAGCGCTGCACCGGATCGGGCACGACCAGATCCGGGTGGGCGTTCTGGAAGGCGATCGCATCGGCGCGCTGGCGGCTGCGCGAGGTCGCGTCGGATTTGTCCCAGTCGGCGAACAGCGACAGGCTGCCCTTGTCACCCAGCGCGAAGCCGTGCCGGCCGCCGATCTTGCGACCGGTCCCATCGCCTTCGCTGTATTCGGACAGGCCCAGCGACAGTTCCCCGCCGACGCGGTCATCCAGGATGATGTTGATCACCCCGGCGATGGCGTCCGAGCCGTACTGCGCCGACGCGCCGTCACGCAGCACTTCGATGCGCTGGATCGCATGCACCGGAATCTGCGCCAGGTCCGGCCCCTGCGCGCCGCGTGCGCCCAGCAGCGCCGAACGGTGGAAGCGGCGGCCGTTGACCAGCACCAGGGTCTGGTCCGGCGAGAGACCCCGCAGCGTGGCCGGCCGCACGAACACCAGGCCATCGTTCATCGGCATGCGCTGGACCACGAAGGAAGGCACCAGCTGGGCCAGCACGTCGTTGAGGTCGGACGACTCGATCGCCTGGATCTCTTCCTGCGAGAACACGTCCACCGGGGCCAGCGTGTCGAACTGGGTGCGGTTGCTGCCGCGCGTGCCGGTGACGATCATCGTGTCCAGGGTGGCGGGGGCCGCGGCAGTCCCTGCCGGGGCGGCCTCGGCACGCGCATCGGCGGCCGTGGCAAAGGTAAGGACGGACAACACCGCTACAGCAAGCACACAACGATTCACTGACGACTCCGCGGACGAACAGATGGGGGATGCCGTAACGGCGTGTCACGACATCCTCACAGTCTGTTGACGCGATATTGCCCGGCAATGACACGCAGGCGACGTTCTTGCAGCCCGCCACACATACGCCAGCGCACGGCTTTCCCCGCTCTCGACACCGCCATGACGCTTGTCTATCGAAATGATAATGACTATCATTCACTGATCGGCTGTACGCCTAGCCAACCGGCGCCCGGAAGCATCACGCCCTCCCCGCGCAACGCCCCGTGTACACCCCCTGATCCGCTGCCCTGCCTGCCCTGCCGCCTCTGGCAGCGTCGCTGTGCGTGCTGCCGTTTTCTCACACTGGAAGTGTTGCCATGTCCCGTTCGTCCGCGTCACCGTTGTCCCGGCCATCGTTGTTGGCCATCGCGCTGGTTGCTGCCCTCGCCGGGCCTGCACTGCCCGCCTTCGCCGAGGCCGGGCCGAATGATGCGACCACGCTGGACACGATCAAGGTGACCGCCGACGGCGAGATTCCCAATTCCTACACGGTCAAGCAGGCCAGCACCGCCACCAAGTTGAACCTGTCGCTGCGCCACACCCCGCAGTCGGTCACCGTGCTGACCCGCCAGCGCCTGGACGACATGGGCCTGTACGCGCTGTCCGACGTGATGGGCCAGGTCACCGGCGTGCATGTATCGGTCACCGATTCGGAGCGCATCAACTACATCTCGCGTGGCTACAGCATCACCAATTTCCAGATCGACGGGATGCTCAACACGTTTGGTGGCTCGCTCAAGACCAACACCGACAGCGCGATCTACGAGCGCATCGAAGTGGTCCGCGGCGCGACCGGCCTCACCACCGGTGCCGGTGATCCGTCGGGCACCATCAACATGGTTCGCAAGCGCCCGACCCAGGAGATGGCGATGAGCGCCGGCCTGACCCTGGGCCGCTGGGGCAACCAGCGCCTGGAAGCGGACATCGGCGGCCCGGTCGCGCTGGACGGCCGCGTGCGTGCGCGTTTTGTCGCCGCCAAGCAGCAGAGCGATTCCTTCCGCGATGTGTACCGTCTCGACAAGGACGTGTTCTACGGCATCGTCCAGGCCGACCTGACCGACAGCACCCTGTTCGAAGTCGGCTATGACTACCAGTCGCCGGAAACCAAGGGCGTGACCTGGGGCGTGGTGCCGTACTGGGGCCCGGACGGAAAGCCGGCCAACCTGCCGCGCTCGACCAACCTGTCGGCAAGCTGGAGCAGCTGGCCGATCGTGGAAAAGACCACCTTCATGCGCCTGGAGCAGCAGCTGGGCAAGGGCTGGTCGCTCAAGGCCAGCGCGACCCAGGCCAAGCGCAACACCGATGGCGACGTCTGGTACGGCGCGCAGGGCTATCCCGCGCCGGATGGTACCGGTGTGCGCGCCTACCTTTCGCATTTCGCCGAACGCAGCGAAATGAACGTGTTCGACCTCAACGCCAGCGGCCCGTTCCAGCTGTTCGGCCGCGAGCATGAACTGGTGTTCGGCGTCGGCCAGTCCGTTCGCAAGGGCGAATCGCCTGCCTCGGAGTTCGTGCAGCCGCCGGGCTACGACGTGGTACCGGACTGGCGCACCTGGACCGGCGACGTTGCCCCGTTGCCGCTCACCCGGCATGACTGGCTGGCCTCGGAGAACGAGCTGACGCAGAAGGCCGCCTACGTGGCCGCCCGCCTGCAGCTGGCCGATCCGTTGCTGGCCGTGCTCGGCGCGCGCTATGGCAGCTGGGAGACCCGCAGCTGGCGCTATACCAACGATGCGGCCGGCAACCGCACCGGTACCACCCGCGGCGGCTACAAGCCGGACGATTCGCTGACCCCGTACGTCGGCCTGGTCTACGATTTCAGCAGGCAGTTCAGTGCCTACGCCAGCTACACCGACATCTTCCAGCCGCAGGACTACCGCGACAAGAACAACGATTACCTGGAGCCGGTGGTCGGGGACATGTGGGAGGCCGGCCTGAAGGGTGAATTCTTCGGTGGCCGCCTGAACACCTCCGCCGCGGTGTTCAAGGGCGAGAAGGACAATGTCGCCGAGCTCGATGATTCGGTACCGGCCGCCTCGCTGCCCGATGGCAGCAGCGCCTACCGTTCCACCGGCAAGGGCAACAAGGTCAAGGGCTGGGAACTGGAAGCCCAGGGCAGCCTGACCGAGAACTGGAACGTCTCGGCCGGTTTCGCGCACACCACCATCCGCAACCAGGCGGGCGTGGCGCAGAACACCACCAACCCGGTGGACACCTTCCGGCTCAACACCAGCTGGCGCCCGAGTGGTGAGTGGAACCGCCTCTCGCTGGGGGGCGGCGTGACCTGGCAGAGTCGTATCTACCGCGCCAGCACCAAGCCGCGTGCCGATTACGCGACCAGTGGCCGCACCGAATCGGCGTTCATCACCCAGGATGCGTTCTACCTGGTGAATGTGTTCGCCGGCTACCGCTTCAATGACAATTTCTCCGCGCAGCTCAACGTCAACAACCTGCTCGACAAGAAGTACTACAGCAACGTCGGTTTCTACAACGGCGTGTACTGGGGCGAACCGCGCAACGTGATGTTGAACCTGCGCTGGAAGCTCTGACACCGGCTCCAAGGGACCACTGCGACGCGCAGTGAACACGGCCAGGGATGGCCACTATCATTCATCACCGGCTGCGGCCGGTGATGCCCGTTTCCCCGATCGATCAGCAGGTTTCCGTGGACAGCACGCCGCACGCCAGCGCCAGGTTCAACCGTCTTGGTTCCTTCTTCGCCCGCCCCTGGCTGGGTGTCCTGTCACGTTCGCTCGCCGCGATCTTCGGCGGCTACGCGCTGGCCGCGACCTGCTCGATGTTCTTTGCGGTCGCGCTGCCGATCGCGCGCGGGCAAGCGGTGCTGACCGGCATGCTGGTGGCGATCGTGCTGTGCGCCTGCGCGGCACTGTGGGCGTTCGCTACCCGGACCGCGCTGCGCGCGTGGGTCGGCATCCTGATCCCGACGGCGCTGTTCTGGCTCGGCACCCGCCTGCTGCAGGGGGCCGCATGAAGAACGGATTCCGCCAGTCGATGGCCTGGCTGCACACCTGGACCGGCCTGCTGGTCGGCTGGCTGCTGCTGCTGATTTTCATGGCCGGCACGGCCAGCTATTACCGCGAGGAAATCAGCCGCTGGATGCGCCCGGAGCTGCCGCGCAGCAGCGTGAGTGCCGATGTGTCCGCCGAGCGTGCTCTCACCTTCCTGCAGCACAAGGCGCCGCAGGCCGAGAGCTGGAATGTCACCCTGCCCGACCCGCGCAACCCGGCGATGCGCATGTTCTGGCGCAACCCCGAATCGATGGTCAAGCCGCCGGTGGAAGGCGAGCGCCGCCGGCGCGGCGGAGGCCGCTTCGGCGATGCCACCGTCGATCCGAACACCGGCGAAGAGATCGCCGCGCGCGAAACCCGCGGCGGTGACTTCTTCTACCGCCTGCATTTCGACCTGCACTACATCCCCGTTTACTGGGCCCGCTACCTGGTCGGCTTCTGTGCGATGTTCATGCTGGTGGCGATCATCACCGGCGTGATCACGCACAAGAAGATCTTCAAGGACTTCTTCACCTTCCGCCCGGAAAAGGGCCTGCGGTCGTGGCTGGATTTCCACAACGTCAGCGCGGTGATGGCGCTGCCGTACCACGCGATGATCACCTACACCGGCATCGTCACGTTGATGTTCATGTACCTGCCGTGGGGCGTGAGCGTGGCCTATCCCAAGGATGAGGAAGCGTTCTTCAGCGAGGCCTTCGCGCGTCTGGCCGATATCGACACACCGACCGAAGGCACGGCCACCGCACTGCCCATCCAGCAGTTGCTGGATGCCGCGCGCGCCGAGTGGAAGGGCGCCCAGGTGAGCGGCTTCACCCTGTACCACCCGGGTGGGGCCAATGCGGTGATCGATGTGTACCAGCGTGATGGCAAGCGGCTGTCGGTGGATACGCCGTCGTTGCGCTATGACGCGGTGAGCGGCGCGCTGATCGAGGCCAGCCCGCTGTCCGGTGGCGCCACCCAGACCCGCGGGGTGATGTACGGCCTGCACCTGGCCCGCTTTGCCGACTGGGGACTGCGTGCGTTGTTCTTCGTGTCCGGCCTGATCGGCTGCCTGATGGTGGCCAGCGGCGTGGTGCTGTGGGCGGTCAAGGAACGGCCCAAGCATGCCAAGAGCGGAAAGATCGGCTTCGGCCTGCGCCTGGTGGACGCACTCAACATCGGCGCGGTCGCCGGCCTGCCGATCGCCTTCGCCGCCTACTTCTGGGGCAACCGGCTGCTGCCGGTGCAGATGGCCGAGCGCGCCGATACCGAAGTGAACGTGTTCTTCTACGCCTGGGCTGCGGCCCTGCTGGCGGCCTTCATCTGGCCCAAGCGGCTGATGTGGGCATGGCAGCTCTATCTGGGCGCGGCGATGTTCCTGTTGATCCCGGTGATCAATGCCCTCACCACCCACGCACACCTGGGCGTGACCCTGCGCACCG
The DNA here is from genome assembly GCF_039673205.1 of Stenotrophomonas sp. TWI809. NCBI lineage: Bacteria > Pseudomonadati > Pseudomonadota > Gammaproteobacteria > Lysobacterales > Lysobacteraceae > Stenotrophomonas > Stenotrophomonas sp. TWI809. Next base: position 33,272 of record NZ_JBDJLE010000027.1, on the reverse strand, counting down.
GCGACTGGGTGCTGGCCGGGTTCGACCTGATGATGCTGGCCTTCGGTGCGGTGCTGGCCTACTGCGCGCTGCGCATGCAGCGTTGGCAGCCGGCGCTGAGCGCGGCGGAGAAGAAGAAGCGGCAGGCCGCTGCGGTGGCAGCAGCCAAGGCGCAGGAGAGCGCGAACGTGGAGGCCAACGCATGATGCTGCTGGCCCTCACCGTGAGCTTCTCGGCCTTTACCGCGCTGTCGCTGGCCATGGACAAGCACCAGCTGGACCTGCACGGCAAGGCGCCGGCCAGCCCGGCACGCATGCGGCTGTGGCGTTGGCTGGGCTGGGCGCTGCTGACGCTGTCGTTCGCGCTGTGCGTATGGGACCACGGCTGGGCCGCCGGTCCGGTGCTGTGGCTGGGTGCGATGACGGTCAGCGGCATGCTGATCGCCTTCGGCCTGTACCCGTTCCGGCCACGCTGGATCGCCCCGTTGGCGTGGGTGTTGCCGCTGGTGGGACTGGTGGTGGCGGTGGTCGCGCGCTGAGGGAGCGCATATCGGCTGTGCTAGCATCAAAGGATGGAGATGGCAGGACACTTGCAAAGGATCGCGGATACGTCCTATTTCTCGCGCATGGGCCAGCCGATACCGTTAACAGAGGGTGTTTGCGTCGCATTGTCCTTGGCCGAGGCGATAGAAGTCATCGAGGACGGTGCCTTCGACTGGATGCCATCTTCGCTGGAAGACGTGGATCCATTTCATGGTCCGCAGGCGACGCCCGTCGAGCTGCTGCAACCACGCCGACAGCTCAATCGCGCCTTGATGCGCGCCCTGTCCGCCCATGCACACGACAGCCTGCGGGTAGCGCCACACGACTTCCATATCGTCGCACGCAATGCTGCGATGTACGGCTATCGCCACTGGATCCTCGAACGTCACCTCGGCCTGCCGCCCCACTGGCAGCGCGTGATTGACTGGTACGAGCGCGGACATTGGCCGGTGGGTCATGCACCAGGGCAATTGCTGGTGGTGTAACGCGGTGCTTGCGGGAGGTGAGAACGCATCGCTGGGACCCAGCCACGCATGGCGTGGCTCTACCTTCAGATCGATCCCTGCGGCGCACCCGCCGCACCCTCACGGGCGTCGCCGCATCGCGATCGCCGGTCAGGGCACCAGTGAAAACATGTGCGCCGCGACCGGACGGCCGTCGATGACCAGACGGTTGCGCGCCACGCCTTCGCGCAGAGCGCCGGCCTTCACCGCCACCCGTTCGCTGGCGAGATTGTCTACCGCAACGACGATCTCCACCCGATGCAGGCCCAGCGGCCCGAACGCCTGGGCCGCCAGCGCCTGCACGACGCGGGGCGCCACGCCCTGGCCACGGCACGACTGCCGCACCCAGTAGCCCAGGTTGCAGAAACGGGGATCGTGCTGGATCTTGTTCAATCCCGCGCCGCCGACGAAGGCGGCCGTGTCCTGGTCGAAGATTCCGTATTCGCAGGCCGTGCCTGCCGCCCAACCGTCCCGGCAGGCCTGGAACCATTGCAGCGCCTGCTCGACGCGGTAGTCGACCGAGCTCCACGGCATCCAGCGCCGCATGCCCTCGGCCGACTCACGCACCGCCGCTGCGAACGCAGCGGCGTCGGCATCCTCGAACGGTCGCAGCAGCAGCCCGTCGGCGTGGAGCTGACTGTCGTCCATGTCGGCCCGTTCCCGTCAGGCGCCGTAGCGGCGCAGTTCCCACGCGCGGTGGATGCGCGGGTTGCGCTCGAAGTCCGCCCCGATGGTCTCGGGCGAAATCTCCTTGCACTCCGCGAATTCCTTGATCGCTTCATCGTCCAGCTTGAAGCGGCGGAAGTTGTTGGAGAAATACAGCACGCCTTCCGGGCTCAAGCGCGCCACGGCCGCGCGCAGCAGGCGCACGTGTTCGCGCTGGATATCAAAGTCATCGGCGCGGGCGGAGTTGGAGAACGTCGGCGGATCGCAGAAGATCACGTCGAAGCGGTGACGTTCGGCTTCCAGCCACGCCAGCGCATCGGCCTGGATCAGCTGGTGCTGGCTGCCGCCCTTGCCGTTCAACGCGAGATTGTCGGCGCACCACTGCAGGTACGTACCGGACAGATCCACGCTGGTGGTGGTCGCGGCACCGGCCACGGCGGCCTGCACCGAGGCGACACCGGTGTAGCAGAACAGGTTGAGGAAGCGCTTGCCCTGGGCTTCCTGCGCCATGTGCCAGCGCAGTGGACGGTGGTCCAGGAACAGGCCGGTGTCCAGATAATCGAACAGGTTCACGCGCAGCAGCGCATCGTTCTCGCGCACCAGCACGAACTCGCCGCGCTGCTCGAAACGACCGTACTTGCTGCCGCCCTTGCCACGCTCGCGTGACTTCAGCGCGACCTGCTCGGCCGGCACCTGGAAGACCTCGCGCGCGGCCGAGAGCAGCTCGTTGCGGCGGCGACGCACATCCACATCCGGAATGGTCGCCGGGGCCGCGTATTCCTGCACATGCAGGAAGGTCCGGCGGGCACCACCGTCTTCTTCATAGACATCGATGGCGGCCGCGTACTCGGGCAGATCGGCATCGTAAACGCGGTAGCAGGTGATGCTCTCGCGCGTCCGCCACGTCTTGAACTTCTTGATGTTCTTGCGCAGGCGGTTGGCCACCATCTGCGCGCCTTCGCTGAGCTCGCGCGGCTGGCCGGTGTTCTCGCGCTGCGGTACCGCGATCGGGTCGCAGACGATCAGCGCGCACTCGATGGCGCCGTTGAACAGCTGGTACTTCTTGTTGGCGCGCAGGCCGGTGGCGAAGGCCAGGTCGGCGCTGCCGCACAACAGGCTGGCGCGCCACTGCGGCACCGCGCGCTTGAGCGCGTCGCCGAGTTGGCGGTACAGCACCGCGTCGGCGGCCAGGCGCTCGTCATAGGGCGGGTTGCAGACCACGCAGCCGGTCTCCTGCGGCGGAACCTGCACATCGGTGATGTCGCGCACGCCGAACCAGATGGCATGGCCCACACCGGCCGTTTCGGCGTTCTGCTTGGCCGCATGGATGGCGTGCGGATCCACGTCGCTGCCGTGGATCACCTGCTTGAGTGCGCTGCGGCCGGCGGTTTCGCGGGCGCGCGCTTCTTCCATCAGGCTGTTCCAGGCGTCGCGGTCGAAGCCCAGCCAGCGGCTCGGCGGAATGCTGCCATGGCGCTGCAGGCCCGGGGCCACGTCGGCGGCCATCAAGGCGCCTTCGATCAGCAGCGTGCCGCTGCCGCACATCGGGTCGAGCAGGCCACCGCCTTCGCTGCGGATCTTCGGCCAGTTGGCGCGCAGCAGCACCGCGGCGGCCAGGTTTTCTTTCAGCGGCGCATCGTTCTGCGCCATGCGCCAGCCGCGGCGGTGCATCGGGCCACCGCCCAGGTCGATCGAGATCGTGGCCCGGCCCTTGCGCAGCGACAGGTTGATGCGCACGTCCGGGAAGTCGGTGTTGACCGACGGTCGCTCCAGGCCCTGCGACCGCAGACTGTCGACCACACCGTCCTTGACCCGCTGCGCGGCAAAGCGCGCATGGGTGATCTCGGTGCCGGACACATGCGCGTCCACCGACAGGGTCAGCTCGGGGCTGATGTGCTGCTCCCACGCCATCGCCGACACGCCCTGGTAGAGCGAGCCTTCGTCGGGGCAGTCGAACTCGGTCAGCGGCCACAGCACCCGGCTGGCCAGGCGCGACCACAGCACCACGCGCTGCGCCTGCGCCAGCTCGCCCTCGGCGTTGACGCCGGAAATGGTGGCGGTGGCCTTTTCCAGGCCGAGCGCCAACAGTTCGTCGGCGAGCAGATACTCCAGGCCCTTGGCGCAGGAAACAAAGAATTTCACGGAATCGGTATCGCAGGTCAGCGGAGAGGGGGTGCCCACGGGCACGGCAAGCAGCCGGGCACGGGTGTCCGGGGGGCCATTGTACGTGAGGCGGGCTGGAACGCCCGGTTACAGCGTGGCCAGCAGTTCCTCGAAGGCCCGGCTCGAGGCCTCGACGTGATCGGTCAGGCGGTGGCCGTCGTCCACCATCAGCAGGCGGGCCGAGCGGGCCTGGGCCCAGGCGATCACCTCCGCCGGCGGGATCAGCTCGTCGTGCCAGGCGTGGACCACGCTGGTCGGCACGCGGGCGGCATCCAGCGCGGGCATCGGCCCCATCCGGGTGGGCGGCACCATCAGGAACAGGCCCTGGACCGGCACCTGCAGCGAGGCGATGGCCGAAATGTACGAACCCAGGCTGGAGCCGGCCAGCACCACCGGGCCCTGCACGACACGGGCCGTGGCCAGGGTGACCAGGCGCTGCAGGCGGGCGCGCACATCGCCCAGGCTGCTGACCTCGCGCTGGGCGTCCAGATCGGTGTAGTCCGGGCGCTCGTGGGTCCAGCCCAGGCGCTCGGCGACGTCGGCCAGGGCGGTCACCTTGATGGCGTCCGGGCCGCTTTCAAAGCCATGGGAGAGGATGCAGTGGCCGCGGCTCATGCGCACACCGCGCGGGAATCGATAGGAGCGTTCATGCCTGAATGCTAGCATCGCCGCATGCCCGACCGCGCCCCGCCCGCCATCGATGCACAGCCCCTGCCCTACCAGGACAGGCTGCTGTCCCGCACGCACGACGAGATCGATCTGGTGGTCATCCACTGCACCGAACTGCCGGACCTGGCGATGGCACGCGAGTACGGCGAACGCGTGCTGTATGACAGCGGCACCGGCAACAGTGGCCACTATTACATCGACCGCGATGGGCGCATCGTCCAGTACGTGTCATTGGACCGCGTCGCGCATCAGGTCAGTGGCTATAACCCGCGCTCGATCGGGATCGAACTGGTCAACACCGGGCGCTACCCACATTGGTGGGATTCCCGCCACCAGGCGATGGACGAGCCCTACCCGGATGCGCAGATCGCGGCGCTGATCGACCTGCTGCAACACCTGTGCGGGACGCTGCCCGCGTTGGCCCATATCGCCGGGCATGAGTGGCTGGATACGCGCGAGGAAGTGGCCAGCGACGATCCGGAACGGCGGGTGCCGCGCAAGCGCGATCCGGGTCCGATGTTCCCGTGGCCACGCGTGCTGGCGGCGGTGCCGCTGCAGGAACTGCGTGGGTGATGATCAGCCGGTGTCGACGGGACGCGACGGGTCGCTGACCCAGCCGCTCCACGAATCCGCATAGATCCGCGCCCCTTCCAGCCCGGCGGCTTCCATCGCCAGCAGCAGATGGCAGGCGGTCACGCCCGAGCCGCACATCAGCACGACCTCGTCCGGTGCGTGCGTGCCGATCAGCGGCTGCAGCGCGGCGCGCAGATCCTCCGCAGGGTGCAGCCGTCCCTCATGCACGTTCAACGCGAACGGACGATTCACCGCGCCGGGCACGTGGCCGGCGACCGGATCCAAGGGCTCCACTTCGCCCCGGAAACGCTCGCCCGCCCGCGCATCGATCAGCCAGCCCGGCGCGTGCTTGAGACGCGCCTGCACCTCCTCCACCGAGGCGATCTGGCGGCGGTCGAACTGCCCCGGGTACGGCGGCAACGGCGTCACCTGCGGCAGCGCTGCGGTGACCGGCAGACCGGCGGCCTGCCATGCCGCAAATCCGCCGTCGAGAACGCGTACCTGTGCATGCCCGATCAGCCGCAGCAGCCACCACAACCGCGCGGCCGCCATGCTGCCGTCGCCGGCGTCGTAGACCACGACCTCGGTTTCCGGCCCGATGCCCCACGCGCCCAGGCGCGCGGCGAACGCATCGCTGTCCGGCAGCGGATGACGGCCATGGCCGGTGCGGCCAGGATCGGACAGGTCCCGGTTGAGATCGGCGTACAGCGCGCCGGGCAGATGGCCCTGTGCATACAACGCCGCACCGGACTGCGGATCGGCCAACGAGAACCGCGCATCCACTACCCGAAGCGTGGGGGCGGCACTGGCCGCCGCACGTGCATCCATGAGGCGCGTGGCGCCGTCGTCCAACGCCTGTGCGAGGGCGGTGACATCGATCAATGGCGTGGTCATGCGGTCTGCTCCAGGCGGCGACGCAGGTTGTAGAGAATGGCGGCGGTCGCACCCCAGATCCGCTGCCCGGGCCAGCCGTATTCGAGCACGTGGCGGATGCGACCGCGGTGGTCGATCTCCACGTGGTGCAGGTTGGCCGGATCCATCAGGTAGGACAGCGGCACTTCGAACACTTCCGCGACCTCGCCCGGTTCGGGCACGGCCACGAAGGCAGGATCGATCACGGCCACCACCGGCATGACCCGGTAGCCGGTAATCGTCACGAACGGATCCAGATACCCAAGCACCTGCACCTGATCGTGCTTGAGTGCGATTTCCTCGTCACTCTCGCGGATCGCGGCGGCGACGGCATCGCGGTCCTCCGGCTCCATGCGGCCACCGGGAAAACCGACCTGGCCCCCGTGATGGCGCAGCGTGTCGGTGCGCCGGGTCAGCAGCACCTGCGCGCCGCCCTCGCGCGGAATGATGCCGGCCAGCACGGCCGCTTCAACGGGCGGGCCGGGCGGTAACAGATCGATCAGTTCGCTGCGGTTCCAGCCATCGCCGGACGGCGGCCGGTCCAGCGGATGCAGCGCGCGCAGCAGGCGCTCGTGTTCGGCCAGCGAACCGCGCAGCGATTGCCGCAGTTGTTCGCGCAGGGGCAGCGTGTGCTGCATGACGTGATGCTGTTCGGGTCGGCTCATGGTTCGCCAGCGGGTGATTTCATCCACGGTGCGCAGGCAGCCCGAGCAGACACCGGCGCGATCCAGCGCGCAGATTCCGATGCAGGGAGTGGGCACGGCATGCGGGGATTCTTCCATCGATTGCACCGGTCAACAGTACCGCGATTGCACGGAAACAAAAAACGCGCCGGTGTTTCCACCGGCGCGTTCTTGATGTTGCGAAAATTACTTGACGCTGACGAGCTTGATTTCGAACTGCACCGCGACGTTCGGCGGGAACGGCGTGCGCGGATCGGCACCATAGGCCTGATCCGGCGGCAGCGTCACTTCCCACTTGGAGCCAGCCGGCATCTGCAGCAGGGCTTCACGCATGGCCTTCATTTCAACTTCGCTGACCTTGATGCCCGGGATCTGCTGGGCCGGACGCGCTTCGGCCGGACGGGTGCCGAACGGATACGGACCGGCCACTTCCAGCTGCACGGTGCTGGCCTGGGTCGGCTTGGCACCCTTGCCGGCTTCGATCACGCGGTACTGCACGCCGCTCGGAAGCGACTGCACGCCGGCCTTGGCCTTGTTGGCGGCCAGGAACTGGGTGCTCTTGGTCTTGTTCTCGGCGGCAGCCTTGTCGTACTCGGCCTTGGCGGCCTGCGCACGACCCTGCTCACGCTTCTGGAAGGCTTCGACGGCGGGCTTCAACTGCTCGGCCGTGATCGACGGCTGCTTCTTGGCGTAGGCATCCTGCAGGCCCTTCACCACCGAGTTGATGTCCAGCTGCTCGCCGCGTGCGGTGAGTTCAGCCAGGTTGTTACCGTAGTCGTAACCGAAGTAATAGCTCAGCTTGCCCTTTTCGGACGAGGTGTCCTGGGCGAAGGCATTGCCCGTCAGGGCCAGGGCCGCGACGGCGACCGCGATAGAACGCAACTTCATCAAACTTTTCTCCAGGGGTGGTAACTCAGGACGCGTTGGGCCGCCCTGAGGCGACGGGTTAGGATAGCCGCCGCAACGTTGAACCGCCACTAACGACGCAGGCTCTGACCTGACTTCGTTTCAAGAGTTCAACATCACTTTTTTTTAACGTTTTCAGGAGTCCTGCCGTGGCCGACGCCCTTATCGCGATTATGGACGATGGTGCCGTACGCACTGTGACGGTCAACCGCCCGGACAAGCTCAACGCCCTGAACCGGGCGACCCTGGAAGCCCTTGATACGGCCTTCGCCGAGGCCGCTGCCGCCCCTGGGGTGCGGGTGGTGGTGCTGACCGGCGCCGGTCCCAAGGCGTTCGTCGCCGGTGCGGACATTGCCGAAATGAACGGCCTGAGCGCGGTTCAGGGTCGTGATTTCTCACTGCTCGGCCAAGGGTTGATGCGCCGCATCGAGCGCATGCCCAAGCCGGTGATCGGCAAGATCAACGGATTTGCGCTGGGCGGCGGCCTGGAACTGGCCATGGCCTGCCACCTCCGGGTGGCCGCGGAGACCGCCAAGGTCGGTCAGCCAGAGATCCATCTGGGCCTGATCCCCGGCTTCGGTGGCAGCCAGCGGCTGCTGCGCCTGTGCGGCCGCGCCGCCGCACTGGAGCTGTGCCTGCTGGGCACCCCGATCACCGCCGCGCGTGCCGCGCAACTGGGCATCGTCAATGAGGTGGTCCCGGCTGCGGAGCTGGATGCCCGCGTCCAGGCTCTGGCGTCGCAATTGGCCTCGGCCGCGCCTCTCGCGCTGCGCGGCATCCTCGATGCGATCCATATCGGCGGCGAATGTTCGCTCGGCGAGGGGCTGGAGTACGAGAGCGTGCAGTTCGGCCTGATGTTCGCCACCGAGGACATTCGCGAAGGCACCAGCGCGTTCCTGGCGCGGCGGCCGCCGGTGTTCAAGAACCGCTGAGCCATGTCGCCTTCCGATACCGCTTCGCCGGCGCAGCTGCTGGCACTCGTCCTCGACGATCAATGGGATGCCGCGCTGGCGGCCGGGTTGATGGACTACGTCCCGCAGCCGGGCGACGAAGCGCTGCGGCCCGATCATCCCGATCTTCCACAGCGGCTGCAGCACGCACAGCAGCAATTGCAACGTGCCTGGGCCGCACGCGAGCGCTACCGCCAGCGCCAGCAGCGACTCGCGCGCCGTGCGGCCGAGCGCGATGCACGCCGTGCACCGCCCCCTACACCCGAGATCCAGAAACCCGCCCTGCCCTCGGCCGCTGCCGCGATTCTCGCGCGCGCCAAGGCCAAGGCCGCGGGCCGCACCTCCTGATGGCCACGATGAAGAAAACCGTCGCACGCACCGCGCGCATGCCCAAGGCCGACGTGATCGAAATGTTCACGCGCCTGCGCGAGCTCAACCCGCACCCCAGGACCGAACTGGAGTACAGCTCGCCGTTCGAACTGCTGGTGGCGGTCACGTTGTCGGCGCAGGCCACCGATGTCGGCGTCAACAAGGCCACGCGCAAACTGTTCCCGGTCGCCAATACCCCGCAGGCGATCCTCGCTCTCGGTGAGGACGGCTTGAAGAAGTACATCGCCACCATCGGCCTGTACAACGCGAAAGCGAAGAACGTGATTGCCGCGTGCGCCATGTTGGTCGAACAGCACGGCGGCGAGGTGCCGCGTGATCGTGCTGCACTTGAGGCGCTTCCCGGTGTCGGTCGCAAGACCGCCAATGTCGTGCTCAACACGGCCTTCGGCGAACCGGTGATGGCAGTGGACACGCACATCTTCCGCGTCTCCAACCGCACCGGGCTGGCGCCGGGCAAGGACGTGCGTGCGGTGGAGGATCTGCTGGTCAAGGTGATCCCGGCCGAGTTCCTGCTCGATGCGCATCACTGGCTGATCCTGCATGGCCGTTACGTGTGCAAGGCACGCAAGCCGGACTGCCCGCAATGCGTGATCCGCGACCTGTGCCGTTTCAAGGAAAAGACGGCTGCCTGAACGGGGGCGACGACTGCCACATGGGCGCAACCCGGCGGTCATCTCCAGACGGCATCAATAGCAGCCCCTGACGCCGCTTGGGATACGGGCGATGACGGTTTGTCCGAAACTGTCACATTTACGCAATCTTCACTAATTAGCCTGCGCAGCATCTTCCCACCTGCCTGCAAGGCTCCTTCCATGAAACTGCATCGCCAACTTCTTACTGCGGCCGTGGCGGCTGCGCTGTTCGTTCCGGCCGCTCACGCTGAAGTGGCCATCGATGTGATCGGCGGTTCGGAAATCACGTTCGAGGGCCTGGTCCAGGCCGACGGCAACTGGTTCGACAACGATGTGACCGACCTCAACGGCGGTGATGCCGGCAACGGCAAGAACAGCGAATTCGAGCTGCGCCGCGCCGAGCTGGTGCTCAAGGGCAAGGGCCCGGGCAACGTGGAATGGGTGGTGGGCTACGACGCCAAGGCCGACAAGTTCCTGGACACCAACCTGAAGTACAAGCTGGCCGGCAACGCCAACCACTTCGTGCAGTTCGGCCAGTTCAAGCAGCCCAACAGCCTGGAAGAACTCTCCAGCACCAAGAACAACGACTTCATCTCCAAGGCCGCGGTCACCAACACCTACGCCGTGGCCCGCCGCCTCGGTGGCGCCTACAGCATCGGTGACAACAACTGGTCCGTCACCGCCAGCGGCTTCGGCCGCGAACTGACCCGCAACCTCGCGCACGGCAGCGGCTACGGCGCCCGTGGCACCTGGGCCCCGATAAATGAGAAGGGCCAGGTCCTGCACTTCGGCCTGAGCTATGTGGACTACGACACCGACGCCGACACCCTGCGCGTGCGTGCCCGTCCCAACGCCGACCTGGCCACCGCGCGCCTGGTCGACAGCGGCAACATGGTGGACACCGACCGCGTGAGCACGATCGGCGCCGAAGCGATGTACATCGGCGGCCCGTTCAAGGCCCAGGCCGAGTACTACACCAGCAAGGCCAAGCGGTACTCGCACGACAACTACAGCAGCGACGGTTACTACGTCAGCGGCCTGTGGAACATCAGCGGCGAGACCTGGGGTTACAAGGGCGGCACCCCGACCACCGGCCTGCCGGATGAGCCGGGCCGCGGCATGTGGCAGCTGGGTGCGCGTTACGACCACATGGACCTCAACGACGGCAATCTGTCGGCGAACCCGGTGGCCGGTCGCCCGCCGATCGTCGATGGCGTGCTGGGCGGCAAGATGGACATCTGGACCGTGGGCGTGAACTACTACTGGCGCTCCAACACCAAGTTCGCGCTGAACTACGTGATGGTGGACAGCAAGAAGTACAGCTCGACCGCGCGCACGTTCGTCAACGACGATCCGAACATCCTCGAAGCGCGCCTGCAGTTCTTCTGGTAAGCCCTGCAGTACGCGTGTGACACAAAGGCGCAGCTTCGGCTGCGCCTTTTTTCGTGTTCGTCCGCGGGTATGCTGTGCGCCCCTCGCCCCATGGATGGACCCGATGCGTATCGCACTCTCGCTGTTGCTGGCCGCCGCGTGCAGTGCCGCCGCCCTGCCCGCCCAAGCCCAGGACTGCCATGACGCCCAGGCGGCAGCGCAGGAGGCCTACACGGTCCGGGCACCCAACGTGCTGCCCGACCGCGCCGGCTACACACGCGACATCGCCGCCAGCGTCTGCCGCCGATGGCCGGCACGCCCGGAGCTGACCTTGGTGGCCACGCCGGTCTGGCGCGACGGCGGCAACAACGACTCCCGCGATGGCGATGTGGAGGTACTGGTGATCGATACCGACACCCTTGCCACGCGCGCATGGGCGGTGCTGCTCGGCGCACTCGACAGCGATGCGATCTTCTTCGATGGCATGCACCTGGATACCGCGCGCTACCAGCTTGCGCCGGACACCCTCGCCTTCGGCCTGCGCGTGAAGCGGCGCAATGGCTCCGGGCCCAATCCGTTCAGCGAAGAACAGGTGCATCTGCTGGCGGTGCAGGCAGACACGCTGCGCACGCTCGGCCCAGCGATGGTGCTGCGTCGCTTCCAGGCCGAGTGGGATACCCGCTGCGCCGGCGACTCCATCGACGTGACGCGCACCGTGGCCGTTGGGCCCAAAGGCAGACACGGCTTGGCCGACCTCATCCTGCGCGAGCGACGGGTCACCACGCACAGCTGGATGGACGGTGACAGCTGCCGCGACCAGGACACGTCGGTGGAAGGCGAGCGCCACGTGCTGCGCTTCGACGGCCGCCGCTACGCGGTCCCGGAGGCGCTGCAGCCGTTGTGACACCCCTTCCAGAAGGCGTGTCACGAGGTGGTCATATGACAGACGCTGCGCTGTCATCGAACCGTTATGGAATGAGCACCGGGCGGGACACCCCGCACCTTCATCCATCCCAGGAGCCACCCCGTGATCCACGCCTTCAAGTCGCGCGCCGCTGTTGCCGTCCTCGCCGCGTCGTCCGTGTTCGCCGCCAACGCCGCCGATGTGACCGGCGCGGGCGCCTCGTTCATCTACCCGGTCATGTCCAAGTGGTCGGCCGACTACAGCACCGCGACCGGCAAGAAGGTCAACTACCAGTCCATCGGTTCCGGTGGTGGTATCGCCCAGATCAAGGCGGCGACCGTTGATTTCGGCTCCTCCGATGCCCCGCTGAAGCCGGAAGAACTGGCGGCGGCCGGCCTGGCCCAGTTCCCGTCGGTGATCGGCGGCGTGGTCCCGGTGATCAACGTGGCCGGCATTGCCCCGGGCGCGCTGAAGCTCGATGGCCCGACCCTGGGCAACATCTTCCTGGGCAAGATCAAGACCTGGAACGACCCGGCGATCGCCGCGCTGAACCCGGGCGTGAAGCTGCCCGACGGCAAGATCACCGTCGTGCACCGCTCGGACGGTTCGGGCACCACCTTCAACTTCGTCAACTACCTTTCCAAGGTCAACCCGGAGTGGAAGACCAAGGTCGGTGAAGGCACCTCGGTCCAGTGGCCGGTCGGCATCGGTGGCAAGGGCAACGAAGGCGTTGCCGCGTATGTGAAGCAGATCAAGGGCGGCATCGGCTACGTCGAACTGTCCTACGCGCTGCAGAACAAGATGTCCTACGCTGCGATGAAGAACGCCTCGGGCAAGATCGTGCTTCCGAGCGACACCTCCTTCGCCGCCGCTGCTGCCAGCGCCGACTGGGCCAGCGCGAAGGACTTCTACCTGGTCATGACCAACGCCCCGGGCGCCGATGCGTGGCCGATCACCGCCACCAACTTCATCCTGGTCCGCAAGCAGCCCAAGAACGTCGCCAACGCCAAGGCCACCCAGGAGTTCTTCCGCTGGATCTACAAGAGCGGCGATGCGCAGGCCAAGCAGCTCGACTACGTCCCGCTGCCGGACACCCTGGTCAAGCAGATCGAGACCTACTGGTCGCAGAACCTGAAGTATTGAGGAAGTCACCACCCACGGTGGTGACCTGCCGGTAGGTGCCGACCGTTGGTCGGTACGCGTCGCCCCCGACGCAACCCACCGGACAGTGCAATGGCGCCGGAAGGACCTCTCTCCCCTTCCGGCGCCATCGGGCGCGGACCGCAAGGTTCCGCGCCTTTTTGTTGCCTGCCGCAAAATGCCCGACCCTTGTGCCGCAAGGCTTTGCGTGCGCTCGGTCACGGCGTCATCAAGCTGTAACAAAAACATCATTTCATAGTCGCGTCGCCGGAAAGACCGGCCCTTATCCCGCTATGGAGTGACGCATGAAACTGCACACGGCCAGCATCGCCGCCCTTTCCCTGGCCATCGCGCTGGGTCTTTCCGCCTGCAAGCCGGGCGCTGAAGGCCAGGCCGCCGCGCCGGCCACCGATGCGCCCGCTGCCGCTCCGGCCGCTGGCGATCGCCTGACCGCCGAGATTTCCGGCGCCGGTGCCTCCTTCATTTTCCCGCTGGTGTCCAAGTGGTCGGCCGACTACAACACCGCCACCGGCGCCAAGATCAACTACCAGTCGATCGGTTCCGGTGGCGGCATCGCCCAGATCAAGGCCGGCACCGTTGATTTTGGTTCCTCCGACAAGCCGCTGAGCAGCGAAGAGCTGGCCCAGGCCGGCCTCGGCCAGTTCCCGTCGGCGATCGGTGGCGTGGTGCCGGTGGTCAACATCGACGGCCTGGAAGCCGGCAAGCTGCGCCTGAGCGGCGCCCTGCTGGCCGATATCTTCCTGGGCAAGGTCAAGACCTGGAACGACCCGGCCATCGTCGCCGCCAACCCGGGCGTCAAACTGCCCGACGGCAAGATCACCCTGGTCCACCGTTCGGACGGCTCGGGCACCACCTTCAACTTCTCCAACTACCTGTCCAAGGTCAGCCCGGACTGGAAGAGCAAGGTCGGCGAAGGCACCTCGGTGCAGTGGCCGGACGGCGTGGGTGGCAAGGGCAACGAAGGCGTGGCGTCGTACGTGAAGCAGATCAAGGGCTCGATCGGCTACGTCGAACTGGCCTACGCGCTGCAGAACGGCATGCCGTACGCCTCGATGCAGAACGCCGCCGGCAACTGGGTGCAGCCGAGCGCGGAAACCTTCGCCGCGGCAGCCGCCAGCGCCGACTGGGCCAGCGCCAAGGACTTCAACCTGGTCATCACCAATGCCCCGGGCGACCAGGCATGGCCGATCACCGCCACCAACTTCATGCTGATGCACAAGCAGCCCAAGGATGCCCAGCGCAGCAAGGACACCCTGGCGTTCTTCAAGTGGGCCTTCGAGAAGGGCCAGACCCAGGCCAACGAACTGCACTACGTGCCGCTGCCGGCCGAGCTGGTCACGCAGATCGAAGGGTACTGGGCGGCTGAATTCAAGTGATCCAGACCGGACCCGCGCATTGCGCGGGTCCGGAGTGTGGCGCCATGACACCGTTCTGCCAGGCATGGCCTGGCACTACCCCACCTAATTTTGGGCCCCCGCCTTTCCCATGAATGCCATCGCCCAGCCTGTTCCCGCACCGTCCACCCGCGACCTGCGTGACGCCCGCAATGACAAACTGTTCCGGTGGGTCCTGATCGCCACCGTCATCCTGGTGCTGGTCGCCCTGGCCTGCGCTGCGCTCTCGATGCTGTGGGGCGGCCGCCATGCCCTGCAGGAGCAGGGCCTGAGCTTCTTCTATTCGTCCGAATGGAATCCGGTCGAAAACAAATTCGGCGCCCTCGCGCCCATCTACGGCACCCTGGTCACGGCTCTGATCGCGATGGTCATCGCGGTGCCGGTGAGCTTCGGTATCGCCTTCTTCCTGACCGAGGTCGCCCCGCGCTGGCTGCGTGGCCCGGTCGGTACCGCCATCGAACTGCTGGCCGGTATCCCCTCGATCATCTACGGCATGTGGGGCCTGTTCGTGCTGGTCCCGGTGATGACCGAGTACGTCACCCCGTTCCTCAATGATCACCTGGGCACGCTGCCGATCATCGGCCCGCTGTTCCAGGGTCCGCCGCTGGGCATCGGCGTGCTCACCGCCGGCTTCGTGCTGGCGATCATGGTGATCCCCTTCATCTCCTCGGTGATGCGCGAAGTGTTCCTGACCGTGCCGACCCGCCTGAAGGAATCGGCCTATGCGCTGGGCTCCACCAAGTGGGAAGTGAGCTGGGACATCGTGCTGCCCTACACCCGCTCGGCGGTGATCGGCGGCATCTTCCTCGGCCTCGGCCGTGCCCTGGGTGAAACCATGGCGGTGGCCTTCGTGATCGGCAACAGCGTGCGCCTGTCGCCGTCGCTGCTCGAACCGGGCACCACCATCGCCGCGCTGATCGCCAACGATTTCGGCGAAGCCACCGAGACCTACCGTTCGGCACTGCTGCTGCTCGGCTTCGTGCTGTTCCTGGTGACCTTCGTGGTGCTGGCGATCGCCCGCCTGATGCTGATGCGCCTGGCCCGCAAGGAGGGCAACTGATGTCCACCGCCAACGCCCGACCGCTGTACCTGCGCCGCCGCATCGTCAACGTGGTCGCGCTGCTGATGTCCTGCCTGACCGCACTGTTCGGCCTGTTCTTCCTCGGCTGGATCCTGTGGACGCTGGCCTCCAAGGGCCTGGCCGGCATCAACCTGGATCTGTTCACCAAGATGACCCCACCGCCGATGCAGGAAGGCGGCCTGGCCAATGCCTTCTTCGGCAGCGCGGTGATGTGCGGCCTGGCCATCGCCATCGGCACGCCGCTCGGCGTGCTGGCCGGCACCTGGCTGGCCGAGTACGGCAACTTCCGCAAGACCGGCACGGTGGTCCGCTTCGTCAACGACATCCTGCTCTCGGCGCCGTCGATCGTGCTGGGCCTGTTCGTCTACACCCTGTACGTGATGCAGACTGGCGGCCAGTTCTCGGCCTTCGCCGGTGCGCTCTCGCTGGCCTTCATCGTGCTGCCGGTGGTGGTGCGGACCACGGATGAAATGCTGCGCCTGGTGCCCTCGCAGATGCGCGAAGCGGCGCTGTCGCTGGGCATCCCGCAGTGGAAGGTGACGGTGCAGGTGCTGTACCGCAGCGCCGCCGCCGGCATCGTGACCGGCATCCTGCTGGCGCTGGCCCGCATCTCCGGTGAAACCGCCCCGCTGCTGTTCACCGCCTTCGGCAACCAGTACTGGAACAGCAACGTGTTCCAGCCGATGGCCTCGGTGCCGGTGGTGATGAACCAGTTTGCCGGCAGCCCCTACGAATCCTGGCAGGTGCTGGCCTGGGCCGGCGCGCTGGTGCTGACCGTGTTCGTGCTGCTGGTCAGCCTTTCCGCGCGCGGCATCCTGCTGCGCAACCGTATCTCCCATGACTGACCTTTCCACGGACATCGCCATGAACGATCTCTCCAACGCCGTGCCGATGCAGCGCATCGTTGTCCCGGCTTCGCATGAAAGCCTGCACACCCCGGCGCCGATCAAGCTGGCCGCACGCGGGCTGGATTTCTACTACGACAAGTTCCATGCGCTGAAGGGCATCGACCTGGAGATTCCGGAAAAGCGCGTCACCGCGCTGATCGGTCCCTCCGGCTGCGGCAAGTCCACCCTGCTGCGCATCTTCAACCGCATCTACGCGCTGTACCCCAAGCTGGAAGCCCGGGGTGAAGTGATGCTGGACGGGGAGAACATCCTCTCGCCGAAGTACCCGATGAACCGCCTCCGCAGCAAGGTCGGCATGGTGTTCCAGAAGCCGGTGCCGTTCCCGATGACCATCTTCGAGAACGTGGCCTACGGCATCCGCCACCACGAGAAGCTTTCCAAGTCGGAGATGACCGATCGCGTCGAGCAGGCCCTGCGCCAGGGCGCACTGTGGGACGAGGTGAAGGACAAGCTCAACCAGAGCGCGCTGGGCCTGTCCGGTGGCCAGCAGCAGCGTCTGTGCATCGCCCGCGCCGTGGCCCTGCGCCCGGACGTGCTGCTGCTCGACGAGCCGACCTCCGCGCTGGACCCGATCTCCACCAGCCGCATCGAGCAGCTGGTCGAAGAGCTCAAGCACGATTACACGATCGTGATCGTGACCCACAACATGCAGCAGGCCGCGCGCGTGTCCGATTACACCGCCTTCATGTACCTGGGCGACCTGATCGAGCACGACCGCACCGAAGTGATCTTCTCGCAGCCCAACAAGCAGCAGACCGAGGATTACATCACCGGTCGTTTCGGTTGATCGGTGCTGTTCCCTCACCAAATGTCCCAGCCAGGCACGGCCTGGCTCTACCCGGATTGCAGACCATGAATCTTCCCAACGACCACATCGTCAAGAGCTACGACGAAGAGCAGCAGCGCCTGGTGGCCGAGATCGTGCGGATGGGCGAGATGGCCGTCGCGCAGCTGGAGGCGTCCATGGACGTCATCGAGAAGCGCGACGAGAACGCCGCCCAGCGCATCATCGCCAACGATGAAGCCATCGACCAGCTTGAGCAGCACATCAGCCACGACGTGATGCGCCTGGCGCTGCGCGGGCCGATGGCACGCGACCTGCGCGAGATCCTGGCCGGCCTGCGCATTCCGGCCGACATCGAACGCATCGGCGATTACGCCGCCAACGTGGCCAAGCGCTCGATCGCCCTGAGCAAGGTGCCACCGCTGCCGCAGATCCAGGGGCTGCGCGCCCTGGGCCGACTGGCCGCACAGCAGGTGCGCCGCGCGATCGAGGCCTACCGCGACAACGACGCCGCCGCGGCGCTGGAACTGCGCGACGACGACGCCCGCCTGGACGCGCAGTACACCGCGCTGTTCCGCGAGCTGCTGACCTACATGATGGAAGACCCGCGCAACATCACCCCGTGCACCCACCTGCTGTTCATGGCCAAGAACCTGGAGCGCGTGGGCGACCATGCCACCAACATCGCCGAGAACGTCTGGTTCCTGGTGCATGGCGAGCAGGTACTGCCGCCGCGCGAGAAGCGCGACGAGACCAGCAGTACCGATCACGTCTGAGGTCTGCCTGAAGCGCAGGAAGAAGAAGCCGCTGCCTCCGGGTGGCGGTTTTTTTTTGCCTTGCTGTTGCGTTGCCATGATGGCAATCCCCCACACTTCACGAAACGTTGAATCCTGTGTGAGGATTCGATGAGTCGGGTCGGTCCACCATGGCCGCACCTGCTGCCCCCACGCAGCCATCCCGGGCCCCGGCCCATTCCAAGGAGCGTTACCCGATGAGCACACCCACCCGTTCGCTGTCCCTGCTGGCGGCCACTGCGCTGGCCGCAGGCCTGGGCGTCACCGCCTCGGCATCCGCCTTGAGCATGACCGAGCTGGCCCAAGGCTACCTGGTGGCTGGCCAGGCAGCGACCAAGGCCGGCGAAGGCAAGTGTGGCGAAGGCAAGTGCGGTGCGCATGGCGACAAGGCCGGCACCAAGGCAGGCGACAAGGCCGCGACCACCGGTGCCAAGGCCGCCGAAGGCAAGTGCGGGGAAGGCAAGTGCGGCGCCGACAAGGGCAAGGCTGCCGGCGCCAAGGCAACGACCGCTGGCGACAAGAAGGCAGCGGAAGGCAAATGCGGCGAAGGCAAGTGCGGTGCCAAGCACTGACGCCTTCGCCACTGGCCTGGCCCGGTCGCCGCTGCCTGCGGCGGCGACCGGACTGGGTTTGCGCCGCGCCCTGCTGCAGGACCTGCGTGACGCGCCCGCCGGCGATATCGACTTCCTCGAATGCGCGCCGGAAAACTGGATCGGTATCGGTGGGCCGGCCGGCGACGCACTCGCCGAACTGGCCACGCGCCACCCGCTGACCTGCCATGGGCTGTCGCTCTCGCTGGGCAGCACCGCGCCGCTGGATACCGTGCTGCTGGAACAGGTAGCACGCTTCCTGGCGCGGCACAACGTGCCGCTGTACAGCGAACACCTGAGCTACTGCAGTGATGAAGGTCACCTCTACGATCTCCTGCCGATCCCCTTCACCGACGAGGCCGTACGCCACACTGCATCACGCATCGCCCGCGTGCAGGACCTGCTGGGCCGGCGCATTGCCGTGGAGAACGTGTCCTACTACCTCGCCCCGGAACCGGCCATGGACGAACTGGCCTTCACCAATGCCGTGCTGGCCGAGGCCGATTGCGATCTGCTGCTGGACGTCAACAATGTCTACGTCAACGCCTGCAACCACGGCTACGACGCCGATGCGTTCATCGCCGGGCTGCCGGCCGCCCGCATCGTGTGCCTGCATGTCGCCGGCCATCTGGACGAGGCGCCCGATCTGAAGATCGACACCCATGGCAGCGCGGTGATCGATCCGGTCTGGGACCTGCTCGCCCGCACCTATGCGCGCATCGGTGGACGCCCGACGCTGCTGGAACGTGATTTCAATTTTCCGCCGTATGCCGAACTACGCGGCGAACTGCAGCACATCCGCCAGCTGATGGCCGCCCATGCCGGGAACGGACATGACTGACGCCCCGGCGCGCCTGCACGCACAGCAGAGAGCGTTCACCGCGCATCTGCGCGACCCGGACCATATCGCCGCACCCGAGGGCATGGACCCGCGCCGGCTGGCCATCTACCAGCGGTTGGTCTTCAACACTGTACTGGGGCTGCTCGGCAACGGTTTCCCGGTATGCGTCCAGCTGCTGGGTGACACGGCGTGGGCCACCCTGGTCCGGCGCTTCCTTGCCGGCCACCCGGCGCAGACGCCGTTGTTCACCGAACTGGCCGCCGAGTTCGTGCAGTGGCTGCACCATCAAGCCGCGCTGCCGCACCCGGCGTTGGCCGAACTGGCCCATTACGAGTGGGTGGAAACGGCCCTCTACCAGTTGGACGCGCAGCCCCTGCCGCCCTCACCGGGCATGGACCCCATGCACGCGTCGCTGCAGCGCTCGCCGCTGGCCTGGCCACTGCTCTATCAGTGGCCGGTGCATCGGCTCGGCGCCGATGACGCGCCTTCCCAGCCGGCCCCCGAGCCGACCGGGCTGCTGGTCCGGCGCGACCCTGATGGCCAGGTCCGCTTCGCCGTGGTCAGCCCCATGGCCGCACGGTTGCTGGAGCAGATCGGCCAGCACCCCGGCAGCACAGGGGCCACTTACCTGCAGCAGCTCGCGCAGACGCACGGCATGGCGGCCGATGCCTTGCGCCTGCCCGGCGCCGCCCTGCTGCGCCAATTCCACGACAACGGCGTGATCGGGCCCGCTGCGCCCGCCACCTGACCCTTCCACACAGGAATCGCATCGATGAAGTCACCGCCCCTGCTCGCCCTGCGCGACCGGCTGGATCGCCTCGGCCCGTGGTTGGCCCCGCTCGGCCTGCGCCTGCTGATGGGCTGGGAGTATTTCGAGTCCGGCCGTGAAAAACTGCGTGGCCAGAACTGGTTCGAGGACCTGCAGCAGGCCTTCCCGTTTCCGTTCGATCAGCTGCCGGCCACCCTCAACTGGCAGCTGGCCACCTGGTTCGAGCTGGTTGGCGCAGTCTGCCTGCTGCTCGGGCTGGGGACCCGCCTGGCCGCCAGCTGCCTGCTCGTGCTGACCGTGGTCGCCACCGCCGCCGTGCACTGGCCGATGCACTGGGATGGTCTGGCCGAGCTGGCGATGGGCTATGTCATCACCGATCAGGGCTTTGGCAACTTCAAACTGCCGCTGCTGTTCCTGGCCATGCTGCTGCCTCTGGCCGTGCAGGGCGCGGGCCCGTTGAGCCTGGATCACCTGCTGCGCCGCGGCCGCGGGCGTCCCCCTGCCCTGGCCTGAGCGCAGGGGGGGTACAGGCCGCTCTGCTAAACTGGTGCGATGACTGACGACCTCCCCCGCTCCGACGCGCCGGCAGCAGCCGACGCACTGCCCGCTGCTGCCCAGCGCTTGATGGCAACCCGCTTCCGCGGCTTCCTGCCGGTGGCGGTGGACGTGGAGACCGGTGGATTCGATTCTGATCGCCACGCCCTGCTGGAGATCGCCGCCGTTCCGATCGAGATGGACGAGAACGGCCTGCTCTATCCCGGCCAGACCGCCAGCGCCCACGTGGTGCCGGCCGAAGGCCTGGAGATCGATCCCAAATCGCTGGAAATCACCGGGATCATCCTGGATCACCCGTTCCGGCTGGCCAAGGTCGAGCGCGATGCGCTGGACCACATCTTTGCCCCGATCCGGGCGGCGATGAAAAAGTACGGTTGCCAGCGCGCGATCCTGGTCGGGCACAACGCCCACTTCGATCTGGGCTTCGTCAATGCGGCCGTCAATCGTACCGGCCACAAGCGCAACCCGTTCCATCCCTTCAGCGTGTTCGACACCGTCACCCTCGGCGGCATCGCCTACGGGCAGACCGTACTGGCACGCGCCGCCACCGCCGCCGGGCTGGGCTGGGATGCCGATGAAGCGCACAGCGCGGTGTACGACACCGAGCAGACCGCCAAACTGTTCTGCAAGGTCGCCAACAGCTGGCCGCGCCCCTGAGCAGCATCACCCGATAGCGGTCCTGTCGCGCCCTTCGCTCTTGGCGCGGTACAGCGCGCGATCGGCGCGCTGGTAGAGCAGCATCGGCGTGCGGTCGGCAGCGTCCAGTTCGACCAGACCGGCGCTGAAGGTGACGTTCAGGCCCGGAATACCGGCCCAGTCCGGATGATCATGGAACAACCCACGCAGGCGCGCGCAGACCTGGGCCGCCTCATCCAGGCGGGTGTCGTTGAGCAGCAGCGCGAATTCCTCGCCACCGGTCCGCGCCGGCATGTCCGAATCGCGGCAGGCCGAGGCCAACAGACGCGCCACTTCCACCAGCACCACGTCGCCCACCGAATGGCTGTGCCGGTCGTTCACTTCCTTGAAGTGATCGATGTCCAGCACCACCAGGCACAACGGGTGGCGGCTGCGCTGCGAACGGGCGAAATCGCGCGCCAGTGCTTCATCGAATGCACGCCGGTTCGGTAGACCGGTCAGCGCATCCTCACGGGCCTGCCGCTCGAACGCCTCGGCCTGCACCGCCAGGCGGTCGGCCAGTTCGGTCTTTTCCTGATTGAGTGCCTGCAGGTTGACCGTCTGGGTCTGCAGATCCAGCGTGGCTTCCTGCACCATCCGCGCCAGCCGCACGTTGCTGGCCTTGTAGCGGTTGATCAGATACCGGTACAGCGCCACCAGCCCAGCCAGCAACAACAGCGCGGCGATCAACTGCACGCTGTGGCGCTGCCACAGGAACGGCTCCACCGTGAATTCCCAGACCGCTTCGCTGTCGCTCCAGACACCACCTGGATGCGCGGCGGAAACGTGCAGCGTGTAGTCGCCCGGCGGCAGGCCGATGAATTCCACGCTGCGCTGCTGGCCACGCTCGACCCAGCCCTTGTCCAGTCCTTCCAGGCGGGTGCGGTAGCGGATGCGCTCGGAAAGCAGGTAACTCAGCCCCACATAGCTCACGCTCAGGCGTCGCCCGCCCGGGATCGTGTTGTGGTCGCTGCCCTGCCAGTGCAGTGGCACGCCATCGACAAGCACGGTCTCGATCACCGCCGGTGGCGCCAGGCGCTCACGGAAACGCTGCAGGCGCAGTGGATCGACGGTGCTCAGCCCG
The DNA here is from genome assembly GCF_039673205.1 of Stenotrophomonas sp. TWI809. Classification (NCBI taxonomy): domain Bacteria; kingdom Pseudomonadati; phylum Pseudomonadota; class Gammaproteobacteria; order Lysobacterales; family Lysobacteraceae; genus Stenotrophomonas; species Stenotrophomonas sp. TWI809. Next base: position 10,793 of record NZ_JBDJLE010000027.1, on the reverse strand, counting down.
CCGGCCGTGACCACCCAGAAGGTGCCGTCCTGGCGCAGGATTGCCGAGGGGCCGGAACTGCCGTTGGCCTGTGAGTTGGCCATGCCGTCGATCTCGTTGTAATGCTCGACCTCGACCCGTGCGGCACGCCCGTCGGCAACGGCGTTGAGCATGGCCATGTCGGTCCGCAGTACGCCGCGGTTGCTGCTGATCCAGACGTTGCCCACGCGATCGGGAATCAACTGGAAGACCGTATCCACCGGCATGCCCTGCTCCAGGCCGACCCGTGCCAGCTTGCCTTCCTGGTAGCGGTACAGGCCGCGATCGGTGCTGACCCACATCGCATCGCCGATCTGCTGGAAGCCGAACACGCTGCGGCCACCACCCAGTGCCTCCAGATCGATCACCTGCACGCGGTTGCCGCGCAACACGCGGATGCCCTCGATGGTGCCGATCCACAGGGCGCCTTCGGCATCGTGCGCCAGCGCGGTGGTCAGCCCGGTGGGCATGCCGGGAAAGGCCACCGGCTCGGCCTTGTCGGCGACGATGCGGACCACGCCTTTCTGGGTGCCGGCCCAGATCACCCCGTCACGGTCGATGCTGATCGCGCGGATGTTGCCCCCCAACAGGCCGTCGGCGCTGCCGTACGTCCGCCGCGGTTGCCCGTTCTCGCCGACCCGGAAGATGCCATCGCCGAAGGTCCCCACCCACAGATCACCGTCACGGTCCTGGGCCAGGCTCAGCACCGAGGGGCTCTTGCCGACGTTGTTGCGCAGCGGCACCGGACTGAAGTTGCCCTGGGCATCGCGGCGATCAAGCCCGCGCGCACTGCCGATCCAGAGCTGCCGTTGGCGATCCTCGAAGACGGTGCGGACGTAATCACCACTGAGCCCGTCGCGTTCGGTGTAGCTGCTGAACAGGGTTTCGCGCAGGCGATACAGGCCACCGTTGGCGCCTACCCAGATGCTGCCTTCGGCGTCTTCTCGCAGGCTGACCACGCGCCCGCCGGGCAAGGACAGCCCGGCCGGCAACCGCTCCAGCCCGTGCCGGGACAGCCGCAGCAGGCCCTGGTTTTCGGTCCCCAGCCACAGGTCGCCGTGGCGGTCCTGCAGCATGGCCGTGATGTGGGTCGCGCCGGGCAGGCGATGCTGCAGCAAAGGCACGCCATCCTGCATGCGGTAGATGCGCTCGCTGGCCACCACCCACATCACGCCATCCGGCGCACGATAGGGCCAGACCAGCCCACGGCCCAGACCGAAGCTCTCCGGTGCCCGGCGCAGGACCCCGTCGTTGTCGCGCACCACCAGGCCATCCAGGGTGCCGACCCAGACCCGGTCCTGGGCATCCACGACCAGCTTGGTGAAGCTCATCGCCAACGGCACGTCGGCCGGTGGCGCCTGGTAATCGAAGGTACCGTCGGGGCCCAGACTGGCAATCCCCTTGCCTTCGTACAGCAGCCACAGGCGCCCATGGCTGTCCATCTGCATGGCCTGGATCAGCACCTGCGGTGTGTCGGCGCGGTGTTCCCACACCTGCCAGCGGCCATCCGCCCCCCGGCGGGTCACGTTGCCGCGCGAATCACTGATCCACAAGCCGCCACTGCGGTCCACCAGCAACGCCCCGACCCCGTTGTCGCGCAGGCCCGGGGTGGTGCTGCGGTCGAACACGGTGAAGTCCAGGCCGTTGTACCGGACCAGCCCCTCCCAGGTCGCAAACCACAGGTGCCCTTCGGGCGTCTGCGCGATATCACGCAGGGAGTTGTGCGGCAGCCCGTTGCGCGAGGTCCAGACGTCGATGGCGTAATCGCGCAGCGGCGGCGGCCCATCCTGCGCCGACAGCGACCATGGCAGCGCGCACAGCAGCAACAGCCACAGCGCTGCGGCCTGCAGCGTTGGCATGCCCAAGAACTTCACGTGTGCCGGCCGCCACCGGATCCTGCCCCCCCGATCGCTCATCCGTATGGATCAACCTTGGGCAGGCGCCGTGTGCATGGGGGGAACGGCCGTGCACCAGCGCGATGGCTGGCAGAGTCGTACGCTCTCATGGGGGAGACGCTGGAAAGAGATGCCCATAGTAGGCAAATCCTTTCGGTTTGGGGGACCGGCGTCAGCCCCCGCGTGGCCCCGCCGCCGCCCGCGCCGGCGCCGCCCAGCGGACGATCGCTTCCAGCCCGCCCTGCGGATGGTTGCGCAGGTGCAGCGTCGCGCCGTCCTTTTCGGCCAATGCCCGGGCGATGGTCAGCCCCAGCCCGGCACCACCGGTCTGGCGCGAGCGCGAGGTCTCCAGCCGCACGAACGGGTCGAACACCGCTTCCAGTTCGTCCTCGGCCAGGCCGGGGCCGCTGTCGCGGATGCGCACCTCCACGTCCTGCCCGGCCTGCTCCACCCGCACGCGTGCGCTCTGGCCATACATCACCGCGTTGTCGACCAGGTTGGAGAACAGGCGGTGCATCGCCAAGGGGCGCAGCATCAGCACCGCCCCGCTGGGCTGCTCGAAATGGACATCGGCGCCGGCTTCGGCGGCATCTTCGACGATGCTCTCCAGCAGCGAATCCAGGTCCAGCGCGGCACGTTGTTCAGCGCTCTCGGCGCTGCGGGCCAGCTCCAGACCTTCACGGATCAGCGCCTGCATCGCGCCGAGATCGGCGATCAGGCGTTCACGCAAGGTCTCATCGGTGACGTTCTCCAGCCGCAGCCGCAAGCGCGTCACCGGTGTCTGCAGATCATGGGTGATCGCCGCCAGCATCTGGGTGCGCTCACCAAGGTGGCGCTGCAGCCGCTTCTGCATGGCGTTGAACGCCTCCGCGGCCCGGCGGACCTCGAACGGACCGGTCACGGGCATCGGGGCGCCCTGCAGGTCATCGCCCAGCGCGGCGGCGGCATCGGCCAACCGCTGCAGCGGGGCGCTGGCCATCCGCGCCACGATGTAGGCCAGGATCGCGATCGCCACGACCAGCAAGGTCAGGAACAACGGGTCCACGGCGAGCACACCATTGTGCGCGACGGCGGGGGAATCCAGCGCCAGCCGCAGCGGTGTGCCATCGGTCAGCTGCAGCGTGACCACGCGGCACTTGGGTGGGATGAAGGCCGGGTCGCGCTCACGCGGCGGGTGCCGCATCTTTTCTTTGTCGCGCGGCGGCGGCGGCAGCAGCTCCGGCAGCCGCGGCAGGCAGGAGCGGAAGGAGGTGAAAGCCACCTGGCTGCTCGCCACCGGGCCGGGCCGGTCATCGAGGATCTCCATCAGCGCGGCATCGGGTCGGCCGATGCGTGCCCCCTCCGGCAGCTGCCGCACACTCGGCCCGCCACTGGTGAGCAGCCGCTGGCGCAGCTCCGGATTGCCGTCCAGCAGATTCACGAACCCCTGCAGGCGGTCGGCGATGCGGTTGAGGTTCTGCCGCTCGAACTCCTGCTGACGCTTGGTACTGGCCAGCATGGTCGCGCCGATCGCGGCCACGCTCATGCCCAGCAGCAGGATGACGAACAGTCGCCCCACCATCGAGGAAAAGAAGTGGCGCAGGCGTTTCATTCCAGGGTGACAGCCGCCGCAAGCACATAGCCTTCGTTGCGCACGGTCTTGATCAGGCCATCGCTGCCGCCATCATCGGCCAGCTTGTTGCGCAGGCGGCTGACCTGCAGATCGATGGCGCGATCCTGCGATTCGTAGTTGCGGCCGCTGCTCAGCGAGACCAGCTGTTCGCGCGACAGCACCTTGTTGGCATGCCCGACGAACACACGCAGCAGCCGGAATTCGGCGCCGGACAAGACCACCACGCGCCCATCGGGATCGACCAGATGGCGGTGTTCGAGATCAAATATCCAACTGGAGAAGCGCGCACGGCGGATCGCCAGCGGCTCCAGGTTGGCTGGCAACGCCTCGGTGCGGCGCAGCACGTTGCGGATGCGGGCGAGGAGCTCGCGCGGTTCGAACGGCTTGGCCAGATAGTCGTCGGCGCCCATCTCCAGGCCGAGCACGCGATCGATCGGCTCGCTGCGCGCGGTCAACATGATCACCGGTGTGCTCGAGCGCGCACGAAGATCGCGGCACAGGGTCAGGCCGTCCTCACGCGGCAGGTTGAGGTCAAGCACGATCAGGTCGACGTGTTCGCGCTCCAACAGCTGGCGCATGCCCTGGCCATCGCTGGCGGTGCTCACCAGGTAGCCGGCGCGGCCCAGCTGCTCGGCGAGCAGCTGGCGGATATCGTTGTCGTCATCGACGATCAGCAGTCTGTGCATGCTGTTGGCAGTCTCCATGCGGTGATCATCCCCTGTCGGGAGCTGAACCGCATCTCCTGGTTTGCGTACGTCTGTTTCAAAGGGTGATGCAGATACACAACGAAACGTGTTGAGCACCGCAGGGATACATCTTGGTACACGGCGAGCATTGAGCCGGCAATGAACGATCTTCACAATGCTGACAACGCCGATGCACCGGCCTGCCGAGTTGACGATCATCGTGAAGCCCCGTTTGCCCAGAACCCGCCGTGCTCGCCTCCTGCTGCTGCTCGTGGTGCTCGTCCTGATCGCCGCGATTGTGGCATGGATGCTGCGCAAGCCGGCCGCACCCACCCTGGCGACCTCGCCGGTCAGCCGTGGCGATATCGAACAGACGGTGGAAGCCACCGGTGTTATCGATGCCTACAAGCTGGTCAGCGTGGGTGCGCAGGCCTCCGGTCAGATCAAATCGCTGAAGGTCCAGCTCGGCGATAGCGTCAAGGAAGGCGACCTGATCGCCGAGATCGACGCCACCACCCAGCAGAACCAGGTGCTCAACGCCCAGGCCTCGCTGGACCAGGTCAAGGCGCAGCGCGCGGTGCAGCAGGCCAGCCTGCGTGAAGCCGAGCTCGAGTTCGCGCGCCAGCAGCAGATGCTCGCCGCCGAGGCCACCTCGCGCGCCGAGTTCGATGCGGCCGATGCCAAGCTCAAGACCGCGCGCGCCCAGATCCAGTCCTTCGATGCACAGATCACCGGCCGCGAAACCGAACTGGGCACCGCCCGCGCCAACCTGGCCTACACCCGCATCACCGCGCCGATGGACGGCACCGTGGTGGCGGTGGTCGCCGAAGAGGGCCGTACCGTCAACGCCAACCAGACCGCACCGACCATCGTGATGCTGGCCCGTCTGGACCTGGTCACGGTCAATGCGGAAGTTTCCGAAGCGGACGTGGTCAAGATCAAGGCCGGCATGCCGGTGTACTTCACCACGCTGGGCGAGCCGGACCGCAAGTTCCACGCCACGCTGCGCCAGATCAACCCGGCACCGGCCTCGATCGCCAATGACAGCTCGTCCAGCTCCAGCTCGTCCAGCTCCAGCTCCAGCACCGCGGTCTACTACAACGCGCTGTTCGACGTGGAAAACCCGGACGGCACGCTGCGCATCGACATGACCGCGCAGGTCTCGGTGATGCTCAAGCAGGCCAAGGACGTACTGATCATCCCGGCCGTTGCGCTCGGCCCGAAAACCCGTGACGGGCAGTACATGGTGCGTGTGGCCGATGCCGATGGCATGCCCACGCCGCGCAAGGTCAAGATCGGCATCAACAACGGCGCCACTGCCGAAGTGCTGTCCGGCCTGGCAGAAGGCGACAAGGTCATCGTGGGCGAAGGCGGCGGCGCGCAGGGCGCCAGCAGCAGCAACCGCGGCGGCGGCGGCGTGCGGATCAGCGGCCCCGGCATGGGTGGGCCGCGCCGATGAGCAGCGCCTCGACGGGCACGCCGCTGCTGCGGCTGCGCGACCTGCGCCGGGAGTTCCCGGCAGGCGATGAAACGATCGCTGTGCTGCGCGACGTCAATCTGGACATCGCGGCCGGCGAGATGGTCGCCATCGTTGGCCAGTCCGGCTCGGGCAAGTCCACGCTGATGAACATCCTCGGCTGCCTGGACCGGCCGACGCGCGGCAGTTACCAGGTGGCCGGCCGCGAGACCGGCCGCATGGAGCCGGACGAACTGGCCGAGCTGCGCCGCGAACACTTCGGCTTCATTTTCCAGCGCTACCACCTGCTCGGCGATCTGGATGCGCGCGGCAACGTGGCCGTCCCGGCGGTGTATGCGGGCAGCCCCGGCCCGGTGCGTACCGCGCGGGCCGAACAGCTGCTGCAGCGGCTCGGCCTGGGCGACCGCATGAACCACAAACCCGGCCAGCTCTCCGGTGGCCAGCAGCAGCGCGTGTCGATCGCGCGGGCGCTGATGAACGGTGGCGAGGTGATCCTTGCCGATGAGCCGACCGGCGCACTGGACACCAAATCCGGCGAAGAGGTGATGGGCATCCTCGGCGAGCTCCATGCCGAGGGCCACACCATCATCATCGTCACCCACGACATGAGCGTGGCCGAACACGCCCAGCGCATCATCGAGATCCGCGACGGCGAGATCATCGCCGACCGCATCAATCCGAAGGCGCCGAGCTACCGCGCCCAGCGCCAGCCCACTGTGGCTGCCGGCAAGGGGCACAGCTGGCGGGCCGCGCGGGATCGTTTCACCGAAGCGTTCCGCATGGCCCTGCTGGCGATGAATGCCCACCGCCTGCGCACCTTCCTGACCATGCTCGGCATCATCATCGGCATCGCCTCGGTGGTCTCGGTGGTGGCGATGGGCAATGGCTCGCAGCAGCAGATCCTGCAGAACATCAGCGCGCTGGGCACCAACACGATCGACGTGTATCCCGGCCGCGGTTTCGGCGACATGCGCTCGGCCCGGGTACAGACCCTCAAGGCCAGCGACGCCGACGCGCTGGGGCGGCAGAGCTACATCGACAGCGCCACGCCCAGCGTGTCGTCTTCGGTAACCGCGCGCTATCGCAATCAATCGGCCACCGCACAGGTCAACGGCGTGGGCGAGCAGTTCTTCCGGGTCAAGGGCGTGACCCTGATCGCCGGCAGCTTCTTCGATACCGATGCGATGCGCAGCCTGGCCCAGGTGGCGATCATCGATGAGAACACCCGCACCCAGTTCTTTCCCAACGGCGAAGACCCGGTGGGCCAGGTGATCCTGCTCGGCAACGTGCCGGTGCGCGTGGTCGGCGTGGCCCAGCGGCAGAGCTTCGGCTTTGGTGGCAGTACCAGCTTGAGCGTGTGGGTGCCGTACACCACGGTGATGTCGCGCATGCTCGGCCAGAGCCATGTGTCCAGCATCACCGTGCGCGTGGATGACGCCACCCCGATGGATGCCGCACAGGCGGCCATCTCCAAGCTGCTGATCATGCGCCACGGCACCGAGGACTTCTTCCTCAGCAACAGTGCCGAGATCCGTCAGACCATCGAGCAGACCACCCGCACGATGACCCTGCTGATCAGCGCCATCGCCGCGATCGCGCTGCTGGTCGGCGGCATCGGCGTGATGAACATCATGCTGGTCTCGGTGACCGAGCGCACCCGCGAGATCGGCGTGCGCATGGCCGTCGGCGCGCGGCAGAGCGATATCCGCCAGCAGTTCCTGATCGAGGCGGTGCTGGTGTGTCTGCTCGGCGGCCTGCTCGGCGTCGGCCTGTCCCTGGTGGTCGGCTGGCTGTTCGGCAAATTCGCGCCGGACTTCCAGATGCTGTTCTCGACCGCATCCATCGTGGCCGCCTTTGCCTGCTCCAGCCTGATCGGCGTGGCGTTCGGCTTCCTTCCGGCGCGCAATGCCGCCCAACTTGATCCCGTGGAGGCGCTGGCGCGCGAATGAAGATTTCTCCTGCTCTGCTGCACCCCGCTTCGCTGCGTCCACTGGTCCTGGCCTGCGTGACCGCACTGGCCTTGTCGGCCTGTGTCAGCACCGGCCGCTACCCGTTCGATGCACCGGCGGTCCCTGCGACCTATGGCCGTGGCGATGCCACGTTGAACACCCCCACCGAAGCGGTGACCGAACAACCGCATGCGGCGACGGCCGATGTCCGCCGCGATGCCTGGTGGACCCAGTTCGGCGACACCGGCCTGGACCGCGTGATCGATCGCGCCTTGGCCGCCAACACCGACCTGGTCTCGGCCGGGTTGGCCGTGCAGCGCGCGCGCCTGCAGGCCGGGCTCGCCGACAACGCGCTGTGGCCGCAGCCCTCGGGCAGCGTCAGCAGCAGCGGCAACCGCCCCATCGACCAGAGCGCGGACTGGAACCGCGGCAGTTCGGCCGGCGTGTCCCTGCAATGGGAGATCGACCTGTGGGGGCGCCTGCGCACTCAACGCGACATCGCCCAGTGGGAAGCCCAGGCCAGCCAGGAAGACCTGCAGAACACCGCCTTGCTGGTGATCAGCGACGTGGCCACGCAGTACTGGACGCTGGCGTTCCTCAACCAGTCCATTGCCGCCGGCCAGGCCAACCTGGAGCGGCTGCAGCGCACCCGCGAGCTGGTCCAGGCCCGCTTCGATGCCGGTGCGGTGTCGCGGCTGGAAGTGCGCCAGGCTGCCCAAAGTTTGGAGGCGCAGCGCGCCGCGCAGAGTGCACTGGAGCAGCAGCGCGTTGCCGCGCGCAATGCGTTGACGGTGCTGCTGGATGGGCAGCCGCTGGCACTGGCCGACGAGCCGCAACAGCTGGCGCGGGCGGGCAGCCCGGTGGTCGCCGAAGGCCTGCCGGCCGACCTGCTCGGCCGCCGCCCGGACCTGCGCGCGGCCGAACTGCGCCTGCGCAACAGCCTGAAGACCATCAAGGTGACCGCCACCCAGTACTACCCGGCATTGAGCCTGACCGGCAGCGTCGGTACCGGCGCCACCTCGCTCTCGGATGTGCTGAAGAATCCGGTCGCCACCTTGGGGGCGGGGCTGTCGCTGCCGTTCCTCAATGTGCGCCAGGCCCAGTTGAATACCCGCCTGGCCGGCACCGACTACCAGATCGCGGCCAACGGGTTCCGCCGCACGCTGTACACCGCGCTGTCGGAAGTGGACAACGCCTTGTCGGCGCGCACCCAGTTCGCCACGCAGGTGGCGGCCTCGCAGGCGTCCTACGACGAAGCGGTGGAGATCGAGCGGATGTATGAAGTGCGCTACCGGGTCGGCGCCACCGACCTGCGCACCTGGCTGGAAGCGCAGCAGACCCGGCGCGATGCCGAGCTGTCACTGGCCTCCGTGCGCCAGCGGCAGTTGATCAACGATGTGACATTGTTCAAGGCGCTGGGGGGAAGCGCGGGCTGATGCACCACGTAGAGCCGACCGTTGGTCGGCTATCGATGCAGCACGTAGAGCCGACCGTTGGTCGGCTGCCGATGCAGCACGTAGAGCCGACCGTTGGTCGGCTGCCGATGCACCACGTAGAGCCGACCGTTGGTCGGCTGCCGATGCACCACGTAGAGCCGACCGTTGGTCGGCTGCCGTTCGCCGCCTGGAGCAGCCGACCAACGGTCGGCTCTACCCCCTCGCGCGGGCGGGTTACAGCCCGCGCTGACGCACCGCTTCGAACAGGCTCACGCCGGTGGCGACGGAGACGTTCAGGCTCTCGATATCGCCTGGCATCGGAATCTTGACCAGGCCATCGCAGTTTTCGCGGGTCAGCCGGCGCAGGCCGTCGGCTTCGCCGCCCAGCACCAGCGCCACGTTGCCCTTCAGGTCGATCGCATACAGCGACTCGGTGGCTTCACCGGCCAGGCCGTAGATCCACACGCCCAGCTTCTGCAGGTCCTTCAGGCAGCGCGAGAGGTTGGTCACCTGCACCACCGGGATACGGTCGGCTGCGCCGGCCGAGGTCTTGCGTACGGTCGCATTGACCGAGGCCGACTTGTCCTTGGGAATGATCACCGCCGTGGCACCGGCCGCCGCCGCGCTGCGCAGGCAGGCGCCGAGGTTGTGCGGGTCCTGGACCTCATCGAGGATCAGCAGCAGGGCCTTGCCCTCGGCCGCTTCCACCAGCCCTTCCAACTCGTTCTCGCCCCAGGTCCGTGCGGCCTGGTAGCGCGCCGCCACGCCCTGGTGACGCACCGAACCGCCCACACCGTCCAGCGCCTGGGTGTTCACCTTGCGCACGTCGATGCCCTTGCGGCGTGCGTTTTCCTCGATCTCGGTCAGACGCGGGTTCTTCGCACCGGCCTCGATGAGGACCTCGCGGACGTTCTCGGCATCATTCTCGATCGAAGAGGCGACGGCGTTGACGCCGACGATCCACTGGCTTTGCTTGCTCATTGCGGGGGGCGGGACCGGTAAAGGGGTTGGTAATGGTAGAGCATCAAGGCCCACCCTGCCCTGCCGGGCGTTCACGGGGGGCGTTCACAGCCCGCCTTCAGCCCGGCGGCCAATCCGCGGTGTCGTGGTCCGGATGCTGGTGGGAGACGATATGCAACAGGAAGTCGCCGGCCTCGGCGTCCTCTTCGCTGCGCAGCGCGCTGAGCGACCCCAGGGCATCCACGAACGGGAGCTTGGCCTCGATCCCGTACTGGATCGTCGGCGGCAGGCGGGCCGGTTCATCGAAGGCGCCGGCCGCGATCGCTACGCCATCCGGGGCTTCGTAGGTCAACGGGGTGCCGCAGTCAGCGCAGAAGCCGCGCTGGACCATAGTGGAGGATGGGAAACGCCGGGGCTCGCCGCGGGTCCAGCGGAAGTCGCTGCCACGGACCGAGACCAAGGGGGCGTAATAGGCGCCGAAGGCCTTCTGGCACATCCGGCAATGGCAGATCGAGCTGTGGGTCAGCGCACCGACCACGTGGAAGCGGATCGCGCCGCACTGGCAACCACCGCTGTATTCGGGGAGGGCCTGCATGGGATCGCTCCGATGGGATCGGCGTGCCCACCAACCGTGGGCGGGTAGACGATGTGCCGACCAACGGTCGGCACCTGCCGCGGGACGGGCGGGGGGCGGGGTGCCGCGCTCTCTTGGGAAGGTTTTGGTGGGGGGGGGGGGGGGCGCGGGGCCGGCGCGGGGGGG
>NZ_JBDJLE010000026.1:0-46227 GCF_039673205.1 Stenotrophomonas sp. TWI809 | reverse complement strand
GCTCTTGATGGCCAACCGTACGTGGAGCCGGCCAGCGGCCGGCACTACTACGTCTTCAATGCCGGCCAGCGGCCGGCACTACTACGTCTTCGATGCCGGCCAGCGGCCGGCACTACCTGGGGCATCGGGCGAGCCGGCCAGCGGCCGGCACTCCCTAGAACATCAGGTTGATCATCAGCACCACCACCGCCGTATAGATCAACGACAGAGGGGCGCCGACGCGCCACAGCTCGCGCGGGGTGTAATTGGCCGGGCCGGTGATCATCGAAATCACCGGGTTGGAGGCTGTCATCAGATTGTTCGAGGCCGACAACGCCACGATCAGCGCGAACGCGGTCGGGCTGCCCCCGGCGGCCAGCGCCAGGTTCACCGCGATGGGCACCATCACGATGGTTGCGCCCACGTGGCTGATCACCAGCGAGAACATCGTGGTCAACAACGCCAGCGCGATTTCCAGCACCCACACCGGGATGCCGGTCGGCAGGCGGTCGATGGTGTGCCCGGCGATCCACGCCGCCGCGCCGCTGCTGTCCATCGCCCAGCCGAGCGGAATCAGCCCGGCCATCATGAACACGGTTTTCCAGTTGATCGAGGCGTAGGCCTCGTCCATGCGCAGCACGCCGGTCAGCAGCATGCCGGCCACGCCGGTCATCAGGGTCAGCGCCACCGGCAGCTTGGAGGTCAGCGCGATCAGGATGGTGATGGCGAAGATACTCATCGCGATCTTGAACTTGTGCGGCCGCTGCTCGCCCTTGGGGTAATCGGTCACCACCACGAAGTCGCGGCTCTTGGCCGCCTGCGCCAGGTCGGTCCAGATGCTGTGGAAGACCAGCATGTCACCGGCGCGCAGCGCCACGTTGCGCACGTCTTCGCGGATCACCTGCTTGTCGCGGTTGATCGCCAGCAGGCTGATCCCACGCTGCTTGCGCAGGCGCAGGTCCGAGGCGCTCTTGCCGATCACATCGGAGGTGGGCGGCACCACTGCTTCGGAAATGCCGGCGCGGCTGGGGTTGAACAGGTCGCCCAGGTGCTTCAGCCGCGAGGACATCCGCAGGAACTGGTTCTGTGCGAAATCGCTGACCTGCTGGCGCGCGCCCATCACGCCCAGCACGCTGCCCACCCAGATCCGCATCTCGGCCGGCGGGGCCAGACGGGTGTCATTGCCGGTCTTGAGCGCCAGCAGCAGCGGCGCATCGTGCACGTTCTCGGCCTCGCCCAGGGTCATGCCGACCAGGGGGCTTTCGGCGGTGACCACCAGTTCGAACACATCGCCTTCGATGCCGTAGGTCTTGGCGAAGTAGCTTTCGGTGCGTGACGGGGTGACGCCATCGTTGGCCAGCGTCTCTTCCTCCACCAGCTTGCGATCACCGAAGTAGCGGAAATACAGCAGCGAGGCGATCAGCAGCGCCACGCCGATCGGCAGCGGTGCGAACATGCGCAGCGGTTCGATGGTGGCCAGGCCCGAGGGCAGGTTGTTGTTGGCCGAGGCCAGCAGATCGTTGAGCAGGATCAGCGGCGAATTGCCGACCATGGTCAGCGCGCCGCCCATGACGATGGCCGCGGCGATCGGCAGCAGCAGGCGCTGCAGGGTCAGCCCGGTGCGCGCGGCCAGCCGCGAGGCGACCGGCAGGTACAGCGCCATCACCGAAGGGTTCTGCATGAACGAGGAGTTCAAGCCGGCGATCGCGGTGGTCATCATCAACAGGCGTGTCTCCACGCCATGCCCGCGCCGCAGCAGCCACGCCGCCAACCGGTTCAATGCCCCGGTGCGGTCCAGGCCCGCGCCGAGGATGGTGGTGGCGATGATGCTCATCACCGCGTTACCGGAAAAGCCGCCGAAGATTTCCTCCGGCGCGATCAGGCCGGTAACGCCGAGCACCACCAGCACCACCAAGGCCACCACGTCGGCGCGGATGCGCTCGAACAGGAACATCGCCATCGTGAAGCCGACCAGCCCGAGAACGAGCTTCATGTCGGTAGTCAGCGTCAGCGCGGTATCCATGGGGTGGCGCGGTTCCTTGTGGGATCAGGTGCGGTCGTACAACAGGTCCCACACGCCATGGCCAAGCTTCTGGCCACGGGTTTCGAAGTGGGTCTGCGGGCGCCATTCCGGCCGCTCGACCTGCCCACGCGGACCGGCGCGGTTGCTCAGCCCGGCGGTGGCGTCGAGCACGTCCCACATCTGCTCGGCATAGTCTTCCCAGTCCGTGGCGCAGTGCAGGCGGCCACCGACGCGCAGCTTGCGCACCAGCAGCTCGGCAAAGCCAGGCTGGATCAGGCGACGCTTGTTATGGCGCTTCTTGTGCCACGGATCCGGGAAGTAGATGCGCACTTCATCCAGCGCGCCATCGGCGATTTCCTTCTCCAGCACCTCCACGGCATCGTGGTGGTACAGGCGCACGTGGTCGGCGTTGTCGTCGGCCAGTGCATTGAGCAGGCGTCCCACGCCGGGCGCGTGCACTTCCAGGCCGATGTAATCGCGGCTCGGGTCCTGCTGCGCGGCGAAGCGCAGCGCGGCGCCATTGCCGAAGCCGATCTCCAGCACCTTGTGCGCATCGCGCCCGAAGGTGGCATCCAGATCGCGCGGCTCGCCGGTGAAATCCAGCCCGAAGCGCGGCCAGCGGTCGTCGAACGCACGCTGCTGGGCGGGAGTGAAACGCCCCTGGCGCAGCACGAAACTGCGGACCTCGCGGCGGCCTTCGGTGATGGTGAAGGGCTTGGGCGGTGCCTTGGCACCGGCGCTGTCGAAAGGATTGGTCATCAGCCGATCAACCCGTCGATCGGCGAGGACGCACTGGCGTAGCGCTTGCGCGGAATGCGCCCGGCCAGGAAGGCCTCGCGGCCCGCCTCCACGGCCTTGCGCATCGCGCTGGCCATGAGGATCGGGTTGCGCGCGCCGGCGATGGCGGTGTTCATCAGCACGCCATCGCAGCCCAGCTCCATCGCAATGGCTGCATCGGAGGCCGTGCCCACGCCGGCATCGACGATGATCGGTACCTTGGCGTCTTCGATGATCTGCAGCAGGTTGTACTTGTTCTGGATGCCCAGGCCCGAGCCGATCGGCGCGGCCAGCGGCATCACCGCAGCGCAGCCGATGTCTTCCAGGCGCTTGGCCAGGATCGGGTCATCGGAGGTATAGACCATCACCTCGAAGCCATCCTTGACCAGCTGCTCGGCCGCTTTGAGGGTCTGCACCACATCCGGGTACAGGCTCTTCTGGTCGCCCAGCACTTCCAGCTTGGTCAGGTTGTGGCCGTCCAGCAGCTCGCGGGCCAGCCGGCAGGTGCGCACGGCGTCTTCGGCGGTGTAGCAGCCGGCGGTGTTGGGCAGGATGGTGTAACGGTCCGGCGGCAGCACGTCGAGCAGGTTCGGCTCGCCCGGGTTCTGCCCGATGTTGGTGCGGCGGATCGCCACGGTGACGATCCGGGCGCCAGCGGCCTCGGTGGCCAGGCGGGTTTCTTCCAGATCCTTGAACTTGCCGGTGCCGGTGAGCAGGCGGGAAGCATAGGTCTTGCCGGCGATCACCAGCGAATCAGTGGGGGCAGGTGCATTCATGGCCCGAATTATCGCCTATCGCGCGTCACGATGCTGCCTCAGCCGCCGCCCAGTGCATGCACGATCTCGACCACGTCGCCCTCGCGCAGGGGGTGGCTGGCGTGCTGGCTGCGGGTGACGATCTCGCCATTGACTTCGACCGCGACGCGGCGCTCGAGCAGGTCCTCGCTGCGCAGCAGGTCGTGGACAGTGGCGGTGTGCGGAAGCTGGCGGTTCTCGCCGTTGAGCTGGATGTTCATGACGGTATTGTCCCGTAATCACATCCCAGTGCGTACCCTGTGCGCCCCGCGGCAGAGGTGCCGCGAGCGCCAGGCCAACGATGGCCGGGCGGCGGGCTGCGGCGTTCATGCCGCAGCGCAGCGTGATGCCGGCCAGGTGCAGTGGAACCATGGCACCGTGCGCCGGCGTACGTCCGCCGTCTTCCCCACCCTCAAGGAGTTTCCATGTTGCTCAGCAAACGCCCGATCCGTTCCCTCATGGCCGTGGCCATCGCCCTGGCGGCGATGCCGGCCATGGCCCAGTCGCCGTACACCAAGACCGTCTTCATCGGCGACAGCCTGACCGATTCCGGCTACTACCGCCCGCTGCTGCCGGCCGCTGTCCGCCCGGTGACCGGCCAGGCCACCACCAACCCGGGTTGGCAATGGGCGCAGCACGTGGCGAACTACTACGGCACCGATGCCAGCCCGAACGGTAACGGCCAGAACGGCGACAACTACGCCGTTGGCGGGGCCCGCGTGGGCGTGGACCTGACCCAGCCCGCGCTGGGCGGTGTGCCGATTCCTTCGCTGAAGACCCAGACGGCCAACTATCTGGCGGCCAACGGTGGCAAGGCCGACCCGAACGCGCTGTACACCGTGTGGGGCGGTGCCAATGATCTGTTCGCGATCCAGACCGGTGCGCCGCTGGTCCCGACCCTGACCGGTGCCGTCACCGACCAGGTCGGCATCGTCGGCACGCTGAAGGCAGCGGGCGCTGAATACATCGTGGTGCCGACCATCCCGGACATCGGCCTGACCCCGGGCGCCCGCGCCGGCGGCCCGGCTGGCATGGCCGCCGGCACCGCGCTGGCCAAGGCCTACAACGACGCCCTGTTCGGTGGCCTGAAGGCCGCCGGCCTGCAGGTGATCCCGGTCGACACCTTCCACATCCTGCAGGAAATCGTCGCCAACCCGTCGACCTACGGCTTCAGCAACGTCAGTGGCACCGCCTGCACGGTGCCTTCGTCGCTGACCTGCAACCCGACCAGCCTGGTCACCCCGGACGCATGGCGCACCTATGTCTTCGCCGACGGCGTACACCCGTCCTCGGCCACGCATGAAATGCTGGGCCAGTACACCCTGTCGATCCTGGAAGCGCCGCGCAACCAGCAGATCCTGACCCATTCGGCACAGACCATCGGCCGCTCGCGCGCTGACCAGGTCAGCTGGCACGTGGATGGCCGTCCGGCCGACGGCCTGAGCTGGTGGGGCAACCTGCGCGGCGACATGCAGCGTTACGCCCACGCCGATCTGTACGACGGCATGGCCCCGGCCGGCCTGTTCGGTGTGGATTGGGCGCGTGACGGCATGGTGGTCGGCGGCTTCGCCGGCTATGGCCGCATGGACGCCGATTTCGGCAACAACAAGGGCGACTTCACCCAGTCCGATACCACCCTGGGCCTGTTCGCCGGCTGGTACGGCGAGCGCGCCTGGGTCAACGGCCAGCTCAGCTACAGCTGGCTGGACTACGACGTGACCCGCAAGCTGCAGCTCGGCCCGGCAACGCGCATCCACAAGGGCTCGCCGGAAGGCAGCAACCTGACCGCCGCGTTGAACGCCGGTTACGAGTTCGGCACCGAAGGCGGCTTCCGTCACGGTCCGGTCGCCGCGGTGATCTGGCAGAAGGTGAAGCTGGATGGCTACACCGAGTCCAACCTGAGCGCCTCGGCGCTGGGCTATGGCGACCAGGATACGGATTCGACCGTCGGCCGCGTCGGCTGGCAGGCCCGCTTCGATGGCGGCAACGTCAAGCCGTACGTGCAGGTCACCTATGACCACGAGTTCGAGGACAGCAAGCAGGCCAGCGCCTGGCTGCAGACCATGCCGGACGTGGGCATGTACAAGGTGCCGGGCCTGGAGTTCGACAAGAACTACGCCACCGCCGTGCTGGGTGCGCGCCTGAACCTCTGGGGCCTGAGCAGCAACATCGGCATGAGCACCACCACGATGCAGAAGCGTGCACGTGACCTGTCGCTGTTCGCCAGCTTCGGCGGCAGCTTCTGATCCCACGTGCGCAGCGCCCGCCCGCGGGCGCCGTGCACGGCGGTGGAAAAGCGTGAAACAACGGGCGGCCCAGTGCCGCCCGTTGCGTTTGAGGGCCCCGCCCGAATAGACTTACGCCGCGCCTTGCGGGTGTAGCTCAATGGTAGAGCTGTAGCTTCCCAAGCTACTGACGAGGGTTCGATTCCCTTCACCCGCTCCACGCTTCACCTCCCATGCCGCCCGTCACCGCACGCGCGATGCCTCGAAGGTGAAGGGGTCGCTCTGATCCGGAAAGCGCAGCAGATAACGCGCAACGCGTGTCGTGCCATCCGATAGCAGATAGTCCACCTGCAGGCCGCTTGGATTCGTTTCCATCCCCGGGCCCAGATAGGTCGTGCTCGGATAACTGAATCCATCGCCCGCCGCCTTCTGTATGGCCACGCAACTGCCAAAGAGCGGGGGCAGGGTGTACAGATGCTCACCGTGCAACAGCATCACCAGCGTGTAGCGACCGCCTTTGCCACTGCTCACATAGTGCATGTCCAGGCACACCGACGTGCCCTGCTGCCAGGCGGTGACGTTCGCCAGATTCTCCGGGTCGATGGGGGTGCGGCTGGGCCAGTCCGGTGGTGCGAGAGCGACAGCGCTGCGCAATGGCCATCGCCGCGCACCGACCATCAGCGTCTGGCCGTCAAAGGCAACGTCGGGTGCGCCATCGGCCGGGTTCATCTGCAAGGTGCCCGGAACGATCCAGTCGGTCGCCTCGTAGCGCCGCAGGGCCTGCGTCATCGAGGTGGTCCACAGGCGCGCGCGCGGTGCGTCCGTGCAGGGCTTGTCGAGTGCGGTCCCCTTTCCCTCGAACAGGGGATCGCCCAACGACCTGTAGAAGTCGTTGTAACTGGTGAAATGGGCCGGCGCGGCCTGCGTGCCCGCTGAGAGCAGAACCGCGAGCAGGGCCGCGAAACAATGACGGGTGGGAGGCGTGGTCATCCGTGTTGCCGGGGCATCTCTGTGGGCGCCCATTATTGTGGAACAACCGCTGGATGCGGGCCGCAGCATCCTCGGGCCGGTCCGTCATCGCGGCCTACGCACCGCACGCTATGCTTCGCGCTTTCCCGTCCCCTGCGCCGCGATGAAACTCGCCATCCTGTCCCGCAACAGCAAGCTGTACTCCACGCGTCGCCTGGTGGAGGCCGCGCGTGCGCGGGGCCATACCGTGCGCATCCTCGATCCGTTGCGCTGTTACATGCGCATCGCCGCGGATGGCTTCACCATGCATTACAAGGGGCGGCCGATCACCGGGGTGGACGCGGTGATCCCGCGCATCGGTGCCTCGGTCACCCGCTACGGGACGGCCGTGCTGCGCCAGTTCGAGATGATGGGCGCGCGCACGCCCAACCCCTCCGATGCCATCCTGCGCGCCCGCGACAAGCTGCGCGCCCACCAGATCCTGGCCTCCAAGGGCATCGACATGCCGGTCACGGTGTTCGGCGACAACCCCGATGACACGGTCGATCTGCTCTCGATGCTGGGGCCGCCGCCGCATGTGGTGAAGCTCAACGAGGGCACCCAGGGCCGCGGCGTCATCCTGACCGAGAAGGCCAGCGCCTCGCGCGGCATCGTGGAGGCACTGCGCGGGCTCTACGCCAACTTCCTGATGCAGGAGTTCATCGGTGAGGCGCAGGGCGCCGACCTGCGCTGCCTGGTGGTCGGCGACCAGGTGGTCGGGGCGATGCAACGGCAGGCGCCGGAGGGGGATTTCCGCTCCAATCTGCATGCCGGGGGCAGTGCCCGCGCCGCCAAGGCCAGCCGGGCCGAGCAGCTGGTGGCGGTGCGCTCGGCCAAGGCGCTGGGCCTGGGCGTGGCCGGTGTGGACCTGATCCGCTCCAGCCGCGGCCCGCTGGTGTTGGAGGTCAACTCCACGCCTGGGCTGGAAGGCATCGAGGCGATCTGCCAGGCCGATCTTGCCGGGCGCATCATCGATCATGTTGCTTCCTTGAAAAAACCTGCAAATACAAAGGGTTGATGCGGTTTTCCAAGGTGGGGCAGGGCCTTAACATCGGTTTAATCGGCCCCGGCGTAGGCTCTGTCGAACCGCAGCTCTGCCCTCCTCAGCAGGATCGGTAATCGGGAAACAGCTTCAGGCCCGGCCAGCGTCAGTTGGTCGGGCCTTTTTCCGGCCTGCAGCGGTGCCAAGCCCCTGCCATCGGTAACTTGTCGGCCCGGTTCCATCCTCGTAGAGTTGGCGTTCATTCATGTGGATAAGGAAGTCGCAGATGTCACAGATGCATCGAATCATCGCTGTCGCGCTGCTCGGCTGTCTCTCGCTGGGTGCCCATGCCAAGCCGCCTGCGAACGCCGACGAGGCCGCGATGGCGCTTGCCGACGATGCGCCTGTTGCCGAACAGCTGGCCAAGGTCGAGCGCGCGCTGCACAGTGAGGACTACAGCGAGCTGAGCGTGGCCGACAAGAGCCGCGTTCAGGCCGCCTTGGACCGCATCCGCACCAAGATGGGTGATCGCGAGCGCTTCGATCAGCTCACCCCGCCGCAGAAAGTAGAGGTCTTCAATGACCAGGAAGTGGTCAATACCTTGATGACCAACGCCAAGGAAGACAGCCGCATGGTCTGCCGCAGCGAACGTCCGATCGGCAGCAACCGCCCTCAGCGCACCTGCATGACGGTGGCTCAGCGCCGCCAGGCGACGGAGGACGCCAGGCAGATGAAGCGTGATCTTCGGATTTCCGAACCCAAAGATGCCAGGTGATGATCGCCGGGTTTTGACGCTGCGCCAGCATTCGACGGTGTCTAATGTTAAGAATCGAAGCTGTATGGTCAGCTTGAGGTCGCGCAGTCCTGTTCCCATTGCTGCCCTGCGGCTCCGTTCTTTCCGTTGAACCCCACGAATCAGAGGTCCCAGTGCGAATTCTCGTCATCGAAGACAACAGCGACATTGCCGCCAACCTGGGCGATTACCTCGAAGACCGCGGTCACACCGTGGACTTCGCAGCCGATGGCGTCACCGGCCTGCACCTGGCGGTCGTCCATGAGTTCGACGCGATCGTGCTGGACCTCAACCTGCCCGGCATGGATGGGATCGAGGTCTGCCGCAAGCTGCGCAACGAGGCGCGCAAGCAGACCCCGGTGCTGATGCTGACGGCCCGCGATTCCCTGGATAACAAACTGGCCGGCTTCGATTCCGGCGCCGATGACTACCTGATCAAGCCGTTCGCGCTGCAGGAAGTGGAGGTGCGTCTGAACGCCCTGTCGCGTCGCGGCAAGGGCGTGCAGACCCGCGTGCTGGAAACCGGCGATCTGGAGTACAACCTGGACACGCTGGAAGTGCGCCGCCAGGGCAAGCTGCTGCAGCTCAACCCGACCGCGCTGAAGATCCTGCAGGCGCTGATGGAGGCCTCCCCGGCCGTCGTCACCCGCCAGGAGCTGGAAACCCGCGTCTGGGGCGAAGAGCTGCCGGATTCGGATTCCCTGCGCGTGCATATCCATGGCCTGCGCGCCGTGGTCGACAAACCCTTCGAGGTCCCGATGATCCAGACCCGTCATGGCATCGGATACCGCATCGCCGCGCCGGAAGCCTGATCCGGTGACGGGCAGGGGGGGGCGTCGCCGCGCGCCATACCGGCGCCGGCTGCGCAGCCGCATCATCGTCTCGTTCGTGCTGTTGGGCTTCTGCCTGACCACGTTGTTTGCGTTCGCCACCAACTGGGCGCGTGCCCGTGTGGAGAACCAGCTCGTCGAAGACGTGATGAACCGCAACATCGATGAGTTCGCCAAGCGCTTCTATTCCGACCGTACCCGTAATCCGGATCTTCCCGTGCAGCAGATGCGGGCCTTCGCGTATCCGCGCGAAATGCTCGACCGTGTACGGGTAGAGCGGGCGGAATGGGCGGCGTTGCCAAACGGCAACCACAACGTGAGCGGCCTGGACGAAGAGGGCAGGCCTTACGCCTACAAATTGGCGGTCCGCAAAGCTGACGATGCCTGGTTCTTCCTGGCGTACGACATGACCGAGGCCACGCGCGGGGAGGCCCAGCTCAAGCGCGCGCTGTGGATTTCGGTGCTGGTGTTCAGCGCCCTGTCCCTGGTGCTGGGCTGGTGGTCCGCCTCCAAGGTGATGAAGCCGGTGTCCGATCTGGCCGCCCGCCTGCGCGCCTACCGCGGTGGCACCAGCGAGCCCGAGCCGCTGGCACCGCGCTTCCCGGACGATGAGGTGGGCCAGCTGGCCCAGGCGCTGGATGACTATTCCGCGCGGCTGACCGAAGTGGTGCAGCGCGACCGCGAGTTCAATGCGGACGTCAGTCACGAGCTGCGCACGCCGCTGGCCGTGATCCGTGGCGCCACCGAGCTGCTGCTGACCCGCCCGGACCTCGATCCCAAGGTGCTGCAGCGCCTGCAGCGCATCCAGCGGGCCGAGCAGCAATGCACCGATCTGATCGGCGCGCTGCTGCTGCTCTCGCGCAACGAGCGCGGGCAGGGCAGCAGCAATGTCGCCCGCGTCTCCGAGCAGCTGCTGGATTCGCACCGTGCCCAGCTCGGCGGCAAGCCGCTCGAACTGATCCTGGAAGGCAACCACGACCTGGTGATCGATGCGCCGGAATCGGCCCTCTCGGTCGCGTTGGGCAACCTGATCGGCAATGCCGTGAAGTACTCGAAGGAAGGCGCGGTGCGCGTGCGCGTGGGCAACAACGCGGTCGAAGTGATCGACAGCGGCCCCGGCCTGAGCGAAGAAGATGCCGCCAAGCTGTTCCAGCGCGGCTACCGCGGAACGCATGCGGGTCATTCGCAGGGTGGGGGTATCGGCCTGTCCATCGTCAGCCGCCTGTGTGATCTCTACGGCTGGCAGGTCAACGTACGGCCAGGCGCCGGGCGTGGCGTCATCGCCACGCTGACGTTCTCCCCCGCCTGACACGGTAGAGCCGACCGTTGGTCGGCTCCTCCACGACCGTTGGTCGGCTCCTCCACAACCGTGGGTCGGCTCCTCCAGATCTACCGCGCCGCCAAATCCCGATAGGCCCGATCCAGCCGCGCCACATGCGCCTGCAGGTGGTCCGGGTGGCCATCATTGACCACCACATCATCGGCCAATGCCAGGCGCGCCTCGCGGCTGGCCTGGGCGGCGATCATGCGGTCCGCCAGGGCGCTATCGATGCCATCGCGCTGCATCAGCCGCGCGTGCTGCACGGCCACCGGCACGTCCACCACCAGGATCCGGTCCAGCCACGGGTACTGCTGGCGGCCACCGGCCTCGGTGAGCAGCGGAATCGCCGCGATCGCATACGGTCCCTCCGCCTGCTCGCAGGTCTCGCGCAGCAACTGACGAATAGCCGGATGGGTGATCGCTTCCAGCGCCTGACGCTCCTGCGCCGACGCGAAGATGCGGGCCCGCAGGGCGGCACGGTCCAGCTGGCCATCGGCCAGCAGGATCTCGGTGCCGAAGTGGGCGGCGATCCGCGCCAGCCCCTCGCTGCCCGGTGCCACCACCGCGCGTGCGGCCAGGTCGGCATCGGCAACGGTGATGCCCAGCGCCTCGAAGCGGCGGCTGACCTCGCTCTTGCCGGCGGCAATGCCGCCGGTCAGCCCAATCACGAAGCGGCTCATCGTGCGGCCCTCAACGCAGGCCGGCGTAGCTCAGGTAGCCGTCAATCAACGGCTCGCCCCACATGAACACGATCCAGCCGGCAATGGCCAGGTACGGCCCGAACGGGATCGGCGTGGCCCGGTCACGGCCGCGCGAGTACAGCCAGATCGAGCCGATGATCGCGCCCACCACGGACGACAGCAGGATGATCGGCAGGATGCCCTTGAGCCCGCACCACGCGCCCAAGGCCGCCAGCAGCTTGAAATCGCCGTGGCCCATGCCTTCCTTGCCGGTGATCTGCTTGAACAGCCACCACACCGACCACAGCGACAGATAGCCCGCCAGCGCACCCAGCAGGGCAGGCTTGGCCGGCATATAGAGATTGTCGCTGGCCGCGATCAGGCCCAGCCACATCAAGGGCAGGGTCAATTGGTCCGGTAACAGCTGGGTACGCAGGTCGATCCCGGACAGTGCCACCAGGAAGCAGCTCAGCACGATCGCGCCGAAGCCCTGCCAGCCGAACCCGAACTGCCAGACGCTGGCGGCCACCAGCGCGGCGGTCAGCAGCTCCACCAGCGGGTACTGGATCGAGATCGGGGCATGGCAATGCCGGCACTTGCCGCGCAGGGCCAGCCAGCTGAACAGCGGGATGTTCTCGTACCAGGACAGCTTGTGCTTGCAGTGCGGGCAGTGCGAGGGCTCGACCACGATGCCCGGTGGTGGCGGCTCGTAGATGTCCGGCTCTTCCAGCACCTCGCGCGCATCGCGCTTCCACTCCCACTCCAGCCGCTTGGGCAGGCGCAGGATCACCACGTTGAGGAAACTGCCGATCAGCAGTCCCAGTCCGACCGCGGCGGGGTAGCCGAGACCGGGATGCTGGTCGAGAAATGCCATTGATTAGTTATCCAACTACCGCGCCGAGTTTGAAGATGGGCAGGTACATGCCGATCACCATGCCGCCGACAATGGTACCAATGAACACCATGATCATCGGTTCCAGCAAGCTGCTCAGGGCGTCCACGGCATTGTTGACCTCCTGCTCGAAATACTCGGCCACCTTGAACAGCATGGTATCCAGCGCGCCGGCCTCTTCACCGATGGCGGTCATCTGCACCACCATGTGCGGGAAGATGTTGACCTGCTTCATGGCCATGTTGACCGGGTAACCGACCGACACGTCGTCGCGCATGCGCAGGACGGCCTCTTCATACACCTTGTTGCCTGTGGCGCCTGCGACGATGCCAAGCGCCTCGACCAGTGGCACGCCGGCTTTGAAGGTGACGGCGGTGGTGCGGGCGAAGCGCGCGATCGCACTGTTATGCATGATCTGGCCGATCACCGGGACCTTCAGGATCAGGCGGTCCATGCCGTGCTGCATCTTGGGCGATCGTTTATAGGCGTAGATGAAGCCTGCCGCCGCACCCAGCAGCACGAAAAGGATCACCCACCACCAGGACACGAGGAACCGCGACAGGTTGACGATCATCTGCGTGAAGGCAGGCAGCTCGGCGCCAAAGCCTTTGAACACATCTTCGAACTGAGGCACCACGAAGATCAGCATGATGGAACTGACCAGCATGGCGACAACGATCACCATCACTGGATAGAACAGGGCCTTCTTGATTTTGCCTTTCAGGCCTTCAATGTTCTCTTTATAAGTGGCGATGGTGTCCAGCACTGTTTCCAGGACACCAGCGCCCTCGCCTGCGCGAACCAGGTTGCGGTAGAGCTCGTCGAACTGAACCGGATGACGACTGATCGCTTCGTGTAGCGAGGAGCCGCCTTCAATGTCGGTACGGATCGTTTCCACGAGCTTCTTCATTCGTGGATTCTTATGTCCGCTGGCGATGATCTCCAGCGCACTGACGATCGGTACACCCGATTTCATCATGATCGCCATCTGGCGACTGAAGAAGGCGATGTCTTTGGCCCCGACCGCCGAGCCTGCCCCGCCGAACAGGGGCTTGGGCTTCTGCTTGACGATGCTGGGCGTAATACCCTGCCGTCGCAGTTCCGCGCGGAGCAGGTTGGCATTCTTGGCGGGCTGTTCGCCCTTCATCTTGACGCCCCGCTTGTCGGTCCCCTCCCAGACAAACGGTTGCAACTCCATGGTGCTTCGCGCCACGGGCTCTTTCTTGATCGCGCTACGGCTGACAGACATACAGGGCTCCCCAGCCACACCATCCCCAGGCGGGCTATCTCGCCGCATGGTAACGGGTTCCGGGAAGTGTTGGCAGTCCTGTCAGGCGTCCGGCTTTGGGCAGCAAGGCTGGACCGGGGGTGTCAAAAGGTGACGTAACAGGTCACATTGCCGGATGCGTCGCAAATTGTTGTGCGGGGGGTTCCAATCCTGAAGATTGGTGCCATGATTGCGCCGGGGAATGCTGGGGAGCATTGCTGGCACTGTTGGCACGCAACCTGCTTCGATCCACCCGCACAGGGCGCCCGCCTAGCTCACCCGGTCCGCCGGTCAGGCAATGGCCCAGTGCCCTATCTAAATTTCTACCTCTAGGGGATGTACTCATGAAGAAGCAGCAGGGCTTTACCCTGATCGAACTGATGATCGTTGTGGCGATCATCGCCATCCTGGCCGCTATCGCGCTGCCGGCTTATCAGGACTATGTGTCCAAGTCCAAGGTGACCGCTGCGCTGGCCGACCTGGCGTCGCACAAGACCCAGTTCGAAATGGAAGTCAGCGAAGGTCGTACCCCGACGCCTGTGACTGCAGGTTTCCAGGCCGAAGAAACCGGTGCCTGTTCGGAGATTGCTGTTGACGATTCGGGAATGACCTGCACGATCCGTGATCCGGGCCGCATTGGTGAGGGTTCGACCATCGCTCTGACCTATGCAGAGGCAGCCGTGGATGACGATGACGGCACCATCACCAAGGCAGGCGGCTTCACCTGTGAGGCGACTGCGGTTGCTGCCAAGTATCTGCCGAACGGTTGCACTGGTAGCTAATTTTTCTGCTCGTATCGGGTCGGCAGAGAGGCCATTGCCTGAAGCTGGAGCCTGAAAATGCCACACAAGGCCCGCTTTTGCGGGCCTTGTGCTGAGGGGCAAGGACTCGTCGAGCAACTTTTGGCCGTTTTTTATGGTGGGCTATTGCAACTCCAGCCTCCCTTGTCGTCCAAGGCGTACGTAAATTTCTGCGAAGCAATGGGGATTGCTTGGATCAGGGGGAGTCATGAACAAGCAAAAGGGCTTCACGCTCATCGAACTGATGATCGTGGTCGCCATCATCGCTATCCTGGCCGCGATTGCGATCCAGGCGTTTCCGTACTACATCGCCAAGACCCAGGTAACGGCTGCACTCGCAGACATGCATCCCGGGAAAACACTGGTGGAAGCGGTCATCGTGGAAGGTCGTAGCCCCGCGGTGGTGACACCTGCTTACCTTGGGCTCACGCGAAGCGTCCACTGTTCAGCGGTAGCGGCTCAATTCAATGATTCCGGTGTCGGGTTCATTCTCTGCACGGTCAAGGGCACCAGCACCGTAGACGGAAAGGATCTGCTCCTGCGCAGAAGCATTGAAGGCATATGGTCCTGCGATGGCAGCGCCTTCGATGCACGCGTACGCCCCACGGGTTGCTGATCTTCGGAGAAGCGATTGAGTGATGTAGGTCTTGAATCGACAGGGTTATCATGATTGCCCAGCTCGGTTTCCAGCCCCGCATGCGTGACGGGCGAAACACGTGGGGCAAGGCGCAGGGCTTATCCGTGAGCCGGCGCGCTGTCCGATGCCGCCATCGAAGAGAAGGATTGATATGAATGCCGTAACCACTGCAAACCTCGTCGGCATCACTGGAATCGCACGCCGCCTCGTTCAAGACGGCGTGCTTGAAGAGGCCGTCGCCCGCGAAGCCATGGCAAAGGCGGGTGCTGCCAAGCAGCCACTGCCGCAGTGGTTTGCAGAGAAGAAGGTGGTCACGAGCGCCCAGCTTGCCGCAGCGAACTCCCTGGAGTTCGGCATGCCGCTGCTGGATGTGTCGGTGTTCGATAACAATCAGAATGCCATGGGTCTGGTCAGCGAGGAGCTGCTGCGCAAGCATCATGTGCTTCCGCTGTTCAAGCGCGGTGGCAGGCTGTTTGTCGGTACCAGCAACCCGACCCATTCGCTGGACGAGATCAAGTTTCACACCAATCTGGTGGTGGAGCCGATCCTGGTCGATGAGGACCAGATCCGCCGTACGCTGGAGCAGTGGCAGTCCAAGCAGGACACGCTTGGCTCGGCGCTAGGCGCTGACGAGGAGGGGATGTCCGATCTCGACGTCTCCGCGGGCGACGAAGAAGGCGGTATCAGCGACTCCGGCATCGACGCCAAAGGCGACGACACCCCGGTCGTAAAGTTCGTCAACAAAGTCCTCGTGGACGCCATCCGCAAAGGCGCCTCGGACATCCACTTCGAACCCTACGAAGACGACTACCGCGTGCGCCTGCGCATCGATGGTCTGCTCAAGAACGTGGCCAAGGCCCCGGTCAAGCTCAACCAGCGCATCGCCGCGCGCCTGAAGGTGATGGCGCAGCTGGATATCGCCGAAAAGCGCGTGCCGCAGGATGGGCGCATCAAGCTCAACCTCTCCAAGACCCGCCAGATCGATTTCCGCGTCAGCACGCTGCCGACCCTGTTCGGCGAGAAGGTGGTGCTGCGTATCCTCGATGGCAGCGCGGCCAAGCTGGGCATCGACAAGCTCGGTTACGAGCCGGCGCAGCAGAAGCTGTTCCTGGATGCGATCCACAAGCCGTATGGCATGGTGCTGGTCACCGGGCCGACCGGCTCGGGTAAGACGGTCTCGCTGTACACCGCGCTGGGCATCCTCAACGATGAAACGCGCAACATCTCCACCGCCGAAGACCCGGTGGAAATCCGCCTGCCCGGCGTCAACCAGGTGCAGCAGAACGTCAAGCGCGGCATGACCTTCGCCGCGGCGCTGCGCTCGTTCCTGCGCCAGGATCCGGACATCATCATGGTCGGCGAAATCCGCGACCTGGAAACGGCGGAGATCGCGATCAAGGCGGCGCAGACGGGCCACATGGTGCTCTCCACGCTGCATACCAACGATGCGCCGCAGACCATCGCGCGCCTGATGAACATGGGCATCGCGCCGTACAACATCACCAGCTCGGTGACGTTGGTGATCGCCCAGCGCCTGGCGCGCCGGCTGTGCAACAACTGCAAGCGCCCGGTGGAACTGCCGGCCAATGCGCTGCTGGCCGAGGGTTTCACCCAGGCGCAGCTGGATGCGGGGATCAAGCTGTTCGAGCCGGTCGGCTGCGATGAGTGCACCGAGGGTTACAAGGGCCGTACCGGTCTGTACCAGGTCATGCCGATGACCGATGAAATTTCGACCATCGTGCTGGCCGGTGGCAATGCGCTGCAGATCGCCGAGGCCGCGCAGCTGGCGGGAGTGAATGATCTGCGCCAGTCGGCGCTGATCAAGGCCGCGGCGGGGGTGACCGGTCTGGCGGAGATCAATCGTGTGACCAAGGATTGAGCCGCGTCTACAGATGAGAAAAGGCCCGCGCAAGCGGGCCTTTTGGTTTCTGGGGCGGTGGATCCAAAGCAGCCACCCATGGGGTGGCGCTACTCCATGCCTAGCTTTTTCAGCTTGTACCGCAGTGCGCGGAAGGTGATGCCCAGCTGTGCGGCAGTACGCGTCTTGTTCCAGCGGTTTTCTTCCAGCGCCTTCTGGATCGCGGTGCGCTCCATCTGCTCGATGTAGGAGGGCAGGGCGCCATTGCCGGCCGGCAGGTCGACCACCGCTTCTTCCTGGGTGGGCGGCGCATTGCCGGCGCCGAAGCGTGGGGCGTGCTGGGGCAGGCGCAGGTCGCTGGCCCCGATGCGGTCTTCCTCGGCCAGGGCGAGGGCGCGCTCGAGGATGTTCTCCAGTTCGCGCACGTTGCCGGGGAAGTGGTACTGGGCCAGGGCTTCCAGCGCCGAGGGCGCCAGCAGCGGGGTCGGGCGGCCGTGGGTGCGGGCCAGCCGGGCCAGGATCGAGGCGGCCAGCGCGGGCAGGTCGCTGCGGCGTTCGCGCAGCGGTGGCACGCGCAGTTCGATCACGTTGATGCGGTAGTACAGATCGTGGCGGAAGCGGCCGTCTTCAACCAGTTCGCCCAGGTCCTTGTGCGTAGCCGAAAGGATGCGCACGTCCACCGGCACTTCGGTGGCGGCGCCGACCGGACGGATCGATTTCTCCTGGATCGCGCGCAGCAGTTTGACCTGCATCTGCAGGGGCAGCTCGGCCACTTCATCCAGGAACAGGGTGCCGCCGTGCGCGGCCTGGAACAGGCCGGGCTTGTCCGCATGGGCGCCACTGAAGCTGCCCTTCTTGTGCCCGAAGAACTCGCTTTCCATCAGTTCGGACGGAATCGCGCCGCAGTTGACCGGCACGAAGGCGCCGGGGGCGCGCGCGCTCTGCGCGTGGATGGTGCGGGCGACCAGTTCCTTGCCGACGCCGGATTCGCCAAGGATGTAGACCGGCGCCTGGCTGCGCGCGACCTTGCCGATGGTGGCGCGCAGCACATCCATCGAGGGCGAATCGCCGAGCAGGCGTGCGGCCTGTTCCGGGGCGAGCGGCGCGGGCGCGGCGCGCTCGGTGTTGTTGAGTTCCAGTGCGTGCTTGACCAGGCCGCGCAGCACCGAGATGTCCACCGGCTTGCTGACGAAATCGAAGGCGCCGGCCTTCAGCGCTTCCACCGCCAGGTCCATGCTGCCGAACGCGGTGATCATCGCCACCGGTGTGCGCGGGTAGTGCTGTGCGATCTCGGTGACCAGCTCGATGCCGTTGCCATCGGGCAGCCGCATGTCGGTGATGCACAGGTCGTACGGATTGCTGGCCAGCAGCTCACGGGCTTCGGCGAGGTTGGCTGCGGTGCTGATGCGCAGGCCCATGCGGCCCAGGGTCAGTACCAGCAGTTCGCGGATGTCACGCTCGTCATCGACGACGAGGGCGCTGCGGGTGTCATTCATAAGGAAGGAAGATAGCCGAGGGCGGTCGTTGGCGACAAATGTTTGACGGTGGCGTCCGGGTGTGCGCGGCTCATCCGGCCATCATCGTGTGGGGACCGGCCAGCACCAGCCGGAAACACGCACCGCCGGCAGGCACTGAGACGTACTCCAGCCGTGCCTGGTTGGCGCGGCACAGTTCGCGGGCGATATACAGGCCCAGCCCGGTGCCGTGCTCGGAGGTGGTGAAGAACGGGCGGAACAACTGGCTGGCAACCGTCTCGGGAATGCCGGGGCCGCGGTCCATCACATCGATGATGGCGGTGCGGTCCTGGCGCGCCACGCGCAGCCGCACGCGCGCCGGCTCTTCGGCCACGCGGCCGTACTTGAGCGCGTTGTGCACCAGCACGGTGAGGATCTGATGCAGGTGGCGCGGATCGACCAGGGCGTGCACCGAGGTCTCGCTGATGATCGGCTCCACGCTGTCGGTTTCCAGCGACAGGACCTGTTTGTACTCCAGCACGAAGCGGCGCACGAACGAGGCCAGATCCACGTTCTCCGGATTGGCACGCTCGCGCCGGGCCAGCCCGAGCACGCTTTCGACGATGCCGTTGGTGCGCTGGCACTGCTGGTTGATGATCTGCAGCAGGCGGCGGTCGGTGTCGCCGATATCGGTGGATTCTTCCAGCAGCTGGGCGGCGTAGTTGATTGCCGCCAGCGGGTTGCGGATCTCATGGGCCAGGCTGGCCGAGAAGCGCCCCATCGCCGAGAGCGTCAAGGACTCGGCACGCCGCGAGACCACGGTGGAATCATCCAGGAACACCAGGGTGAGGTCGCTGCCGGCCAGCAGGCGGGCAAAGCGTGGCTGCACTTCGGGCTGGTCCGGCGAGAGCTGCAGGGGCATTTCTTCGTTGGTCCAGCCGTTGCGCCAGCGCAGCAGCCGGCGGCTCAGCTCGGGCGAGGCACTGCCCAGTTCCAGCTTGCCGCTGCCACTGTTGCCGTCGGCATCGCCGAGCAGGGTGGAGGCGGCTTCGTTGGCCAGGGTGATGCGGTTGGCGCCGTCCACCACGATCACGCCGGTGCG
Source organism: Stenotrophomonas sp. TWI809 (assembly GCF_039673205.1). Classification (NCBI taxonomy): domain Bacteria; kingdom Pseudomonadati; phylum Pseudomonadota; class Gammaproteobacteria; order Lysobacterales; family Lysobacteraceae; genus Stenotrophomonas; species Stenotrophomonas sp. TWI809. Next base: position 26,805 of record NZ_JBDJLE010000026.1, on the reverse strand, counting down.
CATGCGGCGGATGATCAGCTCGTTGATCTGGAACAGGTTGGCCACTTCATCGCCGCGCTGGTTGGCCAACTGCTGGTTCATGCGGGCGCGGTTGCCGACCTGGTAGCTGATGAAGGCGATGGCGAGATAGCTGGTGACGAACATGGCCAGCTCGGCCAGGGTGCGGGTCGGGTCGCCGCCTTCGAGCTGCTTCCAGAGGTACTCGCCGGCGGTGGCGGTGCTGGCGGCAGCGGCCAGGCCCAGCCCCATGCCCAGCGGCAGCAGGGTCGCGGCGGCGGCGATGTTGAACAGCAGCGACATCGAGATGCCCGCGCTGGCGCCCGGCAGGGCGTGGGCGAGCAGGGTGGCGGCGATGATGTCGGCGGCCACGCTCCACACCACGATGGTGCGCAGCCAGCGCTCGTTGCGCCCGAACAGCAGCACCAGCACGGCCACCACCAGGTAGCCGCTGGCCACGATGGTCGCCAGCGTCGGGTGGTCCGCGGTGCCGACCAGGCCGCTCAGCGGGCTGAACAGCAGCGCGCCGATGACGGTGGCCATCAGCAGGCGGTACAGCGCGAAGAAATACAGCTCGCGCCGCGGTATCGATTCGATGCGGTCGATCAATGAAGCACTGGGTGACACGCCGGAACTCCCCTTCTGGCATGGGGGCAGTGTAGGGGGTCCGGCCGGGTTTGGGGGCAGGCGGCGGGGGCGGGGCGTGTGAAGGCCGGGCGGTGCGCGGGCGCCGGCCAGCTGCGCGGCCGTGCCACAGGGGGCCCGGGTGGCCGTTTCCGGCCGCTGCCGCAACTGTCTGAAATTGCGCCGGAAACGCCTCCCTGCGCGTGTCTTGGGACTGACTTCTTTGCGCCCGCGCGCCGGGTCGTCCACAATAGTGGGCCCGCCGCGGTCCTTACCGGCGCCCCCGTGAGGGAGCCTTGGAGATGCGTGCGGTCGTTCCTATTCCCACGGTGACGCATGAATTTCCACGAATACCAGTCAAAACAGCTGCTTGCCGAGTACGGCATTCCCGTTCCGGCCGGCAAGGTCGCGGCTACCCCGGACGAAGCGGTTGACGCTGCCAACGCCCTGGGCCAGGGCCCCTGGATGGTCAAGGCGCAGATCCACGCTGGCGGCCGCGGCAAGGCTGGCGGCGTCAAGTTCTGCAAGACCACCGACGACGTGAAGGCCGCTGCGGCCAAGATGCTCGGCACCAAGATGGCCACCTACCAGACCGCAGGCGTTGAACTGCCGGTCAACCTGGTGCTGGTGACCACCGCCGGTGAGATCGTCAAGGAACTGTACCTGTCGGTGCTGGTTGACCGTGGCACCAAGACCATCACCTACATCGCTTCTTCGGAAGGCGGCGTGGAGATCGAGCAGGTCGCCGCTGAAACCCCCGAGCTGATCCACTCGCTCAACGTTGATTTCGTTGAAGGCGTGCAGGGTTACCACGGCCGTGATTTCGGCTTCAAGCTGGGCCTGACCGCCAAGCAGGCCGGCCAGTTCGCCAGCATCATGGTGAACCTGTACCGCCTGTTCAACGAAAAGGACCTGGCCCTGGTTGAAATCAACCCGCTGGCCATCCTGGACGACGGCAACCTGTACGCGCTGGACGGCAAGTTCGACAGCGACGACAACGCCGCGTTCCGTCAGAAGGCGCTCGTTGCCATGCGCGACAAGACCCAGGAAGACGAAACCGAAGTGACCGCTTCGGAGCTGGACATCAACTACGTCACCATGGACGGCAACATCGGCTGCATGGTCAACGGCGCCGGCCTGGCCATGGCCACCATGGACGTCATCAAGCTCAACGGCGGCGAGCCGGCGAACTTCCTGGACGTGGGCGGCGGTGCGAACAAGCAGCGCGTCATCGAAGCGTTCAAGCTGATCCTGTCCTCGGACAAGGTCGAAGGCATCTTCGTCAACATCTTCGGCGGCATCGTCCGCTGCGACATGATTGCCGAAGGCATCATCGCCGCGGTCAAGGAAGTGGGCGTCAAGGTTCCGGTCGTGGTGCGCCTGGAAGGCACCAACGTGGAAGAAGGCAAGCAGCTGCTGCGTGACAGCGGCATGGCCATCATCCCGGCCGACAACATCAACGACGGTGCCAAGAAGGTCGTCGCTGCTGTCAAAGCCGCCGCCTGATCCGACACCGAAGGAAATCCAATGTCAGTTTTGATCAATAAGAACACCAAGGTGATCGTGCAGGGCTTCACCGGCCAGCAGGGTACCTTCCACGCCACTCAGATGATCGAGTACGGCACCCAGGTTGTTGGCGGCGTGACCCCCGGCAAGGGCGGCACCACCCACATCGATCTGCCGGTCTTCAACACCGTTGCCGACGCCGTGCAGAGCACCGGCGCCAACGCCTCGGTCATCTACGTGCCGCCGCCGTACGCGGCTGACGCGATCCTGGAAGCGGCCGCTGCCGGCATCCAGGTCATCGTGTGCATCACCGAAGGCATTCCGGTGCTGGACATGCTGCGCGTCAAGAACGTGCTGACCCGTGCCCATCCGGACACCGTGCTGGTCGGTCCGAACTGCCCCGGCGTGATCACCCCGGGCGAGTGCAAGATCGGCATCATGCCGGGCCACATCCACATGCCGGGCAAGATCGGCATCGTGTCGCGCTCGGGTACCCTGACCTACGAAGCGGTCAAGCAGACCACCGAAGTCGGCCTGGGCCAGTCCACCTGCATCGGCATCGGTGGTGACCCGATCAACGGCCTGAACTTCGTCGACTGCCTCAAGCTGTTCAACGAAGATCCGCAGACCCTGGGCATCATCATGGTCGGTGAAATCGGCGGCGACGCTGAAGAAGCCGGTGCCGAGTACATCAAGAACCACGTGAAGAAGCCGGTCGTCGGTTTCATCGCGGGCGCCTCGGCTCCGGCCGGCAAGCGCATGGGCCACGCCGGTGCGATCGCATCGGGCGGCAAGGGCACTGCCGAAGGCAAGTTCGCCGCCATGGAAGCAGCCGGTGTTGTCACCGTCCGCTCGCCGGGCGACCTGGGCGCTGCCATCGCCAAGCTGGTCAAATAAGCCGCCGGCCGCACCCGCGGCCGACGCGCGGGTAGAGCTGACCGTTGGTCAGCTACCCGTAGAGCCGACCGTTGGTCGGCTGCCGGTAGAGCCGACCGTTGGTCGGCTGCATCAAACAGAAAGGCCGCCTCCGGGCGGCCTTTCTGCGTTTCAGGCGATCCCCACCTTGGTGGGTACCAGTCGCTGACCGGTACGCACGCCACGTAGTGCCGGCCGCAGGCCGGCTCCTCATCGTGCTGCCGCCGAATGCGTGGTTGCAGGCCAGCGGCCGGCACTACAATGAGCGCAGTACACCTACAGGCTGGACCCCCATGACGTCGCTCCGCATTGCCCTGGCGCAGTTCGATTTTCCGGTTGGCGCAGTGGCGCAGAACACCGACACCATCATCGCCATGATCGCCGAGGCGCGCGATGAGTACGGTGCCGAGCTGGTGGTGTTCCCCGAGCTGGCGATCAGTGGCTATCCGCCGGAGGATCTGCTGCTGCGGCCGGGCTTCCTGTACGACTGCCAGCAGGCGCTGGAGCGCATCGCCGCAGCCACCACCGGCATCGCGGCCGTGGTCGGTTGGCCCCAGGCCGCCGGTGCGGTGGTCTACAACGCGGCCAGCGTGCTGCGCGATGGCCAGGTCGAACACACCTACCGCAAGCGCGAGCTGCCCAATTACGCGGTGTTCGATGAGCGCCGTTATTTCGATGTCGATCCGGACGGCGGCAGCTGCGTGTTCGAGCTGAAGGGCGTGCCGGTGGGCGTGCTGGTCTGCGAAGACCTGTGGTTCGCCGAACCGCTGGCCGATACCGTCCGTGCGGGCGCGCAGCTGGTGGTGGTGCCCAATGCTTCTCCCTACGAGCGTGGCAAGCATGCCCAGCGCGATGCGCTGCTGGCCGAGCGTACCCGCGAGAGCGGGGCGGCGATCGCCTACCTCAACGTGGTGGGTGGGCAGGACGCGCTGGTGTTCGATGGCGCCTCGGTCGTCGCTGACGGCGACGGCACGGTGCATCCGGCGGCTGCGGCCTTCACTGACCAGTGGCTGGTGGTGGATTACGACGCCGGCACCCGCCGCTTCCTGCCGCGCGAGTGGATCGACGACGGCGACGAGAGCATGGATGCACTGGCCTGGCGCGCGGTGACCCGCGGGATCCAGGATTACTGCCGCAAGAACGGCTTCAAGAAGGTCTGGCTGGGCCTGTCCGGCGGCATCGATTCGGCCCTGGTGCTGGCGATGGCGGTGGACGCGCTGGGCGCGGCCAATGTCACCGCGGTGCGGCTGCCGTCGCGTTACACGGCGGATATGTCCAACGACCTGGCGGCCGAGCAGTGCCGCGCGCTGGGCGTGAAACTGGAAGCGGTCTCGATCGAGCCGGTGTTCGAGGGGCTGATGGCCGCGCTCGGCCCGATGTTCGAGGGGCAGGCGGCGGATGTGACGGAAGAGAACCTGCAGTCGCGCAGCCGTGGTGTGATCCTGATGGCGCTCTCCAACAAGTTCGGCGGGCTGCTGCTGACCACCGGCAACAAGAGCGAGTACGCAGTGGGCTACGCGACCATCTACGGCGACATGTGCGGTGGCTACGCCCCGCTCAAGGACCTGTACAAGACGGAGGTGTTCGGGCTCTCCAAGTGGCGCAATACCGTGGGCGGCGCCCCGGTGATCCCGCCGGCGGTGATTTCCCGCCCGCCCTCGGCCGAGCTGCGCGCCAACCAGACCGACCAGGATTCGCTGCCGGCCTACGATGTGCTGGATGGCATCCTGTACCGCTATGTGGACCAGGAGCAGTCGCGCGAGGAGATCGTGGCCGCCGGCTACGCCGCCGAGGTGGTGGACCGTGTGCTGCGCCTGGTGCGCACCAGCGAGTGGAAGCGCCACCAGGCCGCCCCGGGGCCGAAGGTCTCGCGCCGGGCGTTCGGGCGTGAACGGCGGTACCCGATCAGCAATGGGTACAAGGGCTGAGACGCCAGCAGGTAGGCGCCGACCGGTGGTCGGCGCAGGGTTGGGGGCGAAGGGCGGCCGGGTGGCCGGGGTGACCGCGGAGAGCAGCCGACCAACGGTCGGCTCTACCGGCGTCGCTGCCGCCGGGGAACAAAAAAGGCCCCTTTCGGGGCCTTTTTTATTACTTGCGGTTCATCGTGGCGTTGCGTTCACCGGTACTGGCGGACTTCTCGCCGGCAAACGGGTTCAGCTTGCGGACCATCCACGGGTACTTCGGCCACTTGCCCTGCAACCAGGGGTGGTCGGGCTGGTTCAGCTCGAGCACGCGGCGGGCATCGTCGGCCAGGGTCTTGTTGCCCAGGTGGGTGTAAGCCTCGCCCAGGGCGGCCACGGCGTCGTACTGGAACGCGCTCTGCGGGTAGTTCTCCAGCAGGAAGTTGGCGCGGCCAGCAGCCGAGACGTACGCCTCGCGGCGCAGGTAGTACAGGGCGTTGTCCAGCTCGTACTGGGCGAACACGTCGCGCAGGGCGATCATCCGCTGGCGCGCATCGGCGGCGTAGCGGCTGTTCGGGTAGCGCTCGGTGACGATGGTGAAATCGGCATAGGCCTGGCGCGGGCTCGACAGGTCACGGCGGCTCGGGTCCAGCGACCAGACGCGGCGCAGGAAGACCGTGTCGCGGTTGCCGTTGGCCAGGCCGCGCAGGTAGTACAGGTAGGCGATGTTGCGGTGGGTCGGATAGGTACGGATGAAGCGGTCCACGCTGGACACCGCGTCATCGTGCTTGCCGGCCTTGTACTGCGCATAGGCGCTTTCGATCATGGCCTGTTCGGTATACGGGCCATACGGGTACTGGGCCACCAGGCGGCGGAAGCTGGCTTCGGCACCGCTCCAGTTCCCCCCTTCCATGAGCTTGTGGCTCTTCTCATAGAGCGTTTCGACCGGCAGGCCTTCATCCGGATTCTTGCCCTTGGTACCGCGGTGACAGCCGGTGGCGACGAAGAGCAGCACCAGCATCAGGGCGGCGAGGCGGACGGGCGCGGACAGCATAACGGAGCGTCGGATCATGGGGTCAGGGCGGGACGCGGCTGGAATACGAAGGGTCGATGATAGCCTAGTGGCCTGTCCCGCGACTGAAACTGGTCGCCCGGACCCCAAAATTGTCCCTATTGCGGTGTACCCCCATGTCCGATACCCCTGCTGATTCCGATTCCCCCCGCCAGGCCATCGTGCCCGATACCGCTGCCGGCCGGCGTTTCGACGCCGTCCTGGCCGAGCTGTTCCCCGAATTCTCCCGGTCCAAGCTGACCGAGTGGATCAAGTCCGGCGACGTCCTGCTGGACGGCGACACCGTGCGCGGGCGCGACCCGGTGCGCGGCGGCGAGGTGGCCAGCCTGCATGTCGTTCTCGACACCCAGACCCATGCCGAGCCGGAGGACATCCCGCTGGAGGTCCTGTACGAGGACGAGCATGTCTTCGTGATCAACAAGCCGGTCGGCCTGGTGGTCCACCCCGGCGCGGGCAACCCGACCGGCACCCTGGTCAATGCGCTGCTGTTCCGCGATCCGTCGCTGTCGGTGCTGCCGCGTGCGGGCATCGTGCACCGCCTGGACAAGGACACCAGCGGGGTGATGGTCATCGCCCGCACGATCCAGGCGCAGACCGCGCTGGTCGAGCAGCTCTCGGCGCGTGAAGTGCATCGCCAGTACCTGGCCGTGGTGGTGGGTGCGCTGGTCTCCGGCGGCACCGCCACCGCCGGTATCGACCGCCACCCGCGCGATCGCATCCGCATGGCCGTGCGCGAAGACGGCAAGGAAGCGATCACCCATTACCGCCTGCGCGAGCGTTTCCGTGCGCACACCGCGCTGGAGTGCCGCCTGGAAACCGGCCGTACCCACCAGATCCGCGTGCACATGGCGCACCTGCGCCACCCGATCATCGGCGATCAGCTGTATGGCGGCGCGCTGAAACTGCCCAAGGGCGCCAGCGAGGAGCTGGTCGCCGAACTGCGCGGCTTCAAGCGCCAGGCGCTGCACGCCGAAACGCTGGAGTTCGTGCACCCGATCACCGGCGAGAAGATCACCAACAGTGCGCCGCCGCCGGCCGACATGCAGGCGCTGCTGCACGCCCTGCGCGAAGACAGCAAGCGCTTCGCCGAGCAGGAACGCAACCGTCGCTGATGGAGCCCACCGTGCCCGTGCTGCGCGCCGACTGGCAGGCCCCGACCGGGGTCCATGCGCTGACCACCCTGCGCTACGGCGCGGGCGGTTCGGTGGCGCCGTTCGACCAGTTCAACATGGGCAACCGCTACGCCGCCGAGGGCGATGACCCGGCGCAGGTGCAGCGCAACCGCGACCTGCTCGTGCCCGGGTTGGGCCTGCCCTCGGCGCCGCATTGGCTGCGCCAGGTGCATGGCACCGGCGTGCGGCGCTTCACCGCGCCGCCCACGGCCATCGGCGTGGAGGCTGAACCCACCGCCGATGCCGCCGTGACGTCGGTTGCGGGCGTGGTATTGGCGATCCTCACCGCCGACTGCCTCCCGGTGGTCTTCGCCGCCCGCGAGGGCGGTGAGATCGGGGCCGCCCATGCGGGGTGGCGTGGGCTGGCCGACGGCATGCTGGAGGCCACCGTAGCCGCCATGCAGACCCCGGCCGCCCAGCTGCAGGCCTGGCTGGGCCCCGCGGCCGGGCCCGCGCTGTATGAGATCGGCGAGGACGTGTTCGAGGCGTTCGTGGAACGTGATGAAGGCGCTGCCACGGCCTTCGTGGCAACCCGGCCCGGGCACTGGAAGGTGGACCTGTATGCGTTGGCCCGCCGGCGGCTGCAATCGGCAGGGTTGGACCCGGTACACATCAGCGGCGGGCAGTACTGCACCCTGGCCGATCCGCAGCGGTTCTATTCGCATCGGCGCGACCGCCGCACCGGCCGCATGGCGACCCTGGCGTGGATCGCACCCTGACCGATGGACAGACAGTGAGTGGCGCGGCCGACGCGGTCATCGTCTTCGACGGCGTCTGCGCCCTGTGCAACCGCTGGGTGCGGTTCCTGCTGCGCTTTGATACGCGTGGCCGCTATCGCTTCGCTGCGATGCAGGGCGTGCACGGACGCGCCCTGCTGCAGGCGCACGGGCTGGATCCGGAGGATCCGTCGTCGTTCCTGCTGCTTGAACAGGGGCGCGCATGGACGGACACCGATGCGATCCTCCGCGTGCTGACCGGCCTGGGCGGTGCATGGCGTCTAGTGCAGGTGCTGCGCTGGCTGCCCCGCAGGCTGCGCGACCGCGCGTACCGCGCGCTGGCGCGCAACCGGTATCGGTGGTTCGGTCGTCACGACACGTGTTTCCTGCCGACACCGGAGCAGGCGGCGCGGTTCCTGGACTGACGGGCGGGCGCGTTGCCGGCCAGCGGCCGGCACTACCGCAAACGTTCGCGCCATCACCCGTCGTGCCGGCCGCTGGCCGGCATCACCCTTCCAGCGCCTGCAGATACGTCCGCCGCCAATGGTTGATGTCGTAGGTGCGCAGGTGCTCCATCATCGCCTGCCAGCGCTCCACGCGCTTTTTCAGCGGCATCGTCGCCGCCGTGGCGATCGCATCGGCGACGCCATCCAGGTCATGCGGATTGACCAGCAGCGCCTGCTTCAATTCATCGGCGGCACCGGCCAGCAGTGACAGCACCAGCACGCCCGGGTTCTCGGGGTCCTGCGAGGCGACGTACTCCTTGGCGACCAGGTTCATGCCGTCGCGCAGCGGCGTGACCAGGCCCACCGCGGCTGCCCGGTAGAAGCCGGTCAGCGTGGCATGGGTGAAGTTCTGGTTGACGTAGCGCAGCGGGGTCCAGTCCGGTGCGGCATGCCCGCCGTTGATGTGCCCGGCGATCTGTTCGAGCTGGCTGCGCAGCTGGCGGTACTCGGTGACATCCCCGCGCGAGACCGGGGCGATCTGCAGGTAGGTCAACGAGCCGTGCTGGTCCGGATGACGCTCCAGATACCGCTCGAACCCCTGGAAGCGTTCGGGCAGGCCCTTGGAGTAGTCCAGCCGGTCCACGCCGATCGCCAGCTGACGATTGCGCAGGCTGCCGCGCAGGTCCTTGACGGCGGGTTTGTTCGCCCCCGCTTTGGCCTGGCGGGCGATGAATTCGGTATCGATACCGATCGGGAAGGCCGCAGCGCGGAAACGCCGGCCGCCGGGTGCTTCCAGCTCACCGTCAGGCAGCACGCGGCCACCACCGAACAGGCGCACGTAGGACTGGAAGCGGTCCGCATCGCGCTGGGTCTGGAAGCCGACCAGATCGTAGGCGTACAGGCTGGAGAACAACCGCAGGTGATCCGGCAGCGCCTGCAGCAGATCGGCCGAGGGCATCGGCACGTGCAGGAAGAAGCCGATCCGGCAGCCGATGCCGCGCTCGCGCAGCAGCGAGGCCAGCGGGATCAGGTGATAGTCATGGATCCAGACGATGTCGTCCTCGCGCAGCAGCGGCGCGAGCTTCTCGGCGAACAGCGCGTTGACCCGGCGATACGTTTCGCGCGTGGCGCGATCGTAGTCGACCAGGTCCAGCCGGAAGTGCAGCAGCGGCCACAGCGTGCGGTTGGCGAAGCCGTTGTAGTAGCCATCCACGTCGCGCTTGTTGAGGTCCATGGTGACGTAGCGGATGTCTCCGTCCACCTGCTCGTGCAGCGTGCCGCTGTTGTCGCGGGTGGATTTCCCGCTCCAGCCGAACCACAGGCCGCCACGCTCCTTGAGCGCGGCCAGCAGGCCGACTGCCAGGCCGCCGGCGCGGGATTCACCGGGAACGGCGACCCGGTTGGACACGACGACCAGGCGGCTCATGATGCCTCCTGCCAGCTGCGCGACAGGCGCATGGCGGCGGTGATCAGGCCCACGTGCGAATAGGTCTGCGGGAAATTGCCCCAGGCCTCGCCGCTGTCGAACGCAAGATCCTCGGACAGCAGGCCCAGGTGATTGCGGCGTTCCAGCAGCATCTCGAACATCTCGCGTGCTTCGTCCAGACGACCGATCGCGGCGAGCGCATCGATGTACCAGAACGTGCAGATGGTGAAGCTGGTTTCCGGCTCGCCGAAATCATCCGGCGCGACGTAGCGATACAGCGCGTTGCCGTGCTTGAGATCGCGGCCGATCGCCTCGACCGTGGCGACGAAGCGCGCATCGGTGGCGTCGATGAAGCCGATATCGGCCAGCAGCAGCAACGAGGCATCCAGGCGATGGCCGCCGAAGGTATCGGTGAAGTGGCCGAGTGCTTCGCTCCACGAGTCGCGCATGATGCGCGCATGGATGATGTCGGCGCGCTCGCGCCAATAGGTGGCGCGGTCATCCAGTTTCAAGCGCACGGCGATCTTGCACAGGCGGTCACACGCGGCCCAGCACATCGCGCTGGTGTAGGTGTGCACTTCGGTGCGGCCGCGGAATTCCCACAGCCCGGCATCGGGCACGTCGTGCAGGGTGAAGGCCTGCTCGCCGAGCGGCTCCAGCCGCGCGAAGGTGTGCGCATCGCCCGGGTCCTGCAGGCGGCGATCGAAGAACAGCTGGGTGGAGGCGAGCACCACGCTGCCGTAGACATCGTGCTGGCGCTGCACCCAGGCCAGGTTGCCGCGCCGCACCGGGCCCATGCCGCGATAGCCGGAGAGCGACGCGACTTCGGTTTCCTCCAGCTTGGCCTCGAAGCTGATGCCATACAGCGGTTGCAGGCTGCCATCGGCCGTGGCCAGGTTGAAGATGTAGCCCAGGAACTGCTCCATCGTGCGGGTCGCACCGAGACGGTTGAGCGTACGCACCACGAAGGCGGCATCGCGCAGCCAGCAGTAGCGGTAATCCCAGTTGCGGATGCTGCCGGGTGCTTCCGGAATGGAGGTGGTCATCGCGGCGATGATGGCGCCGCTGTCCTCGTACTGGCACAGCTTCAGCGTGATCGCGCTGCGGATCACCGCGTCCTGCCACTCCAGCGGGATCGACAGATAGCGCACCCATTCGCGCCAATAGTCACGCGTGCGCTGGAAGGATTCCTGCACGTAGCCACTGAGCGAACGGTTGAGCGATTCGTCCACCCCGAGCACCAGATGCACCGGGTGGTTCAGCACGAACGGCAGGCCATCGCGGACGAAACGCAGCGGCACATCGGTGGTCAGGCGCAGCACGTGGTCGGGAAGCACCCAGCGGATGTGGTTGCTGCCCCACGTGGCATCCGGGACGCGGGCGCCCCAGTCGGCCAGTGGACGCGCGCGCACGATGATGCGCGGGTTGCCGGACAGCGGCCGCACCTGGCGGATCAGGCTGACGGGTCGGTAGAAGCGGTCGTTCTGACGCCAGCGCGGTGCGAAATCGATGATTTCCAACGCACCACCGTGCTTGTCGCGCAGCACGGTGCGCAGGATGGCGGTGTTGGTCAGGTAGCTCTGTTCGCTGTCGACCATGTCCTCCAGCTCGATGCCGAAGTCACCGCCGTCCTGTTGATTGGGGCCGAGCAGGGCGCAGAAGGTCGGGTCGCCGTCGAAGGTCGGCAGGCAGCTCCAGACGACGCGCGCATGCTTGTCGATCAGCGCGCCGAAGCTGCCATTGCCGACCACGCCCAGATTCAGATCGGGTTCGCTCATGATGCAGGAAGTCTCGTGTCATGCCGCGGCGGCACACCGGTGGGGGAGACCTGCGCGCGGCGTCAGGGGGCCTTGGGGTCAAGGCATCAGTAGGCATTCTCGCGAAGCCAGGCGTGCACGCTGCGTATCGTCGGCAGCGCGAACACCGCATCGCTGGGCTCGCGCGCACCGACCAGCACGCTCCAGCCATGCAGGTCGTTGGCCGCGCCGAAGCCGAATTCATCGGTGAGGTCATCGCCGACGAACACCGGCATGCGATCGCGGAACGGCGGCTGCAGCATCAGCTGCCGCATCGCACGGCCCTTGTCGCTGCCTTCGGGCAGAAACTCGATGACATGGTCACCGGGCTGCAGCCGGTAGCCGCCATGGCCACGGATATGCCGTTCGGCGAAGGCGCGCACGTCGTTGGCGGCGTGCGGGGCACCGCGCCAGTGCAGGGCCAGGCTGCGGCCTTTGTCCTCCACCAGTACGCCGGGATAGCCATGCGCGAAACGCATCGCCTGCTGGTGCAGGGCATGCAGCCACTCGCTGGTATCGGCAGAAGGATCGCTGCTCTGCGCGCGCTGCTCATGGTTGCGCAGCTCGTGGCCGTGCAGGCCGGCCGCGGGCAGGCTCAAGGGGGCGAAAAGTTTGTCCAGTTGCGCCAGCGGGCGCCCGCTGATCAGCGCGACCGCGCCATCCAGCCGGTCGCTGATGCGCCCGATCGCTTCACGCACATCGGGCAGCAGCGCGACCGACTCGGGGTCGTCCGCGAATTCGATAAGGGTGCCATCCACGTCCAGGAACAGCGCACAGGCATCGTCCAGCAGCGGCGGCGGCGGACGTTGGGGGAAGTCGTTGGCCATGCTGACCAACATGCCAGCGTGGATGTGATCGCCAGGTCATGGCATCACGCACGCGTCCTCCCCATTCACCACCGGTAGAGCCGACCGTTGGTCGGCTGCCCCCCTCCGGTAGAGCCGACCGTTGGTCGGCTGCCCCCCTCCGGTAGAGCCGACCGTTGGTCGGCTGCCCCCATCAGAACGTATACCGCACGCGCCCGTAGTAATACGCGCCATTGCTGCCGATCGGTGACAGCACGTCGTACGGCAGGTTACCGAAATAGTAGATGTCGTCGTTGGACAGATCCGAGTAATTGTCGGTCAGGTTCTGCCCACCCACCGCCACGCTCCACTGCGGGGTGATCTTGTACTCCACTTCGGCATCCAGCTGCCACTCGGCGCCGTAGGTCTGGCGCGGGATGTAGCCATCGCCGAAGTTGAACACACGGGTCACGCTGCCATAGCGGCTCAGACGGCTGGTCAACGACCAATGATCATCGGCCCAGCTGGCGGCCAGGGCAGCGCGGGTGCGCGGCGTGGCATCGGTCAGCGTATTGGTTTCTTCCACGCCGAACAGCACGTAGTCCGGATCCAGCGCGAGCAGGCCCGGCGGCGTGGCGAGCACGTTCTTCAGCGTGGTCTTGGTATAGGCATAGGTGCCGGTCAGCACCAGTTCGCCGCCACCCAGCGACTGCCGCCAGTTGCTCACCAGCTCCGCACCGCGGGTGCGGGTATCGGCGGCGTTGACGAAGAAGCTGGCGCTCTGCAGGCCGGCCACGCCGAACTGCTGCTGCACGTAGTCGGTCAACGCATCACCGGTGATGCTCTCCGACAGCGCGATGCGGTCATCGATGTCGATCTGGAAGAAGTCCAGCGAGACATCGAAGTGGTCGCCGATGCGGCTGGTGAAGCCCAGGCTGGTGTTGAGCGACTTCTCCGGCTTCAGATCGGTGGCACCCAGGCCACGCGCGATCGGATTGTTGACCGACAGCACGCGGCCCTGCACCAGCTGGCCGGCGGCGTTGTAACCGGTGGAGGTGGATTCGTAGCCGATCTGCGCCAGCGACGGGGCACGGAAGTTGTTGGAGATCGCACCGCGCAGCGCGAAGGCCGGGGTGAATTCATAGCGCAGACCGAGCTTGCCGGTGAGCTCACCGCCGAAGTCATCGCTGTGCTCGTAGCGCGCCGCCAGATCGCTGGAGAAATGCTCGCCGAACTGGCTGGAGAGGCTGGCGTAGGCGCTGGCGACATCGCGCGACAGCGAGGTCGCATCCTGCGGGGTCAGGCCGCCACCGGCCTGCGAGCCGGTCGGGCGATCCGTGAACGGGCCGGCAGCATAGCTGCTCGGGTCACCGGGGCGGGTTTGGTAATGGTCGCGGCGCGCTTCCAGGCCCAGGCCCAGGCTGTGGGTGATGCTGTCGCCCTGCGAGAACACGCGGCCGAGGTCGAAGTTCGCCACCGTCAGCTCGTTGCGGTAATCACCGGTCTTGAAGCGGGTCGGGCTGGTCGGGCCGAGCGAGGCGTTGAGCGAGTTGCGCAGGCGGTAGGTGAACGTGTTGACGCCGTAATCCAGGCTCGCGTCGTAGTTCCACTCGCCCCACTGGCCCTTCGCGCCGGCCACGGCCTGCACGTCGCGGTTCTCGCCTTCGGAGATCGGGCGGTAGCCGTTGGGGTAGATCTGCGCCCAGTTGGCGTCGCTGTCCGGGTAGCGGAAGTAGTTCGCGCCTTCGCTGTCGCGCTGGTTGAAGGTGGCGAAGCTGTAGAAGGTGGAGGTCTCACCGAACGGCAGCTGCGCGTTGTACCAGGCGTTCAGATCCTTGGTCCTGCCATCGCCGAGCACGTAGTTGCGCTTGCCCTGCAGGGCCAGGTTGGTCGGGGTCTGGTCCCACGGCGGAATCTGGTCGAAGCCGGCGCGGTTGGTGCCCTCGCGATTCTTCAGCTCCAGGCCGACCCGCAGGAAGCCGCCGTTGTCACCCAGCGCGGTGCCGACCTTGGCGCTGGCGTAGCTGGTCTGGCCATCGGTGAGGGTGCGGTCGATCGGCTTGAGATCGGTGTGGTTGGCGCCGAAGCTGGCTTCGAACGCGCCACCTTCCGGAGCGTCATCCAGGATCACGTTGATCACGCCGGCCACCGCATCCGAGCCATACAGCGCGCCGGCGCCATCGCGCAGCACCTCGATGCGCTTGATCGCGCTGACCGGGATCGCGTTGAAGTCGACCGGGGTGGTGCCCTTGCCGATCTTGCTGTCGGTGTTGACCAGCGCGCTGCTGTGGCGGCGCTTGCCGTTGACCAGCACCAGCACCTGGTCTGGCGAGAGCCCGCGCAGCTGGGCGGCACGGATGTGGTCGGCACCGCCGGAGTTGGACTGGCGCGGGAAGTTGAACGAGGGCAGCAGCGCCTGCAGCGCGCTGCCCAGTTCGCCATTGACCACACCGGCCTTGCGGATGTCCTCGGCGGTGAGCACGTCCACCGGCGAGGTGGATTCCAGCACGGTCCGGTCCACGGCGCGGGTGCCGGTGACGATCACGGTGTCCAGCGTTTTGGCGGTGTTCGGCGCGTCCTGCGCAAGTACGTCCTGGGCCAGCAGGGGGGAGGAGAGGACGAGCGCGATGGCAAGGCCAAGGCGCGACGCGGACGGACGGGACATGCGGACTCCAGCAGAACGACGAGGGGGAGGAACGGGGGAGGGGGGACCGGCGTTGCCGCCTAATGGCCGGCGCTACCAATCCATCCGGATGAAGCGATATATTATCTTCGCGTGATGTCCCTGTGTGATGCAAGTCCCATCGGGGTGGTTATCAGCAGATAGCCGTTGGCGATCTGCGCCGGACCCGGATGTCCGGCACGCTCCTTCCCCTGCCTGTCCCTGTGTTTCCGGAGAGTTGTCCATGTCGTTCCGCGCCATTCTGTTTGCCCTGGTCCTGGCCACCAGCGGCTGTGCCACTGCCGCCCCGGCCGCCAAGCCGACCCCGCCCGCCACCGCCACGGCCACCCTGCAGGGCGACGCCGCGCGCCCGGATACCGCCGCCGGCTGGGTCCGCAGCGAGCTGTACTTCGGCGTGGGCGAAGAAACCGGCGTGGCTGACCGCCCGCAGACCGAGGGCATCAGTGACGCGCAGTGGCGCGCCTTCCTCGACAAGGACGTCACGCCGCGCTTCCCGGACGGCCTGACCGTGTTCGACGCCTACGGCCAGTGGCTGTTCCGCGGTGCGCCCGAGCCGAATCGCCTGCGCACCAAGGTGCTGGTGGTCCTGCACGAGAACACCCCGCAGCGCCGCGCCGATATCGAAGCGATCCGGCTGGCGTGGAAGCAGGCCACCGGGCACCAGTCCGTGCTGTGGGCACAGCAGGCGGTTGAAGTATCGTTCTGAGCCAGGGCGCCGCGGTGGCGCTGCACGGAGCGATGATGAAACACAGGGATGCGATGCTGGCCGCGGTGGTGATGGGCCTGGCGGCAACGTGCGCGCACGCGCAGGATGCCGACCAAGCCCGGCTTCAGCTGGAGGTGGCCGCCGGCGTGCAGGCGCAGGCGACGCTGCAGGACGGCGGCGGCATCGCTGTCGTGCTGGCACCGTCGGGCAAGCGTCAGGTGCTGCCGGGCGTGGCCGATGCGGATGGCAACGTGCGCCTGTCGGCGGAGGACGTCGATTTCGATGGCCACCCGGAGCTGGTGGCGCGTGCCTCGGTCGGCATGGTCAACGAAGCGGTGGCGGTGTATCGCTTTGATCCGGCGCGACAGCAGCTGGTCGCATTGGAGCCGATCTCCACAGAAGGCGCGCAATGCGGTGGCCTGATGGGCCTGACCGTGGATGCAACGACGCGCACCCTGAGCAGCAGCTGCCGCGGTGGCCCGATGTGGTACGTGGACCAGTACCGCTACGACGGTGCGCGCCTGTATCTGTACCGCGCCGAGCGCCTGCTGATGCTCGACGATGTGCTCGAGCCTTACGTGTTCATCAAGCAGACCGCCGACAGCGGTCCGCTGGCGGTCTGGAGCACCTTTGATCCTGACGGCAACGTGCTGGAGACCGCCATCGGCGATGGTCTGGAGACGCCGCGTGCCGGGTCGCCGCTGCGGCGCATTTCCGGTCATGTGATGGTGGCGCGGCTGCCCCTGTACAGCCAGCCCGGTGATGCCACGACCCAGCGGTATCTGGTAAGCGATGACCGCGTGGAACTGCTTGATGAGCGCGATGGCTGGGTGCAGGTGCGTTATGACAATCCCACGCGGGGCGCGGTGCTGGGCTGGGTGAACACGCAGCCGTGATCGGGCGCTGCCACGGGCAAACCAACATGAGTGTCACTTGCCCGGGACTAGGCTGACCCTTCCCCCTCGTCGTGGAAGCATGTCATGAGCAAGCGCGTTGCCGAGATCGTGGTTGAAACCCTGCAGGCCGCTGGTGTCCGTCACTGTTACGGCATCGTCGGCGATACCCTCAACTACGTCACCGATGCCATCCACCACAGCGAGATCGAGTGGGTGCACATGCGGCATGAGGAAGTGGCCGCATTTGCCGCCGGTGCCGAGTCGTTGATCAGCGGGCAGCTCACCGCCTGCGCCGGCTCGTGCGGCCCCGGTGGCCTGCATTTCATCAACGGCGTGTTCGAGACCAACCGCAACCGCGCACCGATGGTGTTGATCGCCAGCCAGATAGTCACCGCCGAACTGGGTATGGAGTTCCCGCAGGAAGTCGATTTCAAGGCGGTGTATGGCAGCTGCAGTGTGTTCTGCGAACAGGTACAGAGCGCCGAGCAGGCGCGCCGCGTAGTGACCCTTGCCTGCCAGGCGGCCATCAGCCGCCGCGGGGTGGCGGTGGTGATTCTGCCCGCCGACATCAGCGAAGCCGAGGTCAAGCACGATGTGCCGTTCTCGGTGCACTACACCCAGCCGGTGTTGCGCCCCTCGGACGACGAACTGCAGCGCATCGCCGCGCTGATCGGCGAGGGCAAGCGGATCGGCATCTACGCCGGCGCTGGCTGCGAGCATGCGCACGATGCGCTGGTCGCCCTCGGCGCCCGGCTCAAGGCGCCGATCGCGCATACCTCGCGCGCGAAGGATTTCGTGGAGTACGACAACCCGTACAACATGGGCATGACCGGCATCTTCGGCATCGAATCCGGGTATCACACGCTGATGGCCTGCGACACGCTGCTGCTGCTCGGTGCGGACTTCGCGTGGGGCCAGTACTACCCGGACAAGGCCACGCTGATCCAGGTGGATCGCGATGGCAGCCATCTTGGCCGCCGTCACCCGGTGAACCTGGGCGTGGTGGGTGATATCGGCCCGACCCTGGAGGCGCTGCTGCCGTTGCTGCCCGAGCGCGAGGACCGCAGCTTCCTGGACGAATGCCAGGAGCATCGCGAAAAGGCGCTGGCCACGCGGGCCAAGGAAGAGCAGCCGGGCGAGGGTGAGCTGATCCACCCGCAGCACCTGACGGCACTGATCGACCGGCATGCAGCCGACGATGCCCTGTTCACTGCTGACGGCGGCTCGCCGATGGTCTGGATCCTGCGCCATATCCGCGTCAATGGTCGCCGCCGCACGCTGACCAGCCTGCTGCACGGCACGATGGCCAACGCGATGCCGCAGGCGCTGGGCCTGCAGAAGGCCTACCCGGGCCGGCAGGTGATCTCGCTGTCCGGTGATGGTGGCCTGGCGATGCTGCTCGGCGACCTGCTCACCGCCGTGCAGGAAAACCTGCCGATCAAGGTGGTGGTCTACAACAACAGCTCGCTGAACTTCGTGGAGCTGGAGCAGAAGGTCGAAGGCCTGCTGGACAACTACACCGACCTGAAGAACCCCGATTTCGGCCGGCTGGCCGAGTTGATCGGCTTCTACGGGCGCACGGTCACCCGCTCGGAAGACCTGGAGCAGGCCGTGCAGGACATCCTGGCCCATCCCGGCCCGGCGCTGCTGGACGTGCACACCAGCCCGACCGAACTGGTGATGCCGCCGCAGGTGGAAGCCAAGCAGGTGGCCGGTACTGCCCTGTACGCCGCCAAGGCGCTGCTGAGCGGGCGGGTCGGGGATGTGCGGGACCTGCTGGCCAACAACTTCCTCAACAAGCCCTGATCCTCACGCCAGCGGCCGGCACTACCGCACGGTGACGCGTTCCATCGGCGGACGTTTCCCGGCGTTCCATTCATGCGCCTGTTACTGGGGGCGGGGAGGCCCTACCATCGGCTACCCCTCCCCACGGCCGCCCTGCGCATGTCCGCCACTGCTCCCGTCCCCACCGGACGCCCCCGCTGGTTCGTTGCCGGCGATCTCAACGGCTTCTTCGGCCTGGTGGTCGACAATCTGTCGATCCTCGGCTTCATCGCGATGGCGCTGGTCGGCATCTTCCAGTTCCCGGCCGATGTGGTGTTCGGCCGCATGTTCCCGGGCACCGCCTTCGGCGTGCTGGTCGGCAACGTGCTCTACACCTGGATGGCCCGGCGCCTGGCGGCGCGCACCGGCCGTGACGATGTCACCGCGATGCCGCTCGGCCTGGATGCGCCGACCAGCATCGGCATGGCGCTGCTGGTGCTCGGCCCGGCCTTCCTCGCCTTCAAAGGGCAGGGCTTGGCACCGCACGATGCCGCCATCGCCACCTGGCAGCTGGGCATGGCCTCGCTGGTGATCATGGGCGTGCTGAAGGTGATCCTGTCGTTCTTCGGCGAAGCGGTCACCCGCGCGCTGCCGCGTGCCTCGCTGCTGGGCTCCATCGCCGGTATCGCGATCGTGCTGATGGGCTTCCTGCCGCTGCTGGAAACGCTGCGCTCGCCGATCGTCGGCTTCGTCACGCTGGGCCTGCTGCTGTACGTGCTGATCGCCAAGCGCACGCTGCCGATCCGCGCCCCCGGCGTGCTGGTCGCGTTCGTGTTCGGCACGATCCTGTATTACGGCCTCGGGCTTGCCGGGCTGGGCGCACCGGGCTTCAAGGTGCCCGAGTGGGTGCCGCCGCAGGTGGTGCTGCCGTGGCCGACGCTGGGCTTCATCGACGGCCTGCCGACCGCGATCACCTACCTGCCGCTGCTGCTGCCGTTCGGCCTGCTGATGGTGGTGGGCGGCATCAACGTCTCCGAGAGCGCGCGCGCGGCCGGTGACGATTACCGCACCCGCGACATCCTGCTGGTGGAAGCCATCGCCACGCTGGTGGCCGGCTTCTGCGGCGGTGTAGCGCAGACCACGCCGTACATCGGCCAGCCGGCCTACAAGCACATGGGCGCACGCAGCGGTTACACGCTGCTGACGGGCCTGTTCGTCGGCATCGGCGGCATGCTGGGCGTGATCTCCGGGCTGGTGCAGTGGCTGCCGCTGGCCGTGCTGGCACCGATCATCGTGTACGTGGCGATCGACATCACCACCCAGGCCTTCCAGGCCACGCCGCGCGAGCACGCCGGCGCGATGGTGCTGGGCTTCCTGCCCTCGGTGGCGTACCTGCTGGCGATCAAGGCCCCGGGCTGGATCGCACCGGAACAGCTGGCGGCGATGACCTCCACCCTGGACGGGCATGGCCTGCCGGAGCTGGCGGTGATCTTCACCCTGGGCAATGGCTTCATCATCACCTCGATGCTGTGGATCGCGGCGGTGGTGGCGATGATCGACGGGAAGCTGCTGCGCGCCTCCGGATTCCTGCTGGTGGCTGCGGCGCTGACGCTGTTCGGCCTGATCCACTCGGTGGACCCGCGCGGTGGCATCTACCTGCCGTGGCAGTTGGAAGGACTGCCGAAGATCATCAGCTGGCAGTTCACCGGCGCCTATGTGGCGCTGGCCGGGTTGCTGGCGCTGTTGTCGCTGCAGAAGCAGCCTGCGGAGCGGACGTAACGCCCCGGTAGTGCCGGCCGCTGGGCGGCTGCTTTTCCTTGCGCTCACGACCCACGGTCGTGAGCTACCGAATGGGCCGGTCCGCTGCGGAGCCGGCCAGCGGCCGGCACTACCTGCTCACGACCAAACCAGCGCTCACGACCAACGGTCGTGAGCTACCTGGTGGCAACGGTCGTGAGCTACCGGGTGGCAACGGTCGTGAGCTACCGGGTGGCAACGGTCGTGAGCTACCGGTGGAGGCGGGCCGGCGAGGGATCACGCTTCGCCATCCAGCTCGGGGTAGTGCCGGAAGATGCCGTTGGTGTTGAACGCCAGGCGCCGTTCGGAGGCGAGATAGGCGGCGATGTTGGGCCGGGTTTCCACCCGGTCCTTCAATGCACGCAGGTGTGGCAGCGTCGGCCACAGCGCCTGCATGCGGCGCGGGAACATGTACTCCAGCCCGCTCAGCAGCTGGAACAGGGCGAGATCCACGTAGGAATGCTCCCGCAGCGGGTGCCGCCCACCGTTGTGCTTGAGCACGTTCTCGAAATAGCCCAGGAACTTGGGCATGCGCTCGCCGCGCATCGACGCGGCGCGCGCGTTGGCTTCGTGCTTCTGATCCTCGTAGTACGCCGACATCGCGATCGGATGGTGGGTGTCGTGGACCTCGGCGACCAGATCGGCGATGGTCAATTGCAGCTGGAGTGCCTGCTGCCGCCGTGAGCTGGCATCCGGGACGAGGCCGAGTTCCGGGCCCAGGTGGTCCAGGATCGCGCCGACCTGGGCGATCACCTGCCGGCCGGTACGCAGAAACGGGGGAGCGAATGGCTGCAGGCCTTCAACCTTGCCCTGCAGGTACGGCTGCATTACCGCATCGCCATGGACGCGCGCCATATCGGTGTAGCCCGCGCCGGCATCCTCCAGCGCCAGCCGCACGAACTCGCCGCGGCCCTGGATGCCGGTCCAGTAATACAGTTCGTAATGCATGCCGCCACTCCGTATGGAACCGGCCTCCAGCATGGCCCGTGCTGCCGAAAGCAGGCGTGAGCGCAGCGTGGTTCCCGTGCTAGGGTCGAGCGGGGATGTTGATGGGAGTACGCGATGCGGAAGTGGGTCCTGGGCATGTGCGTGGCAGTGTTGCCCGCCACGGTGGCGGCCGATCCGGTGGCACTGCACGATGGGTTCGGCTACAGCGATGCGGTGCTGCGTGCGGAACTGACCACGTTGCGTGCGATGAGCGGCGCATCCGGCCCGCGCCGGCACCTCGGTGCAGCGGGCTACCATCGTGTCCGTGGCGAGCTGGCCGCTTCCAACCGTGCCGCACGCCAGTGCCTGGATGAAACCCGGGATGCACCGCCCGCGCTGCAGGGGCTGGCGTTCCTGTGCGAATCCACCCTCGCGGGCAATGCGCTGATCGAGGGTGATATCGCCGGATGGGCGCGCCTGATGCTGCGCGTGCGCGAGGACTACCAGCGCACCATCGTGCCGATGCTCCGGGCCGGCGATGAAGTACCCGATGTCACCCGGCCGGTGTTTGCGTCCTTCACCACATGGCCGCGCAGCGCGCTGCCCGCAGCCGAGCGGGCGCAGGACGTGGCGGTGCCGATCCAGTTCCGCAATGAGCTGCCCTCGGTGACCCTCACGCTGCACGGCACGCGCGAGGGCAGGCCGGTCGCCCACGAGGCCGCTTTCATCGTCGATACCGGGGCCCCGCGCTCGCACATCAGCCGCGCGCTGGCCGAGTCGCTCGGCCTGGCGGTCACCGAGGGCTTCGTGGTGTCGCGCATCGTCGAGGGCGATATCCAGCAGGCTGGCCTGGTGGCACCGATCGATATCGAGGTGGGTGGGCAGCGGGTGCGTGATGTGTCGTTCAACAGCGAGGCGGCGCGCGAGCTCAACCTGATCGGCCTGGACGTGCTGCGCGCGCTGGGACGGATCACCCTCTCGCGTGAAACGCTGACGCTGCTGGGCGCACGGACACCGGCAGCGTGCACGCGGCGGACGGTCTTCACCTCCTCGCTGTGGGGTCCCTTCCAGCAGGTCCGCTTTCCGATCCGGGGCCGCGAGAACAACCTGATGCTGGTCGATACGGGCTTCCATGGGGCCTTCCAGATGCGTGGTGCGCCGCGCTCGTCGGTGCCGGCCGCCGCGATCCAGCGCAGGAACGTGATCACCACGCGCGGTGCGGAGGACATCGAGTACGCGCCCGCCAGCACGCCACTGCAGGTCACCGATACGTTGAGCGACATTGCCGTGGATATCGCGTTCCAGCCACCGGATCTGTTCCCGTCGTCGTGGCGGATCGGCTACGGCGTCACCGGGGGCTACACCGTGGCACTGGACCTGCCCGCCGCGCTCGGCTGCCTGGTCCCGCAGCCGGCCGAACCATCGCTTCTGGCCCGTCCACCGACGGCCTGGCGAACCCTGAATCGGCATCTCATCCACCCTTGAAACACGCCCCCGTAACCGCATTTCAGGGACAGTGCTGGCACGGCCAGCCCCGTTTACATCGAGGACAAGAACATGCGGATGGACAAGCTTACCTCGCGTTTCCAGCAGGCGCTGGCCGACGCGCAGTCGTTGGCCGTGGGCCGCGACCACAACATCATCGAACCGGTGCACGTGTTCAGCGCGCTGCTGGACCAGCAGGGCGGCAGCACGCGCCCGCTGCTGGCCCAGGCCGGCGTCAACGTGCCGGTATTGCGCGAACGCTTGAATGAAACCCTGGAGGCCCTGCCCAAGGTCTCCGGGCAGGAAGGCAACCTGTCGATCGGCAACGATCTGAACCGGCTGCTCAACAACACCGACAAGCTGGCCCAGCAGCACGGCGATGCCTTCATCGCCAGCGAGTGGTTCGTGCTGGCTGCGGTGGACGATGGCGGCACCCTGGGCATGGCGCTGCGCGCCGCCGGTGCCGACAGGAAGAAGATCGAGACCGCGATCGACAAGGTCCGCGGCGGCGAGACCGTGCAGTCGGAAAACGCCGAAGACCAGCGCCAGGCGCTGGAGAAGTACACCATCGACCTGACCGCGCGGGCCGAGAGCGGCAAGCTGGATCCGGTGATCGGCCGCGATGAGGAAATCCGTCGCACCATCCAGGTCCTGCAGCGCCGCACCAAGAACAACCCGGTGCTGATCGGCGAACCCGGCGTGGGCAAGACCGCCATCGTGGAAGGCCTGGCCCAGCGCATCATCAACGACGAAGTGCCCGAAGGCCTGCGTGGCAAGCGCGTGCTCTCGCTGGACATGGGCGCGCTGATCGCCGGCGCCAAGTTCCGCGGTGAGTTCGAAGAGCGCCTCAAGGGCGTGCTCAACGACCTGGCCAAGAGCGAAGGGCAGGTGATCCTGTTCATCGACGAGCTGCACACCATGGTCGGTGCGGGCAAGGCCGATGGCGCGATGGACGCCGGCAACATGCTCAAGCCGGCGCTCGCGCGTGGTGAACTGCACTGCGTCGGTGCGACCACCCTGGACGAATACCGCAAGTACATCGAAAAGGATGCTGCGCTGGAGCGCCGCTTCCAGAAGGTGCTGGTCGGCGAGCCGAGCGTGGAAGACACCATCGCGATCCTGCGCGGGCTGAAGGAAAAGTACGCCGTGCACCATGGCGTGGAAATCACCGACCCGGCGATCGTCGCGGCGGCCACGCTCTCGCACCGTTACATCGCCGACCGCCAGCTGCCCGACAAGGCCATCGACCTGATGGACGAGGCCGCCTCGCGCATCCGCATGGAGATCGACTCCAAGCCGGAAGAGCTGGACCGCCTGGAACGGCGCCTGATCCAGCTCAAGATCCAGCGTGAAATGCTCAAGAAGGAAAAGGACGATGCCTCCCGGCAGCGCCTGGCCGATCTTGAGAATGACATCGATGCGCTGGAGCGCGAGTTCTCCGACCTCAACGAAATCTGGAAGTCGGAGAAGGCAACGCTGCAGGGCGCGACGCGGATCAAGGAGCAGATCGAACAGGCCAAGCTGGAGCTGGAATCGGCGCAGCGCCGCCAGGATTTCGGCCGCATGAGCGAGATCCAGTACGGGCAGCTGCCGCAGCTGGAGAAGCAGCTCGCGGCCGCGCAGGAAGTGGAAACCAGCGAGTTCAAGCTGGTGCAGGATCGGGTCACCGCCGAAGAAATCGCCGAAGTGGTCTCGCGTTGGACCGGCATCCCGGTCAACCGCATGCTGGAAGGCGAGCGCGACAAGCTGCTGCGCATGGAAGACATGCTGCACAACCGCGTGGTTGGCCAGGAAGAGGCGATCAAGGTGGTCTCCGATGCGGTGCGGCGCTCGCGTGCGGGCCTGTCCGATCCGGATCGCCCGAGCGGCTCGTTCCTGTTCCTGGGGCCGACCGGCGTGGGCAAGACTGAACTGTGCAAGGCGCTGGCCGAATTCCTGTTCGACAGCAGCGACGCGATGATCCGCATCGACATGAGCGAGTTCATGGAGAAGCACAGCGTCGCGCGCCTGATCGGTGCGCCCCCGGGGTATGTGGGCTACGAAGAAGGCGGCTACCTCACCGAGGCGGTGCGCCGTCGCCCGTACTCGCTGATCCTGCTGGACGAAGTGGAGAAGGCGCATCCGGATGTGTTCAACATCCTGCTGCAGGTGCTCGACGACGGTCGCCTGACCGATGGCCAGGGCCGCACGGTGGACTTCCGCAACACCGTCATCGTGATGACCTCCAACCTGGGCTCGCACCAGATCCAGGACATGAGCAGCGATGACAGCCCGGAGGCCTACACGCAGATGAAGGCGGCGGTGATGGGGGTGGTGCAGGCGCACTTCCGCCCGGAATTCATCAACCGCCTGGACGACATCGTCGTGTTCCATCCGCTGGACAAGGTGCAGATCAAGCAGATCGCCCGCATCCAGATGCAGGGCCTGGAAAAGCGCCTGGCCGAGCGTGGCCTGCGTATCGAGGTCAGTGACGAGGCCTTCCAGCTGCTGGGCAACGTCGGTTTCGATCCGGTCTACGGCGCCCGCCCGCTCAAGCGTGCGATCCAGTCGCAGCTGGAGAACCCGCTGGCGCAGAAGATCCTCTCCGGCGAGTTCCTCAACGGCGATGTGATCCGGGTCGATGCGGCCGAAGGCAAGCTGGTGTTCGTGAAGGGCTGAGCCCCGCGCGCACCGGCGGCCTGATAACCGTTGGGCCTCACGCCATGCATGTTTGGCATGAACCCCCGCTTCGGCGGGGGTTTTTTGTTCGGTATCGTCGGCATTCACCTGGAGACGATGCGCTATGTCCGAACACGGCAGTCCCGAATCACAGTGGCGCGCGGAGACCATCGCGGTGCACGGCGGTTACCAGCCTGACCCCACCACCCGCGCGGTGGCGGTGCCGATCTACCAGACCGTGGCCTACGCCTTCGATGACACCCAGCATGGCGCGGACCTGTTCGACCTGAAGGTGCCGGGCAACATCTACACCCGCATCATGAACCCGACCACCGATGTGCTGGAGCAGCGCATCGCGGCGCTCGAAGGTGGCATCGGTGCGCTCGCACTGGCCTCGGGCCAGGCCGCGATCACCTACGCGATCCAGACCATCGCCGAGGCCGGCGACAACATCGTCTCGGCCAGTGCCCTGTACGGCGGCACCTACAACCTGTTCGCGCACACGCTGCCGCAGTTCGGGATCGACACGCGCTTTGCCGACTACCGCGATCCGCAGGCGTTCGGCGCGCTGATCGATGACCGCACCAAGGCCGTGTTCGTCGAATCCATCGGCAACCCGCGTGGCAACATCACCGACATCGAAGCGGTGGCGAAGATCGCGCATGCGCATGGCGTGCCGCTGATCGTGGACAACACGGTGGCGACACCGTACCTGCAGCGCTCGTTCGATTTTGGCGCGGACATCGTCGTGCATTCGCTGACCAAGTACCTCGGGGGCCATGGCACCAGCCTGGGCGGGGCGATCGTGGATTCCGGGCGCTTCCCCTGGGCGGAGCACAAGCAGCGCTTCCGCCGCTTGAACGAGCCGGACGTGAGCTACCACGGCGTGGTCTACACCGACGCACTCGGGCCCGCCGCCTACATCGGCCGCGCGCGGGTGGTTCCGCTGCGCAATACCGGCGCGGCGATCTCACCGTTCAATTCCTTCCTGATCCTGCAGGGCATCGAGACGCTGGCACTGCGGCTGGACCGCATCAACGCCAACACCCTGGCGGTTGCCAGGCACCTGCAGGGCCATGCCAAGGTGGCGTGGGTCAACTACGCCGCGCTGCCCGACCACCCCGAACACGCGCTGGTGCAGAAGTACCTGCGCGGCCACGGCTCCGGCGTGCTGACCTTTGGCCTGCCCGGTGGGCGCGCTGCCGGCGCGCGCTTCCTGGATGCACTGCAGCTGTTCACCCGCCTGGTGAACCTCGGGGATGCCAAATCCCTGGCCACGCATCCCGCCTCGACCACGCACCGGCAGCTGGATGCGGCCGAACTGGAGAAGGCGGGGGTCAGCGAAGACACCGTGCGTTTGTCGGTGGGCATCGAGCACATCGACGACCTGCTGGCGGATCTGGAGCAGGCGTTGGCCAAGGCGTAGTGGCAGGCCCCACGGCGGCCGGTGCGGGCCGGCCGCCGTGGGGGTCTTGCCATGGCGCCATGGAATTCTCCGCCATGGGGGTAGAGCCACGCCATGCGTGGCTGCGC
>NZ_JBDJLE010000025.1:0-59195 GCF_039673205.1 Stenotrophomonas sp. TWI809 | reverse complement strand
GGGCCGGCTCGGGCGCGGCCGGGTTCGGATCATCCGGCGGATTGACGTCCGGCGGCGGGGGCGGCGCGGGTGGCAGCTCCGCCGGCGGGGTCCCGGCGCCCTCCGGCGGCGGGGGCGGCGGCGTGGTGACTCCACCCGGCGGCGGTGCGGGCGCCGGGGTCACGCTGGCCACCAGGGTCGAGCGCAGATACCAGTTTTCGCTGGTGCCGCCGCTGACGCCGCCCTTGAACAGGAAATACTCGTAGGCACCAACAGCGACCGGGTTGTACAACGCGAACGCGGTGGGCGCGGTGGTCGCACCGTTGATCGCCTGCACCACCAGGATGCCGTCAGCCACCGTGGACGCGCCGGTGCCGCCGGCGTTGAGGATGCCCACGCCGGTGGTGCCAGTGGCGCTGCCGGTGGAGATCACCAGTTTGTCCGACAGCGAGCTGTCGTCGCCCAGCACCGTGTTGAGGTACAACGCGCCACCGTTGCCGACATAGTTGCCCACCACGGTGAAGGTATCGCCGACGCCGCCCCCATTGCTGAGATCGATGCGGCCGGCATTGGTGAGCGTGGCCAGCCGCCCGGCCACGAACGGGGCGAGGACGCCGTTGCTGCCGCCGCCGAACACCGCGCTGGTGGCATCGATGTCCAGGCTGCCCGTGCCGCTGCCGCTGTCGCCCAGCACCCACGTGCCATCGAACGTCAGCTGGGTATCGTCGCGCAGCGCCACCTGTTCCCAGTTGGTGAAGCGCGCCACGCCATTGGTCTTGACGTTGTCCAGGCCGAGCACATCGTTGCCCAGCCCGCCATCGAAAGACGGCAGCGCGCCCAGGTGGGCGTTGTTGAGGTTGCTCAGCTGCGCGACATCGTCGCCTTCGCCGAAGTCGATCGCCCCGTGCACCACGCCGCCGCCGTTCCAGGTCAGGCTGTCGTTGCCGAAGCTCAGCCGGATTTCGCCGCGCACGGTGCCGCCGGTGATGGTGACCGCATCGTCGCCACCGCTGACGCTGATGTTGCCGCCGATGTAGCCGTCGGACAGCACGATGGTGTCGCGGCCGAAACCGGTGACCAGGTTGCCGTCGATGGTGCCGCCGGACATCAGGAAGGTGTTGTCGTCCAGCTTCATGTTGACCCGGCCGATACGGCCGCCGGTCATTTCGGCGTAGTCGCCATCGTCGAACGCGCCGACGATGCGCCCGCCGGTCATGCGGAAGCGGTCCAGCGCATCGCCCTGCAGCAGGGCGCCGATGCTGCCACCGGTCATCAGGAAGGTGTCGATGCCCGAGCCCTGCTGCACGGTGCCGGTCACGCTGCCGCCGCTGATCTCCAGGCTGTCCTGCCCATCGCCCTGGTCGACGCTGTCGATCACGCCGTCGCGGATCACCAGGGTGTCGTTGCCCGCGCCCTGCAGCACGCCGCCCTGGATGCTGCCGCCGAGCATGTCGATGCGGTCGTTGCCGGCACCGGACACGACGCCGCCGGTACTGCCGGCAAGGGTGCCGCGGTTGGTCAGGTAGGTGGCCCCGTTGAGCTGCAGCGCGCGGCCGGCGTTGGCGCTGATGCTGCCACTGTTGTTGATGACATGCCCGGTACCGGCCTGCACGGTGATCGCATTGCCGCTGGCGATACCGAGCTGCGCGTTGGCCAGCACGTTGATGGTGGTGTTGGACGCGCCACCGGCGGTGACGATCGCCACCGGATCCGGATTGGGCGCTGCGGTCGAGCAGGTCACCGTCTGGTCCTGCCCGGGCGCGGGGTTGTCGCAGCCGGCCCAGGCGGGCGCGGTACCGGCCAGCAGGACCGTGCCGAGCGCGCCCCCGCAGCTTCGACGCAACCAATATGAAATGCGGTCGGCCAGCACGGTGCGTGCCGGCGAAGCGGGCTTGGAGCGCATACGCCTTTCCTGTTCTACAAGAGGGGGGTACGGCAACGGCCCAGTGCTTCTACGCAGACCGGCGTCAGTACTTTTACCGCCGCGCCGTGATGGGGGGGTAAACGCACGTGATGCCCATCCTAGATTTTGAGGTAGATGCGCCGCGCGTCCAGCGCCCACACCACGCCCCACCACACCGCCACGAAGCTCAGCGCACACAGCAGCGAGGCCAGTGCGGGGGCCGTCGGCAGCAGCGCCGACAGCGTCTGGTACAGCCATCCCCACGCGCCGCTGGCCATCAGCAGCAGCGCCATAGCTGACGAGCCGAGGTACGCGGCAATGGCGTTGACGCCGAAGCGTCGGCCCAGCGCCGGCGCACCCCAGCGATCCACCAGCAGGTGGGCCAGAAGCAAGGCCGCCACCGACAGCCCGCCCGTCCACAGCACGAAACTGGGGGTCCACAGCTGCTTGTTGAGGGGTAGCCACAGCGTCGCTACACCGCCCAGGAACAGGCATGCCGTGGCCAGCGCCGCCAGCCCACCCACCTGCCCCGCCCGCAGCCACGCGCCCGCACGCAGGCCCAGCAGCGTGCTGGCGAGCGCGCCCAGGCTGCTCAGCAGCCCTTCGGGGTCGTGGCCGAGCCCAGTCAGCGGGTCGTACTTGTAGAGCAGCGGCGCGAACAACGCGGTATCCAGGCGGCTGGCCGGGTTGACCCACGGTGCCAGCGAATAGGCCCCCAGCAGGATCGCCGTGTACACCAGCAGCAGCCCGACCAGCACCGCCCATTGCGTGCGCGCACGCGTCTGGATCGCCAGCAGCCCGACCACCGCCACGCACAGCGCGATCCGCTGCAGCACGCCCCACAGCCGGTAGGCCGGCAGGTCCATCAGCCACCACGCCAGCAGGTGCAGCACCGCACCGGCCACCGCGATGCGCAGCGCACGCTGCAGCAGGCCACTGCGCAGGGCCGGGCGCAACGCAGGCTCGCCCGCGCGCGGCGACAGGCTGAAGGCCATCGACACGCCGGCAATGAACAGGAACAGCGGGAAGATCAGGTCGGTGGGCGTGAAGCCGTGCCAGTCCGCATGCAGCAGCGGTGCATACACATGGCCCCAGTCGCCGGGGTTGTTGACCAGCAGCATCGCCGCCACGGTCAGCCCGCGCAGGGCATCGATCGAGCCCATGCGTGGCGATGGAGAGGCGGTCATGCGTCCTCGCGCTCGCCGGCAATCCAGGTGGCGCGCACCTGCAGTGCGTCGTCGAGCAGCACCAGGTCGGCCTGGTAGCCCTCGGCGATCTCACCCAGGCGGTCGTCCAGGTTGAGGAACTGCGCCGGGTAACGCGAGGCCATGCGTGCAGCCTCGTCCAGCGGCAGGCCGAGCAGGTGCACCGCGTTGCGCACCGCCGTGGCCATGTCCAGCGCCGAGCCCGCCAGCGAACCGGCGGCATTGCGCACCACGCCGTCCACGGCCGTGATCACTTCGCCATACAGCTCATAGCTGGGGCTGTCGGCGCCCACCGGCGGCATCGCGTCGGTGACCAGCATCACCTTGCCGCGCGGCTTGGCCGCCAGCGCCACGCGCAGGCTGGCCGGGTGCACGTGCACGCCATCGGCGATGATGCCGATCCAGCTGTCGCGGTCTTCCAGCGCCGCGCCCACCGCACCCGGCTCGCGCCCGGTCAACGGCGACATCGCGTTGTAGAGATGGGTGAAACCGCGGATGCCGGCGTCCAGCCCGGCGCGCGCTTCTTCGTAACTGGCGGCGGTATGCCCGGCGGCCACGATCACGCCGCGTTCGACCAGCGCGCGGATGCTCTCCAGCGGCACCCGTTCGGGGGCCAGGGTCAACAGGGTCACGCCGTTGTCGAGCGAGGCCGCCATCGCGATCTCGTCAGCGTCGGGCACGCGGAATTTGTTGGCGTCATGGGTGCCCTTGCGCGCCGGCGCGATGTACGGGCCTTCCAGGTGGATGCCGAGCACGCCGGGCACGCCCTGCGCGATGGCCGCGCGGGTTGCGTCGATCGCGCGGCGCATCACCTGCACATCGTCGCTGATCAGCGTGG
The DNA here is from genome assembly GCF_039673205.1 of Stenotrophomonas sp. TWI809. Taxonomy (NCBI): domain Bacteria; kingdom Pseudomonadati; phylum Pseudomonadota; class Gammaproteobacteria; order Lysobacterales; family Lysobacteraceae; genus Stenotrophomonas; species Stenotrophomonas sp. TWI809. The sequence goes on along the minus strand of NZ_JBDJLE010000025.1, from coordinate 55,270 downwards.
GCAGCAGCCCGGTGGTGCCGAAGCGGCGGTGCGCGGCAGCCAGCGTGCGCAGGCTCTCCACGTCGGGCGTGTTGTTGAACAGCACGCCGCCGCCACCGTTGACCTGCGCGTCGATGAAGCCCGGCAGCAGCCAGCCACCGCCCAGGTCCACCTGTTCGTCGGCGCTGCCCAGTTGCGGGGCCGCGTCGGAGACCAGCGCGGTGATGCGGCCGTCTTCGATCACCACTGCCAGGTCGTCGCGGAACTCATCGCCGGCCAGGATCCGGGCATTGCGCAGGACGGTTTTCATCAGACGGTTTCCGTCACCTTGTTCAGATGCGGCGGCAGGTCCGGGTTGTGCCCGCGGCGCAGCGCCAGTGCGTTGATGGCGCGATAGAAGGCCTGCACGGTGAGCAGCGGTGCGCAGGCCGGGTGCGGCGCAACCGGCAGCGCCAGGTCGCCATCGACGTCGGCCAGCCACACCTGCGCGTCGCGCGCGCCGAACTCCTGCAGCACCGCGCGGGTGCCCGCGCCGGTTTCATCGGGCTGGGCAAACGCCAGCACCGGGAAGCCCGGGCCCACCAGCGCCATCGGGCCATGCTTCACTTCGGCCGAGCTATAGGCCTCGGCATGCAGGCCGCAGGTCTCCTTGAACTTCAGCGCGGCTTCCTGGGCCGCGCCCAGGCCCAGGCCGCGGCCAAGCACGAACAGGTTGTGCGCCGGCACCAGGCCCTCAGTCAGCGCCGACCAGTCGCTGTTCCAGGCCTGGCGCAATGCATCGGGCAGCGCCCGCAGCGCGGCGATCAGTGCCGCGTCCTGGCTCCAGTAGGCCACCAGCTGCAGGATCGCCGACAACGAGGCCAGGTAGCTCTTGGTCGCCGCCACGCTGCGCTCGGCACCGGCCCCCAGCGGGATCACCGTTTCGGCCAGCTGCGCCAGCGGCGAATCCTCCACGTTCACCAACGCGACCACGCGCGCACCGGCCGCACGCGCGGCCTCCGCGTTGCGCAGCAGGTCCGGGCTCTTGCCCGACTGCGAAATGACGATGTACAGCGCGCCCCGCAGTTTCAGCGGCGCTTCGTACACCGAGCCCACCGACGGCGACGCCGAGGCAGTCACCAGCCCGAGGCGCGTTTCCAGCAGGTACTTGGCGTAAGTGGCGGCATGGTCCGAGCTGCCCCGCGCGCAGGTCACCACGAACGGCGGCGGCGCCGCGCGCAGGCTGGCGGCCAGCGTCTCCACGGCCACCTGGTTGCGCGCGAACTGCGCGGCGATCACATCGGCAGCCTCGGCGGCTTCGCGGTACATCAGGGTGTCGTGGGGAGCAGGCAGGGACATGGGGACTCAGGTCGTTTCAGGAGAAGGAAGCCGTGCACCCTGCGGGCGCATCGGCGCGGTGGAACCACGCACCACCAGCTGCGGCACGAAGCCCTGGTTCTGCAGCTGCAGCGGTGCGTCGTCGTAGGCATCGCTGCGCAGCTGCGCGATCAGCAGGCGCGCGGCATGCCGGGCGATGTCTTCGGTGGCCTGCTTGGCGGTGGTCAACGGCGGCCAGGACTGGCGCGAGAACGGGCTGTCCTCGAAACCGGCAATGGACAGGTCGTAGGGCACGTTCATGCCGGTGGACTTGGCTGCCGCCAGCACGCCGGCGGCGATTTCATCGTTGGAGCCGAAGATCGCGGTGGGCGGTTCGCGCAGCGCCAGCAGCCGTCGTGCGCCGCGGAAACCATCATCGAAGGTGTAATCGCCCTGCACCACCAGGTGCTTGTCGATGCTCATGCCGTAGTCGCGCAGTGCTGCTTCGTAGCCGGCGTAACGTTCGCCGCTGGACCTGTGCGAAGTGCCGCCCCAGAGGAAGCCGATCCGCTGGTGGCCCAGCTGGATCAGGTGCTCGGTGATTTCATAGGCCGCTTCGCGGTCATCGACGAACACGCACGCGCCGTCTTCGGGATCGGCGGTGGCGGCGATGATGCGCACCAGCTTGATGCCGCGGGCAGTGAGCGCGGCCACCAGATCCTTGCGCTCGGACATCGGCGCGGTCAGCACCAGCCCGGCCAGGCGCGAACGCTGCACCCAGTCGGCCAGTTCCTCGGCGAGCATCGGCGAGCTGGAATCGCAGGGGTGGATCTGCAGCCCGAAGCCGGTTTCGCGACAGGCGGCGAGCACGCCGTTCTGCACGCCGATGATGTGGTACGGGTTGGGGTTGTCGTAGACCAGCCCGACCACCAGCGTGGTGCCGGTGCGCAGGTTACGCGCGGCCGGATCGGGCTCGTAGTCCAGCTCGGCGATCGCGCGCAGGACGCGCGCGCGGGTGGCCTGCATTACCGACGGTTCGTTGTTGATGACCCGCGACACCGTCTTCAGCGACACCTTGGCCCGCTCAGCCACATCCTTGATGGTCGCTCTGCGCATGCTCTTTTCCTGCCGGTCCGGTTGGACGTCCATGATCGCCGATCACTGGCCGTCGCGGGGCAGGCCGGCCCGATGGCCGCGCACCGAATAGAACAGGATGTACAGGTAACACGGCACCATCAGGCCGGCGAACACCCACTGGAAATCGAAGTGCTGCTTGAGCACGGCAAACAGCTGGGGAATGATCGCGCCACCGGCGATGGCCATCACCAGCAGGGCCGAGCCGGTCTCGGTGAAGCGGCCCAGGCCGCGGATCGCCAGCGGGAAGATCGCCGGCCACATCATCGCGTTGGCAAAGCCCAGGGCCGCCACGAAGCCCACCGAGACATAGCCGTGGGTCAGCAGCGCGCCGATGCAGAACAGCACGCCCAGCACCGCCGAGATGCTCAGGTAGCGCGACTGCGAGACCAGGTGCGGGATCAGCGCCAGGCCGGCCAGGTAGCCGATCAGCATCGCGCCCAGGGTGATCGAGGTGAACATCTTGGTCTGGTCCAGCGGCAGGTCGAAGCCGTGGCCGTAAGTGCCGATCGCATCGCCGGCCATCACTTCCACGCCGACGTACACGAACAGGCACAGCACGCCCAGCCACAGGTGCGGGAACTGGAAGATGCTGGTGCGCTCGGCCACCCCGGGCGCGCGGGCCGGCGTGGCATTGGCTTCAGCGGTCTTCAGCTCGGGCAGCGGCGAGAACAGCACGCCCACTGCCAGCACCACCAGCAGCCCGGCCATGGCCATGTACGGCAGCTGGATCTTGGCGGCGAAGTCATTGAGCAGCACCGTCTTGGCGGCCGCATCGGCGACCTTCACCTGGGCGTCCAGATCGCCGATGCCATGCAGCACCAGCGTGCCGATCAGCACCGGGGCCAGCATGCCGGCGATCTTGTTGCAGATGCCCATCAGCGCAATGCGCCGGGCCGCGGTCTCGATCGGGCCGAGGATGCTGATGTACGGGTTGACCGCCGTCTGCAGCAGGGCCAGGCCGCTGCCGATGATGAACAGGCCGCTGAGCGCGCCCGGGTACCAGCGCTGCTGGGCGAAGTGCGCGAAGACCACCGCACCGGCCGCCATCACCAGCAGGCTCAGGCTCAGGCCCTTCTTCATGCCGGTGCGCTTGAGGATCCACGAGGCCGGCAGGGCCAGGAAGAAATACGACAGGTAGAAGACCATCAGCACCAGGAAGGCGCCGACCTCGTCCAGCTCGAAGGCGAGCTTGACGAAGGTGATCAACGGGCCGTTGAGCCAGGTGAAGAAGCCGATCAGGAAGAACAGCACGCCGATGATCAGGATCGAGGTAAGCACGCTCGAACGCGCGGAGGCAGCAGGCACGGCAGACATCAAGGAGGCTCCTGCATCGACGGCGCCTGGGCGGCATCGGAAGAGTGGCTGGGAACAACGTTGTCACATTTATTCGTTGCAGCCGCCAGGTTTGTCAACAACTGGTTCACGCCAGCGCCGCGCATTTTCCTTTGCTGCACCTGCGCAATCTGGCGGCAGCGCTCGGCGCGGGCGGAGCGAAGCCCGTATTCACGGCAGTTTGCGAAAACATGACGGCAGTGTGATGAAAACGTTTTCCCGCGCAAACCCACGTTGCGGCGCAGCATCGAAAGTGTGAGGTTATCGTTGACATCGTTGTCAGAACGATTACAGACTCCGCCTCAATCGCCGGGTCAGCCCTGGCCGTGCCCAACCGATGGAGTCCGTGTGACCAACGCCGCCCACGCTGTACCGGCCCATGCCCCGCCCGCCGCGACGCCGCCGTTCCTGGCCGCCGACGTGGGTGGCACGCATGTCCGGGTTGGCCGGGTCCAGGCCAGCGCCGATCCGGCCCATCCGGTGGAGCTGCTGGACTACCGCAAGTTCCGCAATGCGGATTACGCCGGCCTCAGCGCGATCCTGTCCGACTTCCTGGCCGACGGCCCGCGCCCGACGCATTGCGTGGTCGCCACGGCCGGCTATGCCCGCGACGACGGCACGGTGATCACCGCCAACCTGCCCTGGCCGCTGTCGGCGCGGCAGATCGAGCGGGACGTCGGGCTGGACCAGGTGTACATCGTCAATGACTTCGAAGCCGTGGCCTACGCCGCCGCCCAGGTCGATGCCAGCGGCGTGCTGCAGCTGACCGGCCCGGCCACCGCCCCGCGCGGCCCGACCCTGGTGGTCGGTCCCGGCACCGGCCTCGGCGCGGCGGTATGGATCCCGACCGCCCATGGCGCGGTGGTCCTGGCCACCGAAGCCGGCCAGCCGACGCTGGCCACCACCACCGAACTGGAGATGGCGATCGTGCGGCAGATGCTGCGCGACCGGTCGCATGTCTCGGTCGAGCAGGCGCTGTCCGGCCCCGGCCTGATGAATCTGTATCGCGCCCTGTGCGCGTTGAACGGCCACGCACCGACGTTGACCACCCCCGATGCGATCACCGCCGCCGCCGTGGCCGATCAGGACCCGCTCGCGCGGCAGAGCCTGGACGTGTTCTGCGGCCTGCTCGGCAGCACGATCGGTGACATGGCGCTGCAGTACGGCGTCACCGGCGGGGTCTACCTGGCCGGCGGCATCCTGCCGCAGATCCGCGATTTCCTGTTGAACAGCACCTTCGTCGAGCGGTACCTCAACAAGGGGCCGATGCGCGAGGCGCTGGAACGCATTCCCGTGAAGGTGGTCGAGCACGGGCAGCTGGGCGTCATCGGCGCCGCCAGCTGGTATCTCGGCCGCTCGGACACCTGATCTGCCACGGCGCCGGGATCGGCGCTGCGGACACCGCACCACGCAGTACGTAGTACCCAAGGCGCACCCGGACAACAGGCGCGCGGCACAGTCGTACCAGACGCAAGCAAACAGACGCCGTCGCCGGCGACCATCGAGTGATGAGGAGAGACATCATGAACACCCGCAAGACCCTGCTTTCCGCAGCCATCGTCAGCTGCCTGGCCTTCAGCGCCCACGCGCAGCAGGCCCCTGCCTCCACGCCGGCCGCAACCGACCTGGACACCATCCAGGTCACCGGCATCCGCGGTTCGATGGAGAAGTCGCTCGATACCAAGCGCGAAGCGAATGCGCGCCTGGAAGTGGTCACCGCCGAAGACGTGGGCAAGCTGCCCGCGCACAACGTCGCCGATACCCTGCAGCGCGTGCCCGGCGTGAACATCAGCTCGTCCAGCGCCGATGAGGGCGGCTTCGATGAAGCCGACCGTGTCAGCCTGCGCGGCACCAGCCCGAGCCTGACCCAGACCCTCATCAACGGCCACAGCGTCGGCTCGGCCGACTGGTTCGTGCTCAGCCAGGGCAACAACGTCGGCCGCAGCGTCAGCTATTCGCTGCTGCCGTCCGAGCTGGTCAGCTCGGTGGAAGTGAACAAGTCCTCGCAGGCCAAGCTGCAGGACGGCGGCACCACCGGTACCGTCAACATCATCACCCGTACCCCGCTGCAGTTCGCCAAGCAGTTCACGGCCGAAGCATCGATCGGCGCCGTGCGCTCGGACCAGGCCGACTCGACCGATCCGCAGTACTCGGCCCTGTTCAACTACAAGAATGACGCCAACACCTTCGGCGTGCTGGTGCAGGGCTTCTACCAGGAGCGCGAACTGCGCCGTGAAGCGCAGGAAATCCCGGGCGGCTTCTTCGCGCTCAAGGCGACCGATCCGGTCGTGGCAGGCATCCCCGATCCGGCCAATCCGGGCCAGTTCCTGCAGGCGCCGCGTCCGGACCTGGAAGGCCTGTCCATTCCCGGCCTGCTGGGTTCGACCCTGTTCGAGCAGACCCGCAAGCGCAAGGGTGGCATGGTCACCGTGCAGTGGAAGCCGATCGACACGCTGACCCTGGGCCTGAGCGGCTTCACGTCCGAACTGGAAGCAAACAACTACAACCGCAACTTCATGATGTTCGGCAGCGGCTTCGGCCGGACCCAGGCCCCCGACCCGGGTTACACCGTGGTGGATGGCGTGATCACCAACGCGACGTATACCGGTGTTCCCGGTACGAACTACGGCGTGTACGACATGATCTACCGCGAGGCCACCGCCAAGAGCAGCTACGTCACCTTCGACGCGGACTGGCAGATCAACGACAACCTCAATGCGAAGTTCCAGGCCGGCACCACCAAGGGCACCGGCGAAACCCCGCGCCAGTTCATCGCCGAAGTCACCGTCGGCCAGGGTGGCGGCGCGTCTTACGCCAGCCACGGCGCCGGCTCCCCGGTCGACTGGAACATCGGTGGCGACCTCAGCGAAGCAGGCGTCAGCAGCTTCGGCACCTGGGGCAACCAGCTGGTCAAGGCAGAGGACAAGGAAGACTGGGCGTCGCTGGATTTCAACCAGTACTTCAGCAACGGTGGCACGCTGAGCTCGATCGACTTCGGCCTGCGCTTCGCCGACCACGAACGTGAAGCCCTGTCACCGGAAGGCGCCAGCCCGGGCGATATCTGGTCCGCACTGCGCGGCAGCGCCACCGGGCAGTACCCGGGCAACTTCGCCAGCGGCGTGGGCGGCACCTTCCCGCGCAACATCTGGTACTACACCCCGGATGCGCTGCAGAACGCCATCGTCAACAACTCGACCTGGCTGGCCGGCAACGACGGTCCCGACGGCCGCCACAACTACGGTGCCGAGTGGAAGGTGAAGGAAAAGAACTTCGCCGGTTACGTGCAGGCCAACTTCACCGGTGACTGGTGGAGCGGCAACATCGGCCTGCGCTACGTCAACATCAAGCAGGACATCGACACCTACCTGGCCGTCAGCGATCCGGCCCGCGCCGACGTGCGCAGCCTGTTCGGCATGTGGCAGCGCCAGGCCTTCGAGAACAAGCACGACCGCGTGCTGCCGAGCGCCAACATCAAGTTCGCCCTGGACGATGACCTGGTGCTGCGCGTGGCCGCGTCGCAGACCCAGACGCTGCCGGACTACTCGGCACTGGGTGCGTCGTCGTGGGGTTCGGATCTGAACAAGACCGGCGGTGGCGGCAACCCCGACCTGAAGCCGACCCTGTCCAGCAACCTGGATGCCAACCTGGAGTGGTACTTCATGCCGCGCGGCCTTTTGTCGCTGGGCGCGTACCACATGCGCCTGAAGGACTACATCGCCTTCGACGTGGTCCAGCGCCAGCTCTTCAGCGAACTGACCAACCAGCTTGAAACCTACGACATCTCCACCCCGATCAATGCCGATGGGCAGGTCACCGGCGTGGAAGTGGCCTACGAGCAGCCGATCGGCGAGTACTTCGGCGTCAACGCCAACTACACCTACGCCAATGGCAAGACCAACCACACCTGGGCCGATGGCACCAACAACCTGCTGGGCACCTCGAAGAACACCTACAACGTGGGTGCGTACTTCGAGAACGAACGCTTCGGCGCCCGCGTCAGCTACACCCGCCGTTCCTCGTTCCTGATCAGCCTGTCCGGTACCAACCCGTACTACCAGGATGACTTCGGCACCCTGTCGGCGTCGCTGAGCTACAAGGCAACCGACTGGCTGAGCATCAGCCTGGATGGCCTGAACCTCAACAACCCGACCTACAAGTACTACCAGAGCGCGTTGATTCCGACCTCGTTCTACTCCAACGGCCGCCAGTACTATCTGAACTTCCGCTTCAAGTACTGATCGCCGCGGTAACACGCTGCACACCTGAAACGGGCCCGGATTTCCGGGCCCGTTTCACAGGTGGAACCCGATTCGCTACAAAGGAATGACCCGATGCACACCCGCACCCGTCGTACCTCGCTGTCGCTGCTGTCCTTCGCACTGGCGCTCTCCCTCGCACCGCTGGCCCAGGCTGCCGACGCACAGGCACCGGCTGGCCCGAAGGCCCTGCCCGGTTCGCTGATGCTGATCCCCGCGCCCGCCAAGGTCGATCGCATCGACAGCGCCGGGTACACCGTGACCGCCGCCACGCCGGTCCGTGCACAGGGCCAGGCCGCCCAGCGCGTCGCCACGCAGTTCGCCACCCTGCTGCGCGACAGCGGCGGCCCGGCGGTAACGGTCAGCGAAGGACGCGGCAAGGACGGCATCCGCTTCGTGCTCGATGCGACGCTCAAGACCGGTACCGAGGGCTACCAGCTGCGTTCGGACGCGCGTGGCGCGACCGTGCAGGCCGCCACCGAAGCCGGCCTGTTCTACGGTGCGGCCACGCTCTCGCAGCTGCTCACCGGCGGCAGCGATGGCAAACTCCCGGCGCTGCGTATCGACGATGCGCCCCGTTTCAGCTGGCGCGGCCTGATGCTCGATTCGGCCCGCCACTTCCAGAGCCTGGATGAGATCAAGCAGGTCCTCGATGCGATGGCCGAGCAGAAGCTCAACACCTTCCATTGGCATCTCACCGATGACCAGGGCTGGCGCATGGAGATCAAGCGCTACCCGAAACTGACCGGCATCGGCAGCTGCCGCATTCCGGCCGGCGATGGCGGCCGTGACCCGGTCACCGGCGCCGAGCGCCCGTACTGCGGCTTCTATACGCAGGACCAGATCCGTGAGGTGATCGCGTATGCCGCCGCGCGCCATATCCAGGTCATTCCTGAAATCGACGTGCCCGGCCACGCCACCGCAGCGATCGCGGCCTACCCGGAACTCGGCACGATCGACACCCCACTCAAGCCGCTGAGCGAATGGGGCGTTTTCCCGAACCTGTTCAACACCGACGACAGCACCCTCGAGTTCCTCGAGAAAGTGCTGGAAGAAGTCATCGCGTTGTTCCCGGCCACGTACGTGCACGTGGGTGGCGACGAAGCGGTCAAGGACCAGTGGGAGGCCTCCGCACGGGTGCAGGCACGCATGCGCGACGTGGGCGCCGGCGATGAGATGGAAATGCAGAGCCACATCATCAAGCGCCTGGAGACCTTCCTGGAACAACACGACCGGCGCCTGATCGGCTGGGATGAAATCCTCGAGGGCGGGCTGCCGCCGGAAGCCACGGTGATGTCCTGGCGCGGCACCGAGGGCGGCCTCAAGGCCGCCAGCGAGGGCCACGACGTGGTCATGTCGCCGGTGACCGACATGTACATGGACTACCTGCAGACCAACTCACCGAACGAACCGCCGGGCCGCCCGGCGACGATTCCGCTGGCACGTGTGTACGGCTTCGAGCCGGTGCCGGACGCGCTGGCCAAGGACAAGCAGCACCACATCCTCGGCCTGCAGGCCAACATGTTCACCGAGCACACGCGCAGCTACGCGCGTCTGCAGCACAACCTGTTCCCGCGCCTGGCCGCGGTGGCCGAGACCGGCTGGTCGCCGCGCGAGCGCCGCGACTATGCGGATTTCCTGGCGCGCCTGCCAGCGCAGCTGCAGCGTTACCATGCGATGGGCATCGCGTATGCGCAGACGCCGTTCCAGGTGGAGCTGGACAGCACGGACGACCGCGCCGCCGGCACCGCGACGCTGGCCCTGCGCACCGCGCTCGGCTACGACATCCATTACAGCGTGGATGGCAGCGCGGTCACCGCGCAGTCACCGCGCTACACCGCCCCGCTGCAGCAGCCGCTGCCGGTGGCGCTGCAGGCGGCCACGTTCTTCAACGGCCAGGCGTTGGCCAAGGCGGCCAGCCGCTTCGATGTCACCGCCGCGTCGCTGCTGTCGCGGACCGACGAACATCTCGCGCAGTGCCCGGGCGAAGGCCAGTTGCTGCTGCGCCTGGAAGACGACGGCCCGGCCGATGGCGAGCGCGCGATCTTCAACGTGGACATCTTCAACCCGTGCTGGTTGTGGAAAGACGCGGACGTGGAGGGCATCGCCAAACTGCGCGTGCGGGCCGGGCAGATCCCGTACTACTTCCAGCTGGCCCACGACGAGCCGAACCGCCGCTTCGCGCCCAAGCGCAGCGCACACGGGGAGATGGACATCCTCGGCGGGCAGTGCGATGGCAAACCGCTGGCCAGCGTCACGCTGCCGGCCGCGCCGGGCGCCGATGGCTTCATCACGCTGGAGGCGGCATTGCCGCGGTCGCTGAAGGGTACGCAGAACCTGTGCGTGCGCTTCACCGGCGATACCCGGCCGACGATGTGGGTGCTGGATGAGATGACGCTGTTGCCGCGGTAATCGGGGCACCGGGGTGCCGGCCAGCGGCCGGCACTACCGGTTGTGCGTCGCCGACGTCACACCCATCAACCGCGCAGGCGCACCAGCAGATCGCGCAACGGGGTGAATACGATCGCCATGCCGGCCAGTACGCCAACGCTGTTGGCCAGCGCATCCATGGGGTCGGCCATGCGGTTGACAGTCAAGGCGCCCTGCGCGAATTCGATGCCGATGCCCAGCGCGACCAGGCCGACCGCGGCCCAGACCAGCGCCGCACGCCGCTGGTAGATCTGCACGGCGGAGGCGGCCAGCAGGAAATAGGCGAGGAAATGCTCGACCTTGTCGCTGTTCTCCGGCAATGCGAGCGGCGGCGGCGGAATCAGGCAGACCACGATCGTGCCCAATACCGCCCCCCACCACAGCGCCAGCCAGAACCGCGGCCAGCGCAGCGGCTTCAACAGATCCGGGGCCGCCACGTTACAGCCGCCAGGTCAGATCGCCGAGTTCGAAGGCGGGTTCGAAATCGACATCACGCTGGAAGCCCATCACCTGGAAGCGCTCGCCCATCTCGGTCGGCAGGGTCAGCTTTTTCACCTGATCGCGCAGGCGCACGCGGCCGATCTCGTCGGTGCGCGCATCGGCTTTCTCCAGCAGGGTATCCAGCCCGTTCCCGAGCAGGAAACTGGCCTGCGTACAGTAACCGGCCAGTTCGAATCCGGCACCGGTGCCCGACTCGGCCAACGCGGTGAAATCCACCGAGGCAGTCAGGTCCTGCAGACCCGGCCAGCGGTACAGATCGTTGTGCACGTGATGGCGATAGAACGCGCGCACCGTGCCGTCGTCGCGGTCGTCCTGGTAATACTCGTTGCGCGGGTAGCCGTAATCGACGAACAGCATCGCGCCGCGCTTCAGGCCGCCGGCGATCGCCTGGATCCAGTACGGCAGCTGCGGCAGCAGTTCGGAACGGTAACCATCGGCGAAGGGCTTCTCGCGGTAGTGCTCGACATGCCGCACCGCTGCGGTGAGCATCGCATCGGCCGGCTGCGCGCCGCGCACGAAGGCGCCCTGTGCATCCAGCTCGACGGTTTCCTCGTACACCATGCCATCGCGCGCGAGGAAGCGCGGCGTCGGCAAGGCATCGATCACTTCATTGGCGAAGACCATGCCGTCCCAGTCGTCATCGAACGGGCCGTCCAGCCACTCCACCAGGGCGAACACGGGCGGGATCAGCGCCTTTTCCAGGCGCTCGCGCTGGCGCTCGCGCAGGTCCGCGCTGGGCTCCAGGATCGCGTAGCGCTCAGGCAGCGCGTCCAGTTCCAGCATGCGCTTGAGCAGCACTTCGGCGAACGCGCCGCTGCCGCCCCCCACTTCCATGAAACGCGCTTCCGGGCCGAGCTGCTGCATCACCGGGGCGATCGCATTGGCCAGCGTGGCGGCGAACAGCGCGCCGATTTCCGGCGAGGTGGTGAAATCGCCGGCGGCACCGAACTTGCTGGCACCGGCGCTGTAATAGCCCCAACCGGGGGTGTACAGGCTCAGCTCCATGAAACGGGAGAACGGCATCGCGCCGCCGTTGGCGAGGATTTCAGCACGCAGCGCCGCAGCCAGCTCGTCGCTGTGGGCCAGGGCGTCGGATTCGGGGGTGGGCAGTGGGGAATGCATGGCGCGGGCGATTGCGGTGACAATGCACAGCATAGCCTGAGCAGGGAGTACCCCCGATGACCGATACCGCGCCCGTGGCGCTGATCAGCGGCAGCGCGCGCCGGATCGGCGCGGCCATCGCCCGCCAGTTCCACGCCTGTGGCTGGTCGGTGGTGCTGCACGCCCACACCTCCACGACCGAGCTGCAGCAGATGGCCTTCGACATGGACATGCTGCGCCCGGGCAGCGTGCTGGCGCTGCAGGCGGATCTGCGCGATGCCGATGCCCTGCCCGATCTGATCGACCAGACCGTGGCCCAGTTCGGCCGTCTGGACAGCCTGGTCAACAATGCCTCCAACTTCTACCCCACCCTGCTCGGCCAGATCACCGCCGCGCAATGGGACGACCTGTTCGCGGTCAACGCCCGCGCGCCGCTGCTGCTGGCCCAGGCCGCCGCGCCGCACCTGCGCCGCCAGCAGGGCAGCATCGTCAACCTGACCGATCTGCACGGTACCCAGCCGATGCGTGACCACCCGGTGTACGCCGCCGCCAAGGCAGCCCTGGAAATGGTCACCCGCTCGCTGGCGCTGGAACTGGCGCCCAAGGTACGGGTCAACGCGGTCGCCCCTGGCGCCATCCTGTGGCCGGAACAGGGCAAGGACGATTTCGCCCAGCAGGCGCTGCTGGCGCGCACGCCGCTGGCCCGTACCGGCACGGTGGAGGAGATCGCCGAGGCGGTGTACTGGCTGGCCACCGAGGCCGCGTTCGTCACCGGGCACACGCTGCGCGTGGATGGTGGGCGGACGTTGTCGTAGGCGGCCACCGTTGGTGGTCGCATGCGGGCCCCGTACCGACCAACGGTCGGTACCTACCGCATCGATCAGACCGGCACCAGCTCCATCGTGTCGAACGGCTCGCCGAACTGCCGATGGGCCCGCCACAGCGCCTCCAGGGTCAGCCCGCTGACCGGGTCGCGGAAGTCCGGCGCGATGTCGGCCAGCGGCTTGAGCACGAAGGCGTGCTTGAGCTCCGGGCGCGGGATGCGCAGGTGGCCGGGGCCTTCCACGATCAGGTCGCCGTAGAACACCACATCGATATCCAGGGTGCGGTCGCTGAAGCGCGGGCCGCTGCGGTCGCGGCCGTGGGCATCCTCCAGCGCGTGCAGCCAGTCATCCAGCGTCTGCAGCGGCAGATCGGTCTCGATCGCCACGGCGTTGTTGAGGAAATCCGGGCCGTCGAAGCCGACCGCGGCAGTGCGGTAGGCCGGCGATACAGCGATCGCGCCAAAACGCGCGCGCAGCGCTTCCACCGCGGCGTGAAGGTGCTGTTGCGGCTGCAGGTTGCTGCCCAGGCTCAGGAGCGCAGTGGTCATGGTATTCAGCGTACGTGGGGCGATTCCACACGGGGGCAACATGCCCAGCGCATAGAATCGGGGTGCACATCATAGGACACCGACATGACCTATTGCGTCGGCATCGAGGTGGACGAAGGCCTGGTCTTCGCCGCCGACACCCGCACCAACGCGTCGCTGGACGACGTACGCGTGCACCGCAAGCTGCACGAGTTTGAGTTTCCCGGTGAAGCCGCCTTCGTCATCATGGCCGCGGGCAACCTGGCGACCACCCAGCTGCTGATCTCACGGCTGCGCCGCGATGTGGAGGAACAACGTCCGGAAAACCTGCGCGCCTACCGGCATCTGTTCGAGGTGGCCGAGTACGTGGGCCGGGTGCTGCTCGACAGCCAGGTCAAATCCAGCACGCATGAGGCGGGCCAGGACGGCATCGTGACCCAGGCCACGCTGATCCTGGGCGGCCAGATCGGCGGCGAGCATCCGGGGCTGTACATGATCTATCCGCTCGGCAATGCGATCGCGGCCTCGCCGGAGACCCCGTTCCTGCAGATCGGCGAGTCCAAGTACGGCAAGCCGATCCTGGACCGGATCCTGCGCCCGCAGACGCGGCTGGAAGACGCTGCGCGCACCGCCATCGTCTCGCTGGATTCGACCATCCGCTCCAACCTGTCGGTCGGGCTGCCGGTGGATCTGGTGCTGATCCGCAAGGATGACCTGCGCATCACCCAGCGCATGCGCCTGGCCGGCGACAGCCCGCTCTACGCGGAAATCCACGGCAACTGGTCCTTCAAGCTCGAACAGGCCGTGGCCAGCCTCCCCCGGTTTCCCTGGGAGGCCTGATCAGGCGGTTTCCAGCGCCTCGGCGACCGAACGGAACACCTGCTGCATTTCCAGCGGCTTGCGCAGCACGTGCACATTGATGCCCGGCGGGAACACCGCCAGCGGCACCGTCACCTCGGCTTCTTCCAGCACCAGCGCCGGGCCGCGGTAGCCCAGCGTGGCCATCTCGCCCAGCAGGTGGCTGGCCGAGAGCAGCTTGGAGCCGGCATCGGCGATCACCAGGGCCGGCATGCTCTCCTGCTGCATCCAGCGCAGCGCGGCCGCACCATCGGAGGCCAGCTGCAGGTGATAGCCCTGGCTGGACAACGCATTGCCCAGCAGCGACAGCCGCGTCGCCTCACCATCCACGACCAGGATGGACTGGCCGGTACCGGCGGCGATCGGCCCATCGACCGCAGCGGCGGTGTCGGCGATCTCGCGCATCGGCAGCAGCAGATCGAAGCGGGTGCCGACACCCGGCTGGCTGTCGACGTGGATGCTGCCGTGTGCGCCTTCAATGATGCGCTTGCACGAAATCAGGCCCAGACCGGTGCCGGTGGCCTTGGTGGTGAAGAAGGGATTGAACAGATGCGACAGCGTGTCGGCATCCATGCCGATGCCTTCATCGGTCACCGAGATCCGCAACCAGTCCTCGCCATGCGTATCGGCGGCGGATGCCGCGCGCAGGGTCAACCGGCCGCCGTCCGGCATGGCCTGGATGGCATTCAACGCGAGGTTGAGCAGGACCTGCTGCAGCTCGGTGTAGTTGGCATCCACCGCCAGGCCATCGGCCACCTCCAGGTGCAGGGTGACCTTGGCCGGCAGGTTGCTGCGCAGGAGCAGCTCGACCCCTTCGAACAGGTGGACCAGGCAGATGTGCTCGCTGCTGTTGCGCGAACCGCGCACGAAGGACAGCATCGATTCGGCCATCTCATGCCCGCGCCGGCCGCACTCGGCGATGATGTCGGCCAGATGGTGCAGCTGCGGATCGTCGGTCCGCGCCTTCATCAGGTCCGGCATGATCAGCAGCGGCTGCAGGATGTTGCGCAGGTCGTGGCTCAGGCCGGCCGCCAGCAGCGACAGGCTTTCCAGACGCTGCGCGCGCATCAGCTCGGCTTCCACCCGCTGGCGGTCGATCGCGCTGCGCGCTTCGCGCACGGCACGCGCCACCGCCGAGGGCAGACGCGCCGGCTGGTGCTTGATGATGTAATCGTTGGCGCCCTGGTGCAGGGCGGCCACCGCGTTTTCCTCACCCATCGTGCCGGACACGAAGATGAAGGGCACCTCGGGCAACGCGGCGCGCACGATCTGCAGCGCTTCATTGCCGGAGAAGCCGGGCATGCTCAGGTCGGACAGCACGATATCCGGCGCGGCGCGCTCGAGCGCCTCACGCAGTTCCTGCGCGCTCTCGACCCGCTCGAAGCTCGCCTCCAGGCCAGCGTCGAGCATCTGCTCGCACATCAGTTCGGCGTCTTCCGGCGAATCCTCGATCAGCAGGATCCGCAGCGCACCCAGGGCGGGGCCGGTCAGCGGCATGGGCTTACTCGATCTCCGGTGCCTGGTTGATCAAGCCCCAGAACTTGCCCAGGGTCTGCACGGCGCCGAAGAACTGGTCCACGTCCACCGGCTTGACCACGTAGGCGTTCACGCCCATGTCCCAGCTGCGCGCCAGATCGCTTTCCTCGCGCGAGGACGACAGGATCACCACCGGCAGCCGCTTGAGCTCCTCGGTGTTGCGGATTTCCTTGAGCACTTCCAGCCCATCCATGCGCGGCATCTTGATATCCAGCAGCAGCACGGCCGGCAGGCCTTCATCGCGGTTGGCGAAGGCGCCACGGCGCAGCAGGTAATCCATCGTTTCCACGCCGTCTTCGACGTGCACGATCGGGTTGGCCAGGCGGGCCTCCTTCAATGCGTCGATGGCCATCTCGGCGTCGGCGGGGCTGTCCTCGGCAAGGAGGATGGTACGGAGAGCGGTCATGCGGCGGAGCCCTTGTTGATTGCGTCGAGCGCGGGTGGAAGAACGAAGTGGAACGTGGCGCCCTGATCGACCGCCGACTCGGCCCAGATACGGCCCCCGTGGCGGGTCAACACCCGGCGGACACTGGCCAGGCCGATGCCCGTGCCGGGGTAGTCACTGGCCTTGTGCAGCCGTTGGAACACCCCGAACAGCTTGCCGGCGTAAGCCATGTCGAACCCGGCGCCGTTGTCGCGCACGGTGAACAGATGGCTGCCGTCCGGCTGCAGTTTGTAGTCGACCTCGATCCGGGCCGGCTCGCGGTTGGAAGAATACTTGATCGCGTTGCCGAGCAGATTCAGCCAGACCTGCCGCATCATGTTTTCATCGGAAACAATGATCGGCAGCGGCGCGATCTTCCAGTCGATATGGTGCGGCACCCCGCTGCTCTCCGACTCGCTCTGCTGGTTGGCATCGAGCATGGCGCGGGTGTCGGCCACCAGCGACTGCATGTCCACGGCCTGCAGCCGCATCGCCGCCCGGCCCAGGCGCGAATAGACCAGCAGGTCGTCGATCAACGCGGCCATGCGTTTGGCCGAATTGGAAATCACGCCAAGGTAATGGAGCGACTTCTCGTCCGCGCCCTCGCCCAGGTGGCGGGTCAGCTTGTCCGAGAAGCCGGCCACGTGGCGCAGCGGCGCGCGCAGATCGTGCGAGACGGAGTAGCTGAATGCTTCCAGTTCGCGGTTGACCTCGGAGACCTGCTCTACTTTCCCTTCCAGCTGGCGATTGAGCTCTTCCACCCGCAGCTGCACGGCGCGCTGGACGGTGACATCGCTGACCGTCATCAGCACCACTTCGTCGTCCTTGTCGGGCAACGGCATGCGGCGCGCGTTGATGAGCATGATGCGCACCACGTCATCGGCGGTGCGCTGTTCGTGCTCGTAGTCCCACAGCTCGCGGCCGCGCAGCAGCACATCGGTCAGACGCTGGCGGACCACCGCATCGGCCCAGGCACCGTCGCCGATGCTGTCCAGCGGCAGCCCCTCGGGCGATGTCTCCTCGTCCAGCCCATACAGTTCGGCGAACGCGGGGTTGTGCATCTGTACCCGCAAGCTGCGGTCGAGCAGCACGATCGGTTCGCGCACGGTATGCAGCACCGAGGCCGCGCGCTCGGCCGCGCGCAGCGAGGCACGTTCGGCGGAGAGGCGGTGGCGGATCTGCCGCTGCAACAGCCACAGCACCAGGCTGAGCAACAGCAACTGCACCACCAGCGCCGACCAGGAGACGAACTCGCCCTGCCGCTGCTGTGCGGCAAACAGCGTTGAGCGCTGCTTGAGCAGCTGTTCCTCGGTGGCCTGGAGTTCTTCCACCAGGCTGCGGATCGGGTAGCGCGTGGTCAGGTCGGCCACCAGCTGGCGCTGATCGGCATCGGGCGAGGAACGGGCCAACTGCTTGGCCAGTTCCATCCGGCGCTCGAGCATGGACTGGATGCGACCGATCCGGACCAGCTGATCGGGATTGTCGCGGGTCAGTTCCGCCAACCGCGCCAGCCGCCCCGGAATGTCGTCGGCCTGGGCCAACCGCTCACGCAGGCCGGGGGCATCGATGCCCTTGGACATCGTCAACGCCGCGGATTCCACATCGCGGACATCGGCCTGCAGCTGGTAGACCGCCACCCCGACATCCTGGGTATGGGTGACCCAGTTCATCGCATCGATGTTGTCATTGGCCAGCTTGCGCAGGGTGAGCCACGGCACCACGATGATGGCTACCGCCGCCAGGGCCAAGGCCGGCAGACGCCAGCGGTCCCAGATTTGATCACTGAACACCAGCGCCATAGTCCCTCTTCAGCTCGATGCCATCGACGACCCGGCCCAGGCGGCAGCGCCGGCCCGCGCAGCCCCATCGGCAATGGCGAAGCGGTGAATATACTCCACCCCTTTGTGAATACGGGGCAGGCGGCCTGCAAAAAAAAGAGCGCGCCCGAAGGCGCGCCCTGTTCAGCGATGCAGCGGTGGGGCTCAGCGTGCGGCGGTCGCAGCCACCTTCAGGTTGGCAGCATCGACGCGCTTGACGCCCTTGATCTGCTGGGTCACGCGCACCGCCTTGTCATGTTCGGCCTGGCTGGCCACGGTCCCGGTCAGGGTGACGACGCCATTGACGGTCTCCACCTTCACTTCGGTACCCGGGACGTTCTTGCTGGTCAGCAGGTCGGTCTTGACCTTGGTGGTGATCCAGCTGTCGGTAACCGGCTCGGCCGAGTCGTGCTTGTCGGCGTGGGTCATCGCGGCATGATCGGTCTTCGGCGGATCCTTGGCCATGGCAGTCGAGGTGCCCAGCACCATGCCCAGGGCCAGCGAAGCAGCAAGCAGATTACGGGTCGTGTTGGTCATGTTCGAATTCCTTTGCGGATGTGCAGCCAGTGTCCGTGCACGGCCGTGGACAGGACGTGGGCGCCGCATAACGTTGCCGTGAACCACTCAGGTTGGCGCCGGATCGTTCAGATTTCCGCCCCGCGCGCGCAGCCGTTACGCTGTCCTGCCCCGTTATGTTGGAGCGCACCATGGCCGCCACACTTCAGGTCGCCTTGATCGGCTACGGGCTGGCCGGCAGCGTGTTCCATGCGCCGTTGATCCTGCATACGCCAGGGCTTGCACTGCACAGCATCGTCAGCTCGCAACGTGATCGCCTGCTGCGCAGCTTCACCGATGTGCGCATCTGCGATGACCCGCAGGCGGTGTTCGATGACCCGGCGGTGGACGCGGTGGTGATCGCCACGCCCAACGATGCGCATGCACCGCTGGCGCGCGCGGCACTGGCGGCGGGCAAACATGTGCTGGTCGACAAACCCTTCGCGCTGTCCGTGGCGGAAGCCGAATCGGTGGTGCAGGCCGCGCACGACGCGGAGCGTGTGGTCACGGTGTTCCAGAACCGCCGCCACGATGCCGACTTCCTCACGCTCAAGCAGGTGATCGACAGCGGCAGTATCGGCCACGTCGCCGAATGCCATTCCCACTTCGACCGCTTCCGCCCGCAGGTGCGCGAGCGCTGGCGCGAAAGCGATGCGCCCGGCAGCGGGCTGTGGATGGATCTGGGGCCGCACCTGCTGGACCAGATGCTGCAGCTGTTCGGCTGGCCCGGCGCGATCAGTGTGGACCTGATGGCGCAGCGCGAACACGCGCTCGGCAACGACTACTTCCATGCGGTGCTGCATTACCCCCGGCATCGCGCGATCCTGCATGCCGGCTCGCTGGTGGCCGCCTCCGGTCCGCGCTTCATCGTGCATGGCGATGCCGGCAGCTATCTGAAGGACGGGCTGGACGTGCAGGAGGATCAGCTGCGGCGAGGCATTGCCCCGGGCGCCCCGGGCTGGGGACTGGACCCGCAGCACGGTCATCTGGTGCGGATCGATGCCGACGGGCACACCCGGCGCAGCACCGTGGACAACATGCCCGGCGATTACCGGGCGTTCTATGCGGCCTTCCGCGATGCAATGCTGGGCGTGGGCGAAGCGCCGGTCAGCACGGCGCAGGCGCTGCAGCTGATGCGCCTGCTGGATGCGGGCGCAGAGAGTGCACGCAGCGGGCGGCGGGTGACCCTTTGAATCGGTCACGCCAGCCCACGTAGCTCCACGCCATGCAGGAATGCGGGCCGGACGATGGGGTTCGGCCGGCCCGCATCGATCCGTGTTACGTGGTCTTGATCGCGTGACCGCCGAACTCGTTGCGCATCGCCGCCAGCAGACGGTCGCTGAAGGAATTCTTCTCGCGCGAGCGCAATCGTTCGAGCAGTGACAGCGTGATCACCGGGGCCGGCACATCCAGATCGATCGCCTCGGCGACGGTCCAACGGCCTTCGCCGGAGTCTTCGACGTACGGCGCGATGCCATCCAGCTGCGGGTTGCGGCCCAGTGCATCGGCACTGAGATCGAGCAGCCACGAACGCACCACGCTGCCGTGCTGCCAGGCCTTGGCCACCTGCGCCAGATCGAGGTTGAACCCGGTCTTGTGCTGCATCAGCGCGAAGCCTTCCGCGTAGGCCTGCATCATCCCGTACTCGATGCCGTTGTGGACCATCTTGCAGAAGTGCCCTGCCCCGCTCGGCCCCACATGCGCCCAGCCACGGTCCTCGCCCGGCGCCAGGGTGCGGAAGATCGCCCCGATCCGTTCGACCGCCGCCGTGTCACCGCCGATCATCAGGCTGTAGCCCTCCTGCAGGCCCCACACGCCGCCGCTGGTGCCACAATCGATGTAGGTCACGTCTTCGCCCTGCAGCTGTTCGCTGCGGCGCATGGAGTCCTTGTAGTACGAGTTGCCGCCGTCGATCACCACATCGCCCTCGGACAGATGCGGCGAGAGTGATGCCAGGGTCTGGTCGACCACGCCGGCCGGCACCATCAGCCACACCACGCGCGGGACCGGCAGCGCGGCGAGCGTCTCGGCGATCGAGGCACTGACCTCGAACCCACGCGCGGCCGCCGCGCTGCGGGCGGCCTCACCCGGATCGACGCCGATCACGTGGTGGCCGCCACGGTGCAGCCGCTCGGCCATGTTCGCGCCCATGCGGCCCAGCCCGATCATTGCAATATCCATGTATCACCTTTGCTCTGTTGTCGTGTTGTCTTGCGGGAACGCTGACGGCGGGGAATCGCACTGGCGAAGGCGTGCGTCGATCCAGCGCCGATACAGCGTGGTATGCAGGTTGTGCAGCCCCAGTTCGATCGCGAATGGTGTACGCGGATTGCGATCGAGCAGGCGTGCGATGTGGTACCCGATAGGACGTATACCCCGAGGATGCACGTAAATCAGGAACCCCTGGTAGAACGGATCGTCCAGCAAGGCATCCAGTTCCTTCAGCAGCGGTTGCTGCTCGGCCGGTACCTCGCGCCGCCAGATCGGATCACGCTCGATCAGCAGCCGCTCGAACCGGCGCGGCCCCGGGCCCGGCATGCGCTGGGCCAGCGCCCAGATGCGCCGGTTGATCTGGTCGTAGTAGGCAAAGCCCTCGTGCTCGCGCAGCGCGCGTGCCGCCGCATCGCTGACATCGACCACCACGAAGTTCTCGGCCTGGTTGTTGATGTCGTCCAGGTACTTCCGCTCGAACACGTGCTCGATGAAACCGGGCGTGCCGACGAAGGCCTGCCGCCCGCGCAGGGCGGTCTGCTTCGCCTTGCCATCGGCCAGGAACTCACCGGCGTGCCGGCCGAGCAGGATGCTGTCGGTCTCGTGCAGGGTCAGGAAGGTGCCGATGGAGAGCTCATCGGCCGAGAACTCGCGATCGAACGCGGCATCGCCGTACAGCTCGCGCTGGGTCGCCAACTGCGCGACCTGGCGGCCGACCCCGCATTCGGCCCGTACGCGGCCCTCGTAGAAGGTCTGCAGTGCCGCGCTGTTGGCCTCGGCCGGCTGATAGCCGCGACCGAAGCTGCGGAAGCGCTCCCAGCCCTTGGCCTGCGCGCCGCCTGCACCGAAACCGATCCAGCCCAGCTGCAGTGCCGAGAAGCGGAAGCCATCGTTGTCCTGCAGCGCGGTCGTCGCGCGGCGCGTGGCGGCGCCAAGCTGGAAGGCATACGCGCAGACCGTGGCCGGGTTATCGAACAATGTGGGCAGCCAGGCCTGCCGCTGCGCCGCCGACCACTGGCGCGGCAGCTGCACACGCAGGTCGCCGGCGCTCTGGGCCTGGCGCAGATCGGCACGTTCGCAGACCGGACCACCGTGCACGACCGGCGCGGCGATATCAGCGGCGTCGACCTGCCAGCCGAGATCCTCGAGCACGCCCTGCGCGCAGGAGGCGGCGCTCCACGCGCTGGTCGCCGGGATCAGCCCCAGCAGCGCGGCGAGCGCACAGCGATGCCAGCGCCGCGATCCTGCTGCCATGACCTGCCCCACCCCCGCCCGATCAGCGCAGCGATGCCGGGGTATCGCTCACCACCTCGGCAGGCGCCGACTCGACGGCCGTGGCAGGCGCCGCTGCCGGTGCTGCGGCCGCCGGCGGCGTCGGCTCGGGCACGGCCGCGGCCGGCAGGTACTGCTGCAGGCGCTCGAAGAAGCGGCGGTAGAAGGTGGCGTCCTGCACGGTGCTGCTGGCCACTTTCACCAGGGAGTCGTCGTTGCTGCCGAACGGCAGCGACACCGAGCCCAGTGCGCCCACGCCGACGCTGGCCGAGGTCGGGCTCTTCTTGAGTGCGTAGCGGTCCTGCACCGCACTGACGAACACCAGCGCCTGGTCGCCGCGCGGCGCACAGGAGATGCGCAGCACCAGTTGCTCGTGTTCTTCGTCCTTGGGCTGGAAGTTCTTGTTGCCCTCCACGGCGTCATCCCCGGCGCGGGCGATCGCATAGCCCTGGCTGAGCAGGGTGCGGCGCGCGGCCTCGCAGGCCTGGGCCGGCGGGCCGGGCACGGTGCGCGAATAGGCATCGCCGGAGTCGAAGGACTCGCGGATCAGCGTACTGTCAGCGGCGCGGCCGCCACAGGCGGTCAAGGCGGCGACCGCCGCCAGCAGCGGGATCGAACGTACACGACGAAAGCGCATGGCCGCTCCTGCGGAAATCCAGCCTGCAAGGATAGACCTGCGCACGTTGGCAGGAGGTGGAAATGCACAGGCCGCCCCGAAGGGCGGCCTGTGGAGTTGTCACCGGTTCAGCTGGGCTGCCGCGGCGGTCAGTCCGCCCAGCGGCCGACACCGGTCGACTGCGGCAGCACCTGGGCCGACAGCGGGCGGTCGGCCTCCAGCAGGTTGACCGCATCGGCCAGGATCGCGGCCGACTCGCGCAGCAGCGGATCCGGACGCTTTTCGGCCGCCTTCTCACGCGCGGCATCCTTGACGATATCGCGCTCGTTGCCGGTCAGGCCGTCGTCATTGCTGTCATCGGCCAACGGATCCAGATCCAGACCCAGTTCCTTGCGGATGGCCTGGCGGTCGGTGCGTTGCTTGTCCTGCTTCTCACGCTCGGCGCGGCGCTCGGCCTCGTTGAGCGAGATGTACTTCTTGGCCTTCTCGGCGCGGAACTGCTCGACATCCTCGTTCCACCACTGGAACTCCTTGTCGGCAGCGATGCGCGTGTCGTGGCGGCTCTCCAGCTTGGGCAGCAGCGGGCCGAAGTTGCCGTACTGGGTGTGCGGCACGGCGGCGATACGGGTCCACGGCAGAGCGTTGTCGTAGGTGCTTTCGCCGTACTCGCTGGCGTCCACACTGGCCGGGAAGGCCAGATCCGGCACCACGCCCTTGTGCTGGGTGCTGCTGCCGCTGACGCGGAAGAACTGGGCGATGGTCAGCTTGACCTGGCCGAAGCGCTGGGTCTCGCCACTGGGCCAACGGTCGAGGTCGACGATGTTCTGCACGGTGCCCTTGCCGAAGGTGGTCTCACCGATCACCAGGCCACGGCCGTAATCCTGGATGGCGCCGGCGAAAATCTCCGACGCCGACGCCGAGCCACGGTTGATCAGCACCGCCAGCGGGCCGTCCCAGGCCACCACTTCGCTGCGGTCGCTGTTGACGGTGACACGGCCACCGGACTCGCGCACCTGGACCACCGGGCCCTGTTCGATGAACAGACCGGTCAGTTCAATGGCTTCATCCAGCGAACCACCGCCGTTGTTGCGCAGGTCCAGCACGACGCCATCCAGCTTGTCGGCCTTGAAACCGGCCAGCAGCTTGGCCACGTCGCGGGTCGCCGAGGCGTAGTCTGCCGCGTTGCGACGGCGACCTTCGAAATCCTGGTAGAAGGTCGGCAGCTTGATCACGCCGACCTTGCGCTCCGGCTCCCCATCCTTGGCCGGGATGGTCAGCGTTTCGCCCTTGGCAGCCTGTTCGGCCAGACGCACCTTCTGACGGGTCAGCACCAGCGTGTGGTGCTTGCCGTCAGCACCTTCTTCGGCGGGAATGAACTCCAGCCGGACCTGGGTATCGCTCTTGCCGCGGATCTTGGCCACCACATCATCGATGCGCCAGCCGATCACGTCTTCCAGCGGACCGGACTTGCCCTGGCCCACGCCGACGATGCGGTCGCCCGGCTTGAGCGTGCCGTTGACCGCGGCCGGACCACCGGCGATGACCTCGCGGATCACCACCATGTCGTCCTGGCGCTGCAGCTGCGCGCCGATGCCTTCCAGCGACAGCGACATCGCCTGGTTGAAATTCTCGGCGGTGCGCGGGGTGAAGTAATCGGTGTGCGGATCCACGGCGCTGGTGTAGGCGTTGAGGAAGAACTGGAACACGTCCTCGCCCTTGAGCTCATTGACCGACTTTTCCAGCGTGGCGTAGCGCTTGTCCAGCGTCTTGCGGATCTCGGCAGGCTGCTTGCCGGCCAGCTTCAGGCGCAGCCAATCGTTCTTGACCGACTTGCGCCACAGATCGTCCAGTTCGGCGCTGCTCGCGGCCCACGGCACGTCCTTGCGGTCGTACTCGAACTTTTCATCGGTGCTGAAATCGAAATCGGTCTTGAGCAGCTTGCGCGCGTAGCCGACACGCTCGCCCACGCGCTGCTTGTAGACCGCGAACACCTGGAACGCCGGTTCCAGCTCGCCGCCGCGGATGGCGGTGGCGATGTTCGCCTCGAACGGCGCGAAGCGGGTGATGTCGGCCTGGGTGAAGAACTGCTTACTGCTGTCGAGCGACTCCAGATAGCGCTTGAAGACGTCCTTGGAGGTCGCCGCATCCAATGCGCGCGGCCGGTAGGCGTAACGGCTGTCCGAAAGCAGTCCGTAGACGAGCTTGGAGGTGGTCACCTGATCGGCCGTGGCAGCCGAAGGCAGCGCGGGCGAATCGGCGTAGGCGGCCAGTGCCATCGGCGCGGTAAGCGCCAGGGCCATCAGGAATGCGGGGGCTTTGAATTTCATGGACTAGCTCGTGGCACCTTGCCAAGGGAGAGACTGCGTGCATTACAGACACCACGACAGTGCCGAAAGTTGCCGCGTTTGTCACCGGGGCCTTCAGCCTACCGAGGCCGTTGGAGAAATTTGTGAATACCGGCGGGATCGGCAGGCAGGCACAGGCCTGCAGCCATCCGCGGTTCAGGGCCGCGGCCGGGGAAAGACGAGTGGGGATTGGCAGAACGGGCCCCGAAGGGCCCGCGGGATCAACCGGCGACGCCGGCGTCGGCCGCCTGGCGGTCGGCATGGTAGGACGAACGCACCATCGGCCCGGAAGCGACGTGGCTGAAGCCCAGCGCATTGCCGTACTCCTCCAGCGCCTTGTACTCCTCGGGGGTCCAGTAACGCAGCACCGGGTGGTGATGCGCGGTCGGCTGCAGGTACTGGCCGATCGTGATCATGTCCACGTCGTGCTCGCGCAGGTCGCGCAGCGTGGCCTGCACCTGCTCCAGGGTCTCGCCGAGGCCGAGCATGATGCCGGACTTGGTGGCGATCTCCGGGTGCTGGGCCTTGAACTTCTTGAGCAGGGTCAGCGACCACTGGTAATCCGCGCCCGGGCGCACGTTGCGGTACAGGTCCGGCACGGTTTCGATGTTGTGGTTGAACACATCCGGCGGGTTGGTCGCCAGGATCTCCAGCGCGCGCTCCATGCGGCCCTTGCCACGGAAATCCGGGGTCAGCACTTCGATCTTGGTCTTGGGCGACCTGGCACGGATGGCACCGATGCAGTCGGCGAAGTGCTGGGCACCGCCGTCGCGCAGGTCATCGCGATCGACGCTGGTCACCACCACATACTTCAGGCCCATGTCGGCCACGGTCTGGGACAGGCTGGCCGGTTCATTGGCGTCCGGCGGCTTGGGCCGGCCGTGGGCGACGTCGCAGAACGAGCAACGACGGGTGCAGACCTCGCCGAGGATCATGAAAGTCGCGGTGCCGTGGCTGAAGCACTCGTGGATGTTGGGGCAGCTGGCTTCCTCGCAGACCGTGACCAGGCGGTTCTCACGCAGCTTGGCCTTGAGGTTCTGCACGGCGTTGCCGGAGGGAATCCGCACGCGGATCCACGACGGCTTGCGCAGCACCGGCACGTCGGCGAACTGCACCGGCGAGCGGCCGATCTTGTCACCGCCGATCTGTTTGACGCCCGTCTGCAACGGGGCGGCGGACGGCGTGTCGCCCTGCACAATCTGCAGGGGAATGAGGCGAGCGGTGGTTTCAGTCATGGCCTTGGTCGGCGGCGTTCACGCCGCGTCAGTCAAATCGGGTAGTTCAGCGGCCGGCTCGAGGTCCAGGCCGAACTGGCGGGCCAGATGGCCCAGCAGCACCGGCGTGACGGCCGCCATGCCGGACGGTCCCCCCAAGTCTACCACCGAGGTCACCTGCAGCCCTTGATAGCCACAGGGGTTGATCCGGCGGAACGGTTCCAGGTCCATGGCCACATTGAAGGACAGGCCATGGAAAGTGCAGCCACGGCGGACGCGGATGCCGAGCGCGGCCACCTTGGCCCCGCCCACGTAGACCCCGGGCGCGCCATCCAGGCGCTCGGCGCCGATGTTCCAGTCGCCCAGGGTGTCAATGATGGCCTGTTCGATCCGGCACACGTAGTCGCGCACGCCGATGCCCAGTCGCCGCAGCTGCAGCAGCGGGTAGATCACCAGCTGGCCGGGGCCGTGGTAGGTCACCTGGCCGCCACGGTCGACATGCAGAACGGGAATATCGCCCGGGGCGAGCACGTGCTCGTCCTTGCCGGCCTGGCCCAGGGTGAACACCGGGTCGTGCTCGACCACCCACAGTTCATCGCGGGTGGCATCGGTGCGGGCATCGGTGAAACGCTGCATGGCGTGCCAGACCGGGGCATAGGGCTGGCGGCCGAGGTCACGCACGAGGGCCGGTTGCGGCGCCCGGTCGCCCGGGGCCGCGGCAGTGGCGCAGCTGGCTACAGCGTCCACTTCACTTCCGGGTGGTCGCGCAGCGCGTTGTGGGCGGCATCGTACTGTTCGCGGTTGTCGGCCTTGAACACCAGTCGCACGGACACGTACTTGCCGTTGGACGAGTGTTTCCAGCTGACCCGTTCGGTCAGTACTTCCAGGCCGGCGAGCTCGAGCAGGCGCGGCAGTTCGCGTTCCAGGTCATTGCCGGCCGCGCCCATGGCGCTGAGTTCGAACTGGCCGGGGAACTGGAAGCCGTGGTCGGGGTTGTCAGACTTGATCTCCATGCCCCGGATTATGGGGATGCCCGCGCCCGAACCCAAGCACTGCTTGATCGTGCGCACAGCGGTACCGAACGGCACTTGAAAACGCCTGTATCGCCACTGATACGCAGCAGTGCGTGCGCAGCGCTGTTCACAGGATCACGCTCTGACTACGCTGTACCAGCTTAAGAAAGAATAAATCCCTGTCTGGTATCCCATGTCCTTGAAGCCCTTCGCGCTGCCGGCCGCGCTTGCCGGTGTCCTCGCCCTGGCGGCGCCTGCCGCCCAGGCTGCCTCCCAATGCGGGCCCGATGCGATGCGCGAGCATCCGCCGCAGGTCAATTTCCGCGTTGACAACGATCTGTTCGGCGGCAAGGACCAGGATCAGGGCTATACCAACGGGGCCCAGATCACCTTCGTGTCGCCGAATCTGGTGGATTACACCGACGACCCGTGCCTGCCGCGCCTGGCGCGCTGGGTCAACAGCCACCTGGAGCGGCTGCACCCGGGCGAGTTCGAACAGCAGAACATGATCTTCAGCCTGGCCCAGGGAATTTTCACCCCGACCGATTTCACCCGGAAGGACCTGATCGAAGATGACCGCCCGTATGCGGGCGTGCTGATCGGCAGCTTCGGGTACAACGCGCGCCGCGGCGACCGGCTGCAGACAACGCAGCTGGCGTTGGGCGTGGTCGGGCCCTGGGCGCAGGGCGAAGAAGTGCAGAACGCGGTGCACGAGCTGCTGGGCGATGAGAAGTTCCAGGGCTGGGACAACCAGCTGCACAACGAGCCGGTGTTCATGCTGACCCACGAGCGGATGCGCCGGTGGCCGGCCGATGCCACGGAGAACCTGGGCGGCTGGGGCTGGGATGCGATCAGCCATTACGGTGGCGCGGTGGGCAACCTGGCCACGCACCTCAATGCCGGTGGCGAAGTGCGCTTCGGCTGGAAGCTGCCGGACGATTTCGGCAGTACCCCCCTGCGCCCGGCCGGTGAGAACACGGCGCCGACGCGCGGTGGCAAGCCGAGCGGATGGTCGTGGCATCTGTTCGCCACGACCGATGCGGCGTGGGTGATCCGCGATATCACGCTGGACGGCAACACCTTCCGCAACAGCCACAGTGTCGACAAGCGGCATGTGGTCGGCCAGGCCGGGTACGGGCTGGCGGTGATGCGTGGGCGCTGGAAGTTCGCGCTGGCGCGCTACCACAGCACGCGCGAGTTCGATGGGCAGCGCGAGGCGCCGGTGTTTGGCAGCTTCACGATCAGCCGGTCGCTGTAAGTGCGAGGAGCCGGCCAGCGGCCGGCACTACCCGGATCCGCACCGGTTCACCTGGTAGCTGCCGACCGTTGGTCGGCACACCCCCACACGGCCCATCGCCCACCCAAAAAAAAGACCGGCATGCGCCGGTCTTTTTTCAGTGCGGTCGAACCGGATTACTCCGATTCCCACCACATCCAGAAGCTGTCCCACAGACGCTTGAAGAAGCCGGCTTCTTCCACGGCGGCCACGGCCACCAGCGGCGCCTGGGCGACGACCTGGTTGTCCAGCATCACCTTCAGCGTGCCGACCTGCTGGCCAGCGGTGAACGGGGCCTCGAGGGTCTTGGGAACATCGATGCTCGGCTTGAGATCGTTGTAGCGGCCGCGCGGGACGCTGACCAGCATCGGCTGGGCCACGCCCAGCTGCAGCGTGGCGGTCTTGCCCTTCCACACCTTGTGCTCGGCCACGACCTTGCCCGGCTCGTACATGCGGTGGGTTTCGAAGAAGCGGAAGCCCCAGTTGAGCAGCGCCAGGCTGTCATCGGCGCGCTGCTTTTCCGAACCGCCACCGAGGACCACCGCCACCAGACGCTGGTCGCCGCGCTGGGCCGAACTCATCAGGCAGTAGCCGGCTTCGGAGGTATGGCCGGTCTTGATGCCGTCCACGCTCTGGTCGCGCCACAGCAGCAGGTTGCGGTTGGGCTGGGTGATGTTGCCCACGGTGAATTCCTTCACCTTGTTGTAGGCGTAGGTCTCCGGGTAGTCACGCACCATCGCGCGGCCCAGCAGCGCCAGGTCATAGGCGGTGGTGTGGTGGCCCGGGGCGCTCAGACCATGGGCGTTGACGAAGTGGGAGTCCTTCATGCCGATCTTGGCGGCGTAGCTGTTCATCAGCGAGGCGAAGGCTTCTTCGCTGCCGGCGACGTGCTCGGCCAGGGCGATCGCGGCATCGTTGCCGGACTGGATCGCCATGCCCTTTTCCATGTCTTCCAGGCGCGCGGTCTGGTTGACCGGGAAGCCGCTGTAGCTGCCGTCGGTACCGGCGCCGCCCTCGCGCCAGGCGCGCTCGCTCATCATCACCTGGTCGTCGGTACGGACCTTGCCGTTCTTGACCTCGGCGGCCACGACATACGAGGTCATCACCTTGGTGATGCTGGCCGGGGCCAGTTGTTCGTGCACGTTTTCACCGGCCAGGACCTGCCCGGTGGCGTAATCCATCAGGATCCAGGCCTTGGAGACGCTGGGCTTCGGGGCCGGCGGCGTGGCCACGGTGGCCGGTGCGGCGGCGGCGGGAGCAGGCGCCGGTGCCGGGGTCGGCAAGGGGGTCTGGGCGGAAACCATGCCCACGAACAGGGTCGTGGCCATGGCAGCGGCGGCAAAGCGGAATTTCATCGGACAGCAAGCTCCTGGAGGGCGCCAAGGGGGGGATGAGGGATAACGGGCATTGTAGGCCCAAGGAGCGGCGGCACGCGCTGGCGTGCCGCGGGCAGCGGAAGGCTCAGTCCTTCACGATCTGCGGCGCCCCGAAGCCCAGACCGGCAATCCGGCCGGCAAGTTCCGAGGCACTGGCATGGTCGGGGGCCGGCACGCGCAGGCGCCACAGGGTGCGCCCGCCACTGACGATGTCACTGATGCTGGCCCCGGCGATCCCCGCCGAGGACAACTGGCCGAGCGCACGGGTGGCGTTGTCGCGGCTGGCAAAGCTGGCGACCTGCAGCAGCACGCTGCCGAGCACCTGCTGGGAGAGCGTCGCGCTGGGCGCCGGTGCCGGGCGCGCCGCAGGTGCGGCGGCGGGCAACGCGGCTACCGCGACCGGGGCGCTGTTGACGCTGGCGGCCTGGGTGGTGGCGGGCTTGCCGGTCGCCACGCGCACGCCGTTGTCGCGCATCCAGTGATCGAAGTTGTCGGCGTTGCCCGGCTTGGCCGAGTCGGCCACGCGGTAGCGGTACTGCTCGCCGGCCGGCTTGGCGGCGGCTGCCGTGGTCGTGGCGGCCGGCAGCTTGCCGACCAGGGCATCCATGTCGCTGGCGCGGCGTGCCGCGGCAGCGCTGGCCGTGGTGGCGGCCGCCGCAGCGGCGGCAACCTCGCGGCGCTCGCGACGGCTGGGCTTGTCGGCCAGCAGGTTGTCATCCCCCGGGGCCAGCGCGCGTACTTCCACGTTGCCGGTGCCGCGCTGGGTGATGCCCAGGCGCACCGCGGCGGCATAACTGAGGTCGACCACGCGGCCATCGTGGAACGGGCCACGATCGTTGACCCGCACGATCACCGATTCGCCGTTGTCCAGGTTGGTGACGCGGGCGAAGCTCGGCAACGGCAGCGTCTTGTGCGCGGCGGTGAAGGCGTACATGTCGTACACCTCGCGGTTGGAGGTCAGGCGGCCATGGAACTTGGCGCCGTAATACGAGGCCGTGCCCTTCTCGGCATAGCCGCGGGTCTTGTCCATCACCTGGTACTGCTTGCCCAGCACCACGTACGGCGATTTGTTGCCGATCGCCGAGCGCGGCAGATCGACCACTTCCGGCTCCGGGATGCAGGCCACGTTGGGGATGTAGGTGGGGGTGCTGTCATTCACGCCGGGCTTGTACAGGCCGCCGGCGCGGTAGTCACCGCGCGTGCTCGGATCTTCCGCCGCCGCCTTGTAGGGCGACCCGTCAGGACAATGCGCCGGGCGTCCGCGCTTGCCCTGCACCACCGCGCCGGACGGTTTGCTGCTGCCGGCAGTGCTGCCACCCGGTTTTTTCGGCGCACTGCTGCAGGCGGCCAGTGCCAGTATCAACAGACCCGGGATCAGCCATCTGGAGCGTGCGATCGTGTTCATGCCGGCGGCAACTCCTGTCCGGCGATGGCCTGGGACAACTGGTACACGGCCATCGCGTACATTTTCGAGAGGTTGTAGCGGGTAATGGCGTAGTAATTCTGGAAGCCCAGCCAGTACTGCTTGCCGGTGCTGCCTTCCAGCGTGATCGGGGTGGCGGTCAGGCCGGCCGCGACCGGGACGCTGGGCTGGTAACCGCGCTGGGCCAACTGGGACAAGGTCCAGGTCGGTGCCCATTCGGTCGGATTGAATTCTTCGCGACCGGCCTGCAGCGTGGCCGGCACGGCGACCGGGCCACCGCGCACCCAACCGCCCTTCTTGACGAAGTAATTGGCGATCGACGAGAAGACGTCATCGTAGCTGTTGAACAGATCGCGACGGCCATCGCCGTTGCCATCCACCGCATAGTCGAGATAGCTGGACGGCATGAACTGGCCCATGCCCATCGCGCCGGCGTAGCTGCCCTTGATCGCGGTGATGTCGAGCTTCTCGTCGCGGGTCAGCGCGAACAGGCGCGCCAACTCGTCGCGGAAGAACAGCTCGCGGCGCACTTCGCGCTCCAGCTTGGCCGGATCGCCGCTGCGCGGGTATTTGAAGGCCAGCGTGTACAGCGCATCGAGCACGCGGTAACTACCGGTGTTGCCGCCGTAGCTGGTTTCCACGCCGATGATCGCCACGATCACTTCGGCCGGCACGCCGGTGCGCTGCTGCACGCGCATCAGCTCCTCGCGGTGCTGGGCGAGGAATTTCTTTCCCCCCTCGATCCGCGCCTGGCTGATGAACATCGGCCGGTATTCGTTCCACGGTTTGACCCGCTCGGCCGGGCGCGACATCGCGGCGATGATCGGATCACGGATCTGCGCCTGGGCCAGGGTTGCCTGGATCTGCGCGGCGGGAATCCCGTAGCGGGCGGCGGTGTCACGCACGAAGTTGGCGCGGGCCACCTCGAAGGGCACCGGGGTCAGATCGACCGGGGCGGCATTGGCACCGGCGGCTTCGGGGGCGGCTTCGGCGGGCCCCTTGTTGCCGGCAGCCGGCGTGACCGGGACACCCGAGGCCTGCGGCGTCGGTGAAGGAGTCTGCGGCTGGGTCGCACAAGCGACCAAACCGAGCGTGAGCATGCAGGCCAGGGAGCGTCGAATCATCGCGGCAGGTTAGCAGGTCATGGATGAATTAAAACCCCTAAGACC
Organism: Stenotrophomonas sp. TWI809; assembly: GCF_039673205.1. Lineage (NCBI taxonomy): Bacteria > Pseudomonadati > Pseudomonadota > Gammaproteobacteria > Lysobacterales > Lysobacteraceae > Stenotrophomonas > Stenotrophomonas sp. TWI809. The sequence goes on along the minus strand of NZ_JBDJLE010000025.1, from coordinate 22,782 downwards.
ATGAATCTCAACGGATTGCCTGAGTTTCTTTGCGGCCGTTAAGCCCGTGTGTAGACAGGCCCTGCCTCCCCCGCCCATTCATAGTCTGACGAAGACGCCGTCGCCGTCTCGAACGCGCGGCAATGCGGCCAGGCGCATGTCCGGCTCACCGCAGCCGCCCGGCGAAGGGCCATCGAGCAACGCACGTCTCACTTTTGAGAAAGATGCAGAAGGCACAAGAGGTTCGCCGGTTGCGTCCCCATCCCCGCAGACGCAACCGGCCAAACCGGACCCGATCGGCAGCGGCGCGGCGCGCATCTCCCCAGCGCGCGCCTCGCCCTTCTGCCTGTTGGGTCAACTACTCCCCGCCAGACTCCCCATCCGCGATGCTTGGCTCAGCGCGTCGTTGTTGGCGGGCCGCCATTGTGCAGGCCGTTTACGACAAGTCCATTGATCGAGATCAAGTCACTCCATATCTGTGCGCCACTTCTCACTTTTATCTCCAGGCGTTGACAACGTTTGCACCTGAAACCGTTTTCGTGTGCTGGGCATGCGCAATCGCGGTCGCGCCGACAGCTCATATCGCATGGACGGGCTGATGCTGCCGCGCCGCCATCACCAGCCCGAAGCTGGCCAGCAGTGAGACCGCCGAAGTGCCGCCATAACTGATCAGCGGCATTGGCACGCCCACCACCGGCAACAGGCCGGAGATCATGCCGCCGTTGACCAGCACATAGACGAAGAAGACCAGGCCGGTGGTGCCCACCAGCAGGCGCGAATAACCACAACGCGACTGGCTGGCGATCCACAGGCAGCGCGCGGTGACGAAAAGGAACAGGCTGAGCACCACCGCCACGCCGACCCAGCCGAATTCCTCGGCCAGCACCGAGAAGGCGAAATCCGTGGTGTATTCGGGCAGGAAATCCAGCGTGGCCTGGGTGCCCTGCCCCCAGCCTTTGCCATGCATGCCGCCCGAGCCGATCGCGATCTTGGACTGGATGATGTTCCAGCCGGTGCCCAGCGGATCGTTCTCCGGATACAGGAAGGTCAGCACGCGATCCTTCTGGTATTGCCGCAGCAGGCCGAACCAGGCCAGCGGCGCGGCCACCGACAACCCACCCAGCGCGACGGCCATCCACCACCAGCGCAGGCCGGCCAGCAACAGCGCGAATACCCCGCTGGCAGTCACCAGCGTGGCCGTGCCCAGGTTGGGCTGCAGCAGGATCAGCACCGCCGGGCCACCGATCAGCAACGCGGCGGTCAGCACCGCGCGCGGCCGTGGTGGCAACGGCTGCTTGTGCAGGTACCAGGCCATCATCATCGGCAGACTGAGCTTGAGCAGCTCGGAAGGCTGCAGGTAGAACACGCCCAGGTTCAACCAGCGCTGGCCGTACTTGCCGGTGCCGACCACATAGACGGCCAGCAGTGGCAGCAAGGACAACGTGTAGATCCAGGGTGACCACGCGCGCAGCGTCACCACCGGCAGCCGCGACAGCCCCCACAGTGCGGCAAGCCCGGCGCCGTAGCGCATCGCCTGTGCATGCACGGGCCCGTCCACGCTGTGCAGGACGGCCAGGCCGGCCACCATCAGCAGGCACAGCGCGCCCACCAGGGGCAGATCCAGGGTGCGGAAAAAGAAATGGAACACGGCGCGTGCGCGCTGCAGTAGTTCGACCATGCGGACGACTCCTGTGGATGACGCGACGCACAGCGGGAGGCGACACGGCGAACAGAAAGCGGCCCCGTCAGGCAGGCCGGCGCGAGCGCAGGACCGTAACACGCGCGGGCGCCGCAATCCTTAGCCGATGCGTACCGCCGGGCCACGGCGCACGCATCGCGTCTGCTCAGCCGTAGCCGCCGTGCACCGGATTGTGGCGACGCACCGCCATCACCAGCCCGAAGCCGGCCAACAGCGAGACCGCCGAGGTACCGCCGTAACTGATCAACGGCATCGGCACACCGACCACCGGCAGCAGGCCGGAAATCATGCCGCCGTTGACCAGCACATAGACGAAGAACGCCAGCCCGGTCGCGCCGGCCAGCAGCCGCGAATAGGTATCGCGCGACTGCGAGGCGATCCACAGGCAACGCCCGATCACCACCAGGTACAACGCGAGCACGATCGCCACGCCGATCCAGCCGAATTCTTCGCTCAGCACCGAGAAGGCGAAATCGGTGGTCTGCTCGGGAATGAAGTTCAGGTGCGACTGCGAGCCCTGCCCCCAACCCTTGCCATCGAAGCCGCCCGAGCCGATCGCGATCTTGGACTGGATGATGTTCCAGCCGGCGCCGAGCGCATCGCTTTCCGGGTCCATGAACATCATGATGCGGTCTTTCTGGTACGGCCGCAGCAGCCAGAACCAGGCCACCGGCGCGGCCGCAGCCACACCGCCGACCGCCACACCTACCCACCACCAGGGCAGGCCGGCCAGCAGCAGCACGAACGCGCCGCTGGCAGCGATCAGCACACCGGTGCCGAAGTCCGGCTGCAGCATCACCAACCCGGTCGGCACGCCGATGATCACCGCACTGGTCAGCACGGTGGAGAAGCGCGGCGGCAGCGGCATGCGATGCAGATACCAGGCCACCATCATCGGCAGGCTGACCTTGAGCAGCTCGGCCGGCTGCAGGTAGAACAGCTTCAGATCCAGCCACTGGCGGCCGTACTTGCCGGTGCCCAGCACGAACACGGCCAGCAGCGGGATCATGGAGACTGCATAGATCAGCGGCGTGGCCGAACGGATGCGCAGGATCGAGATCCGCGAAATCGCCCACATCGCGCCCAGGCCAACCGCGAAGCGCGCCCCCTGGGCGAACACCAGGCCGTCACCTCCAGCGCTCTTGAGCACGGCCAGGCCCATCAACATCAGCGCGGCCAGGGCCAGGCACAGCACCCAGTCCAGCGAGCTGCTGAAGCGGACGGCCATGTCGACCGCCCAGCGCAGGAAGACCTTCATCGTGGCCGCTCCGGTGCGGTCGGGGGTGGGGTGGCACTGGGAACGGGTGCACCGGGGTCCGGCGCGGGCGCGGGCGCAGGCAGGCCCACCACCACCGGCATCAGCTCCAGCGCAGCCACGGCGGCGTCGCCCGCCTCGCGCACGGCGCCATCGCCGCCATCGAAGGCGGTGATCCCGATCGCGGTGGTGCCGCGCTCGCTGTCCAGCGGTTCCAGACCATCGGGCATTTTGCCGAGCAGCCAGGCGTCGAAAATCTTGCGTGCGATGGGCGCCGCGGCCGAGCCGCCGTAGCCGCCGCCCTCGACCGCGATCGCCACGGCGATCACCGGATGGTCGGCCGGCGCGAAACCCACGAACAGCGCGCGATGGCGCAGATGCAGTGGCAGGCTGCGCGGATTGACCGCCGCCGTACCGCGCCGGCTGATCACCTGTGCCGTACCGGTCTTGCCCGCCATCACGTACGGCGCGCCTGCGGCCGCACGCGCGCCGCTGCCGCCGGGCTGCATGGTGCCCATCATGCCCTCGCGCACCGCCTGCAGATTGCTCGGCGTGGGGCTGATCGGCTTGCTCTCGCCCGGCGGCGTGGCCGTCCAGTCCGCATCGAAACCGGCGCGCTGCTGCATCACCAGATGCGGCTGGCGCAGCTGGCCATCGGCGATGCCGGCCACGCCGTGCACCAGCTGCAGCGGGGTGACCTTCCAGTCGCCCTGGCCGATGCTGACGTTGACCGTATCACCGGGATACCAGCGCTCTTTGCGTGCCTTGAACTTGGCCGCCGGCGAGGGCAGGATGCCGCCGATCTCGCCGGTCAGATCGATGCCGGTCGGTGCGCCGAACCCGTAGTAGCCCATGTAGTGGTCGAAGCGATCGATGCCCAGATCCAGCGCCAGCTTGTAGTAGTACGTGTTGACCGACTGGGTGATCGACTTGCGCAGATCGGTCCAGCCATGCCCGCCACGGTTGGCATCGCCCCAACCGCGGGAGGTGCCCGGCAGATAAAACATGCCGGTGGACAGGATCTTGTCTTCCGGTCTGCGCACGCCACTGTCCAGGCCGGCCAGGCCGATCAGCGGCTTGATCGTCGAACCGGGCGCGACGCCGCCCAGCACCAGGCGGTTGAACTGCGGCCGCGAGGGGTTGTCGTTGAGCGCCTTGAAATCGGCATGCGAGATGCCGTTGACGAACAGGTTGGGGTCGTAGGACGGCAGGCTGACCATCGCCAGCACTTCGCCGGTGCGCGGGTCCATCGCCACCGCCGCCCCTTCGAACTCGCCGAAGGCGGCGACCATCGCGCGCTGCAGATCGGCATCGATGGACAGGCGCAGATCGCTGCCCGACTGCGCCGCGACCCGGCCGATGGTGCGGATCGCCCGGCCCTGCACGTTGGTCTCGACCTGCTCGTAGCCGACCTTGCCGCGCAGCTGCTGCTCGTAATAGCGCTCCAGCCCGGACTTGCCGATATGGGTCAGCGCGGCATTGCCCTCGCCCAGCATCTCCAGATCCTTGTCATCGACCCGGCCGACGTAGCCGATGATGTGCGCGAACAGATCGCCGTACGGATAGCGACGGGTCAGGTACGGCTCCAGCTCCACGCCGGGGAAGCGCCAGCGGTCCACCGCGAAGCGCGCCATCTCCTCATCGGTGACACGCAGCTTCAGGGTGACCGGCAGGAAACTGCGACGGGCCTTGCGCGACTTGTTGAAGGTCTCGATGTCTTCCGGGCTCAGCGCGAGGATCTTCGACAGGCCCGCCAGGGTGGCGTCCATGTCCTTGACCTTGTCCGGGGTGATGTCCAGGCGGAACGCCGGCACGTTCTCGGCCAGCAGCCGGCCGTTGCGGTCATAGATCATCCCGCGCCCCGGCACCACCGGCCGCGGCTTGATCCGGTTGGCCTCCGAGCGCGTGGCGTAGATGTCGTGGTCCATCACCTGCAGCTTGAAGTACCACCCCCCCAGGCCGAACAGGCACACCAGCACGCCAAGGAAGCCCAGCGCGGCACGGCGCCGGAACTGTTCTGCCTCGGCATGCGGATTCTTGGCCTGGCGGCGCATGTACATGTCAGCGCCCGCGTCGCCCGAAGCGCAGCGCGTCCAGCAGCACGAACACCAGCGGCCACAGCGCCATGCCCAGCAGCGGCGCCCACCAGTACGACCAGGGCAGGGTCGGCTCGCCGACCACGATGTGCACCACCGCGCTGACGATGCGGTCGTTGAACAGCAGGCCGCCGATCGCCAGGATCTGCTGGGACATCGGGAAGAAGCGGATCCGCGCGCGGAAGCGCTGCAGGATGAAGGTCAGGATCACCAGCCGCAGCGCCTGCTCGCCGAGCACGCCGCCATAGAGCAGATCAGCGATGACGCCGCTGGCGAAGGCGATGCCCAGCCCGACCCGGTCCGGTGTCTCGATCACCCAGTACGCCAGCACCAGTGCCAGCCAGTACGGACGCAGCGGCTGCAGCAGCGCCGGCAACGGCAACAGGCCCAGCAGCAGCGCCACGACCAGACTCACCGGCAGCACCCAGGGTTTGTCGCGCAGGCGGCTCATCGTTGTTCCTCCGGCGGCGCGGCGCCGGTTTCGGGCGCGGGCGCAGGCGCGGCTGCGGCACGACGCGGCGTCACCGGTACCGGCGCGGACGGACCGGGCCGGTTGGCCTGCGGTGCATTGGCGGGCGCCGTCGCAGGTGCCGTGGTGGCCGGGGATGAACTCAGCGGCGCCGCAGCCGGGCCACCGGCCTCGCCCGCGTCGCGACGCAGGTTCGGCGGAATGCGGATCGCCTCGCCCGGGCGCAGCAGCAACACGTCGCGACCGCGGTCGAGCTGGGCGGCCGGCTTCAGCTCGCCGACCAGGAAGGCATGCGTGTCATCCGGCCGCAGCGCGGTGATGCTGCCGACCGGGAACCCGGCCGGGAAGCGCCCACCCAGCCCTGAGGTCACGATCTCATCGCCCACTTCCACCCCGGCACTGAGCGGAATGTCGCGCAGCTCCAGGGTGTCGCCGCGACCGTAGACGATCAGACGCACGCCGTTGCGGGCCACGGTAACCGGCACGGCATGGTCGGGGTCGGTGAGCAGCAGCACGGTCGCGCTGTTGCCGGTGGTGGCGATCACCTGGCCCATCAGGCCACCGGCATCGATCACCGCCTGGCCGACATGCACGCCATCGCGGGTGCCGGCGGCCAGCACCAGCCGCTGGCGCACCGGGTCCAGGTCGATATCCAGGATCGGGGCGAGCTGTACGTCCAGTCCGCTGCGTTCGGCCACGTTGAGCAGCTCGCGCAGCTGGGCGTTGTCCAGCGCGGCGGTCTGCAGGCGGGTCAACCGCGCATTGGCGATCAGCAACTGGTTGCGCAGTTCGCGGTTCTCGGTGACGAGCTGGCCGTGGCTGGCGGCGTTGTCCTTGACCTGCGTGCCCAGGCGCCCCGGCAGGCCGGCCAGCGCCCATACCGGCTGCACCAGCACGTTGGCCTGCGCGCGCAGGCGCGACAGCCAGCCCGCCTGGTCATCGAGCACGATCAAGGTGATGGCCAACGCCAGGTAAGCGAGCAGGCGCAGCGGACTGGCGGCATCGCCCTGGCGGGAGGCTACGGGAGGACCGGCGTAAGGCGGCACAGGCGTCGACTGGAAATAATGTGGATGAAGCGCGCGGAACAAGAGCGCAGCGGGAACAGCATGCGACAACGCCCCGGCGAGGTGACGCCCGGCAAGCGACGCTTACCGGAGGCATCACGCCGCAGAGGCGCGTCTACGATACACGGCCGGTACGGCTCACTCCGGCGCAAAGAACTCGTTGCCGTGCATGTCCACCAGCTCCAGCGCACGACCACCACCGCGGGCCACGCAGGTCAGCGGGTCATCGGCCACCTGCACGTGCAGGCCGGTTTCCTCGGAGATCAGGCGGTCCATGTCGCGCAGCAGGGCGCCACCACCGGTCAGCACGATGCCGCGCTCGGCGACGTCGGCACACAGTTCCGGCGGGGTCTGTTCCAGCGCCAGCTTGACCGCGCTGACGATGCCCGAGAGCGGCTCATGCAGGGCTTCAAGCACTTCGTTGGAGTTGATCTTGATCATCTTCGGCACGCCCTCGGCGAGGTTGCGGCCGGAGATTTCCATCTCGATCACTTCCGCCTGCGGGTAGGCGCAGCCCAGCTCGACCTTGATCCGCTCGGCGGTCGCTTCACCGATCAGCATGCCGTGGTTGCGGCGCACGTAGTTGGTGATCGATTCGTCGAAGCGGTCGCCGCCGATACGCACGGAGGCCGAGTAGACGATGCCGTTGAGGGAGATCACGGCCACTTCGGTGGTGCCGCCGCCGATGTCGATGACCATCGAGCCGCGCGCCTCGGTGACCGGCATGCCGGCGCCGATCGCAGCGGCCATGGGCTCTTCGATCAGGAACACATCACGCGCACCGGCCTCTTCGGCCGATTCCTTGATCGCGCGGCGCTCGACCTGGGTCGAGCCGGCCGGCACGCAGACCAGCACGCGCGGGCTCGGGCGCAGGAAGCGCGACTTGTGGACCTTCTTGATGAAGTGCTTGAGCATCGCCTCGGTGTAGGTGAAGTCGGCGATGACGCCATCCTTCATCGGGCGGATGGTGGTGATATGACCCGGGGTACGGCCCAGCATCTGCTTGGCCTCGGCGCCCACGGCAGCCACGGAACGGGTACCACCGATGGCACGGTCCTGGCGCACGGCCACGACCGACGGCTCGTTCAGCACGATCCCCTGCCCACGCACGTAGATGAGGGTGTTGGCCGTGCCCAGGTCGATGGACAGGTCATTGGAGAACATGCCACGCAGTTTCTTGAACATCTGGGAGTTGATCCTGAGGGGTGTCGCGCCCAACGCGGGATGGCGAAAAAATGGGCAGAATTCGAGGCCGACAAGCCTAGCAATCCCCCTGTGCGCGAGCAAGGACAAATCTGGCCGAAAGCCAGCCTTCACGGCCATTCAGGCCAATCCGGACAGCCCGGGTTCTGGCCCAAAGCCGCCCTACCCGTTAACCTTTGCGCCGCAGGGCGCCGCAGGGCGCCGTTTCGTTGCCCGCCCAACGGGCCTCAAACCCCCTTCCGCATAGGCCTTACTCGATGTCCGCTTTGATCTGTGGTTCTCTTGCCTTCGACACCATCATGGTGTTCCCGGACCAGTTCAAGAATCACATCCTGCCGGACAAGGTGCACATCCTGAATGTGTCGTTCCTGGTGCCGCGCATGCGTCGTGAATTCGGCGGTTGCGCCGGCAACATCGCCTACAACCTGTACCTGCTGGGGGGCGAGCCGATCCCGATGGGCACGGTGGGTTCGGATTTCGGCCCGTACCGCGAGTACTTCCAGGGCCTGGGCATCGACCTGAGCCGGGTCAAGGTGATCGATGAGCTGTTCACCCCGCAGGCGTTCATCACCACCGATCACGACAACAACCAGATCACCGCCTTCCACCCGGGCGCGATGATGCGGTCCTACGAGAACCACGTGAAAGACGTGCCGGGCGTGACCCTGGGCCTGGTCGGCCCGGATGGGCGCGAGGGCATGATCCAGAACTCGCAGGAATTCTTCGAGGCCGGCGTGCCGTTCATCTTCGACCCGGGCCAGGCCATGCCGCTGTTCAACGGCCCGGAGCTGCGCACCTTCATCGAGCAGGCCGACTACGTCGTCGTCAACGACTACGAGTCCAACCTGCTGCAGGAGCGCACCGGCTGGGATGAACAGGCGATCGTGAGCCGGGTCAAGGCCTACATCACCACCCGTGGCCCCAAGGGCGCCGTCATCCACACCCCGGAAAAGACCTATGACATCCCGCCGGCGCACGAGCGCCGCGTGGTCGATCCGACCGGCTGCGGCGATGCGTTCCGCGCCGGCCTGATCTACGGCATCGAGAAGGGCTACGACTGGCTGACCATCGGCCGCATGGGCAACCTGATGGGCGCGCTGAAGGTCGAGCACCCGGGCACCCAGAACCAGCGCTTCACGTTCGATGAGTTCAATGAGCAGTTCAAGCAGCAGTTTGGTTACGCGTTGAACGCGTAAACAAACTGCCCGCGCATCCCACCTTATCCCCCCGCCTTCGGCGCGCCCCCTTGAGCCGACTGCGCCTGTGGCGCAACCGGCCCGCGCATCCCACCTTATCCCCCCGCCTTCGGCGCGCCCCCTTGAACATCAAGGGGGCTCTCCACCAGACGGGAATCGGGGGGGGGGATGAGGGTAGAGCCAGGCCATGCCTGGCTGCTTTCCGGGTCCACCGCCTGCCGATCATGGGCAGGAACTTGTCCGGCGCGGTCAGGCCGACATCTGGTTGCCTTCCCATGCCGCCAGCACCTGCCCGCAATCGGCCAGGTGCCAGCAGGCCATGCCCGGCCAGGGGTTGTCCGGGCTGTTGAGCAGCACGGTGCGGGTGCCGGCGGCACGGCCGCATTCCAGGTCGAAGCGGTAGTCGCCGACCATCACCACCTGGGCAGGATCCACCTGCCAACGCTCAACGAAATAGCGCAGGCCCGCCGGTGACGGTTTGGGCTCGGCTTCGTCGCGGCCGATGATGTCCTCTCGGGCGAACACGTCCCGGACACCGATCGCCTGCAGGGTCACCTCGGCGAGTTCGCGTGCGTTGCGGGTCAGGATGCCCAGCCGGCAGCCCGCCGCGTGCAGCGCGCGGATCAGGGCGACGGCGCCGGGGGCGGGCTGCGCCGCCCCGGCCAGCGCACGTTCGTGTGCGAGCAACCACGCATGCTTGGCCGCGGCCTCCTCGGCCGGCAGCGCCGCCAGATGGGTGAGGATGTCGTCGTCCGGGGGAATCGCAAGGTCACGTTTGATGCGCTGGAAATCGTGCACCGCCACGGTCAGCGTACCGTCCATGTCGAACACCCAGTGACGGATCGCCGGCAGGCCGCTCACTTCCACCACTGCGGCATGCGGCTGGCATCCACACCACCGGTTTCGAACACGGCCGTGCGCGTACCACCGGCCTTGACCGGGAACTCGATGCTGATCACCTTGGCCTTGCGCGCCAGGTTCCACAGCGCTTTCTGGTCGGTGATGAACATCGCGATCGCTTCATCGGTATCCGGGCGCCAGGCGGCCATGGACACCGGCTTGCCATCGTCGACGGTCACCTTGACCTGGCACTTCGGGCAGCGGAAATCGCCGGCCTGCAGCACGAGGTACGCATGGCGCTTCCATTCGGGATGATCGCGGAACACGAGCTGCACCGGCTTGGCACCGCTGCCATCCACGTCCACGCGCTCCTTGCTGTAGATCTGCGCCGAGGACTGGATGCCCTTGGTGCCCACCGGGATCTGGTTGTACTGCCACAGGGCCTGCAGACGGCGCGTCTCGCGCGCGGCCTCGGCCTTGGCCTTGACCTCGGCGTAGCCCGGTTCGATCCGGGCGGCGACGTCGGTGTCCTTGTACTGGTCCAGCAGCGAGCCACCGTGGATGCGGGCACGCTCCCAATCCTGCGCGGCGACCGCCATGTCGTACTGCTTGGCTACGCCTTCGGCCTTTTCTTCCTGCTGCGCCTTTGCGGCAGCCGCGGCGGCTTCCTGCGCCTGGCGCTCGGCCTCGGGGTTGCTGCAGGCCGCCAGCGCGAAGGCGCAGGCCGCTACCAGGATCAGTCGTTTCATTGCGTGCTCCGTGTTGGACGATGACGCGCCGGGCGCCTGAGCCTACTTTATCGCCAAGCGCGTCATGCCGGTGCGGAGCCGCACGCGGCCGATCTCACTTCGTCGCCGGCTGTCCTTCGCGCCACCACTGCGTGGACGGTGCCGGTGCCCGGATATCCAGACGTTCGCCCATGTGCGGCGCGGTCAGCGCCACGTCCTGTTCCTGCGCCAGCGCGGTGATGCGTTCGAACGGTTCGGTCCACGGATGCAACGCGAGGTCGAAGGTACCGTTGTGGATCGGCATCATTACCTTGCCACGCACGTCCAGATGCGCCTGCAGGCTCTGTTCGGGCTGCATGTGCACATCGGGCCACTGCGCATCGTAGGCACCGGTCTCGATCATGGTCAGGTCGAACGGGCCGTAGCGCTCGCCGATGCGGGCAAAGCCGTCGAAGTAGCCGGTGTCGCCGCTGAAGAAGATCCGGGTACGCCCGGTGTCGATCACCCACGACGCCCACAGCGTGCGGTTGCCGTCGGCGAGGGTGCGGCCGGAGAAGTGCTGGGCCGGGGTCGCGACGATTTTCAGGCCCTCCACGCGGGTGTCCTGCCACCAGTCCAGCTGCACGACCTTCGCGGCCGGTACGCCCCACCCGATCAGGCGGTCGCCCACGCCGAGCGCGGTGACGAAGTGCTGCACCTTGGGCGCGAGCGCGAGGATGGCATCGTGGTCGAGGTGATCGTAGTGGTCGTGGGAGATGATCACGCCGGTGATGGGTGGCAGTTCGTCGATGGTGAGCGGCGGCGCATGGAAGCGCTTGGGGCCCATGAACGACATCGGCGAGGCACGTTCGGCGAAGACCGGGTCGGTCAGCCAGAAATGGCCGTCCAGCTTCATCAGCATCGTCGAGTGACCCAGTCGCCACAGGCTGTCGTCGGGCGCGTCGAGCAGGGCCTGGCGGCTCAGCGCCTGCACCGGAATCGGGGCCAGCGGAGTGGCGTCGGCGGGCTTTTCGAACAGCATTTTCCACATCACGCCCAGCGTGCCGACGAAGCCCAGCGCGCTCTTGCCTGCGGGATTGTGGAAGTGCCCGTCGCCGAATTGCGGCGACTGGTCATAGGCGGCCGCCGGGCGGGCACCGCAGGTCAACAGGCCAATGGACATGGCGATCAACACCGTCAGAAGGAGGAGGAATCGAGGCAGGCGACGTTTCATGCGGGGCTTGCCCTGGAAAGTACACCGTCGAGTTTACTTGTCTTTTCCGAAAAGTAAACTGAACGGTGTAAAATAATCCGCATGACCGCCCCCGACCGTCCCAGCCGCCTCACCGACCGTAAACGCGAGGCCATCCTCCGCGCCGCGGTGGCCGAGTTCCGCGAATTCGGCTTTGCCGGCACCAGCATGGATCGCATCGCGGCCACGGCCGAGGTGTCCAAGCGCACCGTGTACAACCACTTCGCCAGCAAGGACGAGTTGTTCACCGCCATCCTGTGGCAGCTGTTCGAGGCCAGCCAGGCGCTGGCTGTCGTGCCCTACGACCCGGTACGGCCGCTGCGCGATCAACTGTTGCTGTTCGCGGCGCGCAAGATGCACCTGCTCGACGACCCCGGCTTCATCGATCTGTCCCGGGTCGCGATGGCCGAACTGGTCCATGCCCCCGAGCGCGCGCGCGCGATGATGGACAAGCTGGCCGAGAAGGAAGAAGGCCTGACCGGCTGGATCCGCGCGGCCCAGGCCGATGGCCGGCTGCGCACGGACATGCCGCCGGCCGAGGCCGCGCACCAGTTGCAGGCGATGCTCAAGGCCTTTGCGTTCTGGCCGCAGATCACCTTCGGCCAGCCACCGCTCACGCCGGCACAGCAGCAGCAGGTGATGCACGACTGCGTGGACATGTTCCTGGCGGTCCGCGCGGTGTGAGCGCCGGCGCCCAGGCATAAAAAAACGGCGGGTTTCCCCGCCGTTTTTCGTTCAACCGATGCGTCTGGCGATTACGGCTTGGCCGTGCCCGCCTCGGCCTTGTCCAGCATGTCCTGCACCGAGCCCGTGGTGATCGGGTGGTAGCCCGGCTTGGCCTTGGCGAAGGCGGCCTTGGCGAAGGCCAGGCCTTCCGCTGTCTTCACCAGTTCGGCGTAGATCGGCATGATCAGCTTGCGACGGCCGACGCGCTCGATGAACGCACCGGCGGCTTCGTTCGCTTCGCTGTAGCCGCTGCGGATCGTCAACGGATACCAGCGCATCGCGATCTCGCCGTTGGCGGTACCGGTGAAGTGGTAGGCCTTGTCCAGCGCGGCCAGCTTCTCCACCGGCAGGGTCTTGCCCAGGCCGTCGATGAAGTGCACCCATTCCTGGGTGCCCCACTCGCCGGTGATCTGCGCGTTGGGCAGCGTGTTGCTGCCCTGCCAGGCGATGCGGGCGGTATCGACGATGGAGAAGTTGCGCGAGCGGGCCTTGGTCGCGAACGACGGAATGCCCGGCTCGTCCAGCCATGCCTTCAGCTCGGCGTCGCTGACGGCGCCGGGCTTCTTGGACAGCAGGTTCTTCTTCAGGTACTCGACGAACTGGTCGGTGTTCGCGCTCTGGAAGGCATGGTCATCGAACCAGCCCCGCAGGAACGGATCGAAGGTTTCGCGGCCGAAGCGCTGTTCCAGGAACTGCAGGAACCAGGCGCCCTTGACGTAGGCGACCTGGCTCAATGCCTCGTCCGGGTCACGCTCGCTCAGCGGCGGCAGGGCGAGGGCCTGGTCGGCCGCGCTCATGTCCTTCACTTCGGCGAGCAGATCGTTCTGGTCGATCTCGCGCTCCATCTCGGCCATTTCCTGGCCGTACAGCGCCTCGGTGATGCGGCCCTGCACGTAGGTGGTGAAGCCCTCGTTGAGCCAGATGTCCTTCCAGCTGGCGTTGGTCACCAGGTTGCCCGACCAGCTGTGTGCCAGTTCGTGGGCCACCAGCGAGACCAGCGACTTGTCGCCGACGATCACGGTCGGGGTAGCGAAGGTCAGGCGCGGGTTTTCCATGCCACCGAACGGGAACGACGGCGGCAGCACCAGCATGTCGTAGCGGCCCCAACGGTATTCGCCGTAGAGCTTCTCGGCAGCGCCGATCATCTTCTCGGTGTCTTCGAACTCCTTGGCGGCCTTGCCGACCATGGTCGGTTCGGCCCACACGCCGGAGCGGCCGGAGATCGGCTCGAACACCAGGTCGCCGGCGGCGATGGCCAGCAGGTAGGACGGGATCGGCTGCGGCATCTTGAAGGTGTAATCACCATCACGCGCGGCCTTGGGATCGTTGTCGGCGCTCATCAGCACCATCACGTCCGGGCGCGAGGTGACATGCGCGCTGTAGGTGAAGCGCACGCTCGGCGTGTCCTGCAGCGGCACCCAGGAACGGGCGTGGATGGCCTGGGACTGGCTGAACATGAAGGGCAGCTTCTTGCCCTCGGTCATCGACGGCTCCAGCCACTGCAGGCCCGAGGCGGTCGGTGCGGTGTGATAGGTGATCACGACCTTGGCCGGCTGATCCGGCGTCTCGATGCTCAGCTTGCTGCCGAACACCTTGTCGGCCGGTGCCAGCACGAACGGCAGCGGTGCAGCCTTGCCGTCGGCGGCGATCGCCTCGACCTTCTCCACGGTGAGCTCGCGGGTGTCCAGCACCAGCTGCTTGGCGGCCTTGTCCTTCCACTCCAGCGTGTAGGTCGCGGTGCCGCCGATCTGCTTGCTGTCGAAATCCAGCTTCAGGTCCAGCGCGATGTCCTTGACGACGACCTTGTCAGGCTCGGCGTACGAACTTTCATCGTGGCTGCGGCTGTCGGCTTTCATGGCAGTGCTCGCCGGGGCGGTGGCAGTGGGATCGACGGTCGGAGCCGCCGGTTCTTTGGAGCAGCCGGACGCCAGGGCGACGGCCAGGGGAATCAACAGGAACGGAGATCGCATGAACGGGACCGATCAGGGTGAAACGACCAGTTTACCCCCTGTCCCCGACGCCCGCGCAGGCCATGCGTGGCGGTTCGCGCATTCAGTCCTCGGCGCGCAACAGGCGCCCGCCCCCGGCGTACTTGGCCCGGTACATCGCCGCATCGGCACGCCGGTAGGCCTCGCGCAGGTCATCGCCGGGGCGATACGCGGCCGCGCCGGCGCTGGCGCGTACCGGCGGGTCGCCGGCACGCGCGGGCGCGGCCAGCTGCGCCAGCCAACGCGTCACCCGCTCGCCGGCCTCGTTGCCATCGGCGTGTACGGCCAGCAGGAACTCATCGCCGCCCCAGCGCCCGATCCAGTCCGGGCCGCGCAGCCACTGTCGCGCGGTCTCCACCAGCCGCACCAGCACCTGGTCGCCGGCCAGATGGCCGTGGGCGTCGTTGATCGGCTTGAGGTTGTCCAGATCGACCACGAACAGGGTCAGCGGACGGGCCTTCTCGCTGGCCCAGGCGGCGGAATCGGCCAGCGCCTGCTCGCAGCCGCGCCGGTTCAGGGCCTGGGTGAGCGGATCGAGCAGCACACTGCGACGCAGGTCACGGAGGCCGGCGTCCACGCCATGCAGGTTGCGGTTGATGCTGCGCAGCAGCCGGCCGATCTCCTCGTGGCCCAGATCGGGCAGATGCGGCAGGCGCTGCTCGTCGTAGTAGGCCTCCAGCGCATCGGCGGCCTGGCGCAGCGGCGCCATCAGGCGGTACAGCGCCATCATCGCGATCGCCGTGCCGAGCAGCGTGGCCAGCAGGACCACGCCGACCACGGTCCACATCACGCCGCGCGCGTAATGGCCGGTGGCGGCCATCCACACCAGCAGGACCAGCAGCGGCACGTGCAGGCCAAGGAAGACCACCGCCATCAGCTTGGCGGTGAACGAGCGGGGAAACACACGGGCAAGCCCGCGGTACAGACGCATGGCAGGCCCTCTTCGACAGCCTGCCTGCAGTGTGGCCGAGCTCCCTCAGCGGGAACCGGACCTCTGTCTCAAAGTTTGTAGCCGGAGTGAATCGAAACGATGCCGCCGGTCAGGTTCTTGTAATGGCAGCGCTCGAAACCGGCCTCGGCCATCATGGTTTTGAGCTGCTCCTGCGGCGGATGCTTGCGGATGCTCTCGGCCAGGTACTGGTAGCTGTCGCCATCACGCGCGAACAGCTGGCCCAGCTTGGGCAGGATCTTGAACGAGTGGAAATCGTAGATCGGCTTGAACCAGTCGGCGGTGACTTCCGAGAACTCCAGCACGCGCGCCTGGCCGCCCACCTTGAGCACGCGATGCATCTCGCGCAGGCCGGCTTCCTTGTCGGTGACGTTGCGCAGCCCGAAGGCGATCGTGACCAGATCGAAGCTCGCATCCGGGAACGGCAGCGCCTCGGCGTTGCACTGCACGTAGTTCAGGCCTGCGACCAGGCCGCGGTTGGTCAGCCGGTCACGGCCGACGGAGAGCATGCCGGCGTTGATATCGCCCAGCACCACTTCACCCTCGTCACCCACCCGCTCCTTGATCAGCGCGGCGATATCGCCGGTGCCGCCGGCCAGATCCAGCACGCGGTCGCCCGGCTTCACCTGCGCGGTGGCCACGTAGTAGCGCTTCCACGCCCGGTGGATGCCCAGGCTCATCAGATCGTTCATCAGGTCGTAGCTGCGCGCGACCGAGGTGAACACTTCGCCCACCAGCTTCTGCTTGTCCTTCGCAGCGACATCGCGGAAGCCGAAATGGGTGGTGCCAGTCTTGTAGGGGGATTCGCTCATGGGGACGATTATCGCACCGCCGGCGCCGTTGCGGCAGGCCGCCCACTATCATGGGGGCCTTCACGTTCCTGGATTGCGCATGATCACCACCCCCGACTACGCCGCCCTGCTCGAAACCGCCATCGCCGAAGCCCGCCAGGGCCTGGCCGAAGGCGGCATCCCGATCGGCGCCGCGCTGTACCACAACGACGGCCGCCTGCTCGGCTGCGGCCACAACCGCCGCGTCCAAGAAGGCGACCCCTCGGTGCACGGCGAAACCGATGCCTTCCGCAAGGCCGGCCGCCAGCGCCGCTACCAGGACACCATCATGGTCACCACCCTGGCCCCGTGCTGGTACTGCAGCGGGCTGGTGCGCCAGTTCAACATCGGCACCGTGGTGGTGGGCGAGTCGGTCACCTTCCAGGGCGGCATCGAGTGGCTGCGCGAGAACGGGGTCAAGGTGATCGACATGCAGAGCCAGGCATGCATCGACCTGCTTGGCGGCTTCATCAGCGCCCATCCCGAGGTCTGGAACGAAGACATCGGCGAATAAGAAACACCACCGTTCCGCGCGGATGCGCGCGGAACCTGCCCGCGTGATGCCAATACGCAGCGCGCGGGTGCTGCAACGTTCTGAATGCTTCAGTGAGCAAGGCGGTGCGCAAGGCCCTGTGCCATGGGTGTATGCACGTGACACCGTCACGCGCCGCACACCGCCGTGGGACATCGCGAACACGCCGCACTAACAACCGCGCTGCATGAACGTCTTAAGGTGGTTGCACAGGGGGCACCATCGTCGAGGAGACGTCATGCATGCCCAAACCCGCCGCACCTCCTCCGTCGAACCTGCGTTGATGGACGCGTGGGAAAGACTGCAGGTGCACTACGCACGCCACCAAAACGCCGCGCCTTTCTGGGATGCCTACCAGGCCATCCAGGAAGAGTTGACGCGGTCCCATCCTCATCATCGCGTCGCCGTCTGCAACCGGCTGGCGACGCTGGCCGAACGCCTGGGGGTGGTCCACCACGCGCATCTGCTGGGCGAACAACGGGGCGAACGCCGCCACACCGGCTCCACATCGCCATGACATCACATGCACCGCGCCCTACGCCATCATCCAGATTCCCTTCTTCCCATATTGAAGTGACCATGTCCTCCGCCCAGATCTCCATCCCTGCCGTCATCGATGTCGACGCCGAAGTCAGCTACTGGCGCCAGCGTCACGCCGACGGCAACCTCGGGACGGGCTCATTCGGCCATTACGTGCCGTGGATCAAATTCGCCTGCGATTCGCTGATCACGCAACCGCGTGCCAGTGATGAGGAGCGCGATGAAATGTTCCAGACTCATTACGCGCTGCAGATCATGCCGCGCCTGTCCGAAGACCAGGCCCGTCAGTTCGTTGACCAGTGCTGGGAACACGTTTACCTCGCCGGTCGCCAGGACCAGGCATCGCGCCCGCGGCTGCATGCCCGCGTCTGACCTGCGCCGGCTGCACAGCGCCTGCACGGCGCCCCACCAATGATGCAGGCACCTCGGCTCCCACCTGTCGTGCCTCATGAAACTGCGCAGTCTCTTCAATCTTGTCGCCAAGAAGGCGTCCTATGCGGCAGGAACGCCGTGGACCTTCCTGGCGGCGGTGACGATCGTGGTCATCTGGGCCTTGAGCGGCCCGATCTTCCGGTTCAACGACACCTGGCAGCTGGTGATCAACACCGGCACCACCATCATCACCTTCCTGATGGTGTTCCTGATCCAGCACAGCCAGAACGCGGATACCGCTGCGATCCAGATCAAGCTCGATGAGCTGATCCGCGCGACGAAAGCGGCCAACAACGAACTGCTCGATCTCGAAGAGCTGGACGAAGAGCGCCTGGAAGAAATCCGCCGCGAATACGAACGGATGGCCCGCGAAGCAGGCAGCGCATTGGATCGCGCGCGCCGCTGCCACGGCGATGGCCGGGCAGACGATCCCTGAGCGGCGCAGGTGCGGCAACGTGGCCGCACCCGCGTGGATCATTCACCCGCGCTCGTGCCAACCGCCGCCGAGCACCTTGTACAACGCGACCTGATTGGATTGCCGGGCCAGCTGCGTGCTGACCAGCGACTGCCGTGCGGTGTACGCCGTACGGCGTGCATCCAGCAGGGTCAGGAAGCTGTCCAGGCCGGCGTCATAGCGTGCCTGCGACAACCGCTGCGCCTGCTCCGCCGCCGCCACCAGCGCCTGCTGCGACGACAACTGCGCATCCAGACTCTCGTTGAGCGCCAGTGCATCGGCCGCCTCGCGGAAACCGACCTGGATCGCCTTCTCATACTGCGCCAGCGCGATATCGCGATCCGCCGTGGCCATGCCCAGATTGGCGCGCAGCTTGCCGCCCTGGAAGATGGGCAGGTTGAGCTTGGGAATGAAGCTCCACACGCGCGTGCCGCCGTCGAACAGCCCCGACAGCTCCGACGAGGCCGACCCGATGTTGCCGGTCAGGCTGATCGACGGGAAGAACGCCGCGCGCGCCGCACCGATGTTGGCGTTGGCCGAGAGCAACACGTGCTCGGCCGCCATCACGTCCGGCCGCTGCAGCAGCACATCGCCCGGCATCCCGGCCGGCAGCGGCCGCACGCTGGCGACCTCGGTCACCTCCGCCTGCGGCAGCAGCGAGGCATCGATCGGCCCACCGGCCAGCAGCACCAGCGCGTTGCGATCCTGCGCGACCTGCCCGGCAAAGCGCGCCACATCGGTGCGCGCGGTTTCCACCAGGGTACGGGTCTGGCTCAGTTCCAGCGCCGAGGCGCCACCGAGCTGACGGCGGGCCTCGGTCAGGCGCAGCGAATCCTCATAGGTGGCCAACGTCGCCTGCGCGATCCGCAGCTGCTCGCTGTCCGCGCCCAGGGTCAGCCAGGCATTGGCCACCTCGGCCACCAGCGACAGCTGCGCACTGCGGCGGTTGGCCGCTTCGGCGAAGTACTGCTGCAGCGCCGCCTGGCTGAGGTTGCGCACGCGGCCGAACAGATCCAGTTCGAACTCGACCACGCCGAGGTTGGCACTGAACTGCTCGGTCACCGGGGCATCGCCGCCACTGCGGGTCATCTGCCCCTGCACACCGACCGCCGGCACGCGGTCGGCGCGCTGAATGCGGTACTGCGCCCGGGCACGCTCGACATTGAGCACGGCCACGCGCAGGTCGCGGTTGTTCTCCAGGGCGTGGGTGATCACCGTCTGCAGGCGCGGATCGACGAAGAAATCGCGCCAGCCGATGTCGGCCACCTCCATCGGTGCGGTGGTCACCGCCCCTGCGGTGGCCGTGCCCGGCCACTGCGCGGGAATCGCCGGGGCGACTTCGGTGCTGCGCGGCTCCAGCGTCGAGCAGCCGGACAGCACCAGGCTCACGGCCAGCGCCAGGCTGGCCATCATGGGCTTACGCATCGGAACCTCCGGCGTTCTTGCCGTACTTCTTGCGATTGAACACGCGCTGCACCACCACGAAGAACAGCGGGATGAAGAACACACCCAGCACCGTGCCGACCAGCATGCCGCCGAGCACGCCGGTACCGATGGCCTGCTGTGCACCGGAACCGGCACCGGAGGCGATCGCCAGCGGCAGCACGCCCAGGCCGAAGGCCAGCGAGGTCATGATGATCGGGCGCAGACGGTCACGCACAGCGTGCATCGTCGCCTCGATCAGGCCGGCGCCCTTCTCCAGGTTTTCCTTGGCGAACTCCACGATCAGGATCGCGTTCTTACTGGTCAGACCGACCGTGGTCAGCATCGCCACCTGGAAGTAGATATCGCGCTCCATGCCACGCATGGTGTTGGCCAGCACCGCGCCGAGGATGCCCAGCGGGGCCACCAGCAGCACCGAGGTCGGCACGCTCCAGCTTTCATACAGCGCGGCCAGGCACAGGAACACGATCAGCAGCGACAGCGTGTACAGCAGCGGCGTCTGCGAACCGGCCTGGCGCTCCTGGTAGGACAGCGCGGTCCACTCGATGTCAAAACCGGCCGGCAACTGCTTGGCGAGCTTCTCCACTTCGTTCATCGCATCGCCCGAGGCCACGCCCGGGGCCGGCTCACCCTGGATTTCCATGGCGGACACACCGTTGTAGCGCTCCAGGCGCGGCGAACCGTAGTCCCAGCGCTGGCTGGCGAAGGCCGAGAACGGCACCATCTCACCGGCGGTGTTCTTGACCGACCACAGGTTGAAGTCTTCCGGGTTCATGCGGAACGGCGCATCGGACTGCACGTACACGCGCTTGACCCGGCCACGGTCGATGAAGTCATCGATGTAGCTGCTGCCCCAGGCCGCAGCGAGCGTGGTGTTGACCGCCTCCAGCGACAGGCCCAGCGCACTGGCCTTGCCGACGTCGATGTCGATGCGCAGCTGTGGGGTGTCTTCCTGGCCGTTGGGGCGCACGTTGGCCAGCAATTTGCTCTGCCCGGCCATGCCGAGCAGCTGGTTGCGTGCGTCCAGCAGCGCCTGGTGACCAGCACCGCTGGTGTCCTTCAGGAAGAAGGTGTAACCCGAGCCGATACCCAGTTCCGGCATCGCCGGCGGCGGGAAGGCAAAAATGAAGGCGTCCTTGATCCCACCCAGCGCGGCCATCGCGCGACCGGTCACCGGCATCGCACCCTGATCGGCATCACGGTCCTTCCAGTCCTTGAGCTTGACGAAGGCCATGCCCGCGTTCTGGCCCATGCCGGCGAAGCTGAAGCCCTGCACCGAGAAGATCGACTCGATCGCGTCGGCCTCGTTCTCCATGAAGTGCTTTTCAAGCTTGTCGATCGATTCCAGGGTGCGTTCCTGGGTGGCGCCGACCGGGGTCTGCACCAGCGCCATCAGGATGCCCTGGTCTTCATTGGGCAGGAACGAACTGGGCAGGCGCATGAACAGCAGGCCCATCACCAGCGCGAGCGCAGCGAACACGCCCATGAAGCGCCACGGACGGCCAAGAATGCCGCGCACGCCACGCTGATAGCCATTGCTGGAACGGTCGAAACCCCGGTTGAACGCGTTGAAGAAACGCCCCGACCAGCCCTTGTGGGCCACGTGGTGTTCGCCCTTCTTGAGCGGCTTGAGCATGGTGGCGCACAGCGCCGGGGTCAGCACGATCGCGACCAGCACCGACAGGGCCATCGCCGAGACGATCGTGGCCGAGAACTGGCGGTAGATGACGCCGGTGGCCCCGCTCATGAAGGCCATCGGCACGAACACCGCCGACAGCACCAGGCCGATGCCGACCAGCGCGCCGGTGATCTGGCTCATCGATTTGCGCGTGGCTTCCAGCGGCGAGAGTCCTTCCTCGGACATGATCCGCTCGACGTTCTCCACCACCACGATCGCGTCATCGACCAACAGGCCGATCGCCAGCACCATCGCGAACATGGTCAGCATGTTCACCGAGAAGCCCAGCGCGGCCAGGATGCCGAACGTGCCCAGCAGCACCACCGGCACCGCGATCGTGGGGATCAGGGTCGCGCGGAAGTTCTGCAGGAACAGGTACATCACCAGGAACACCAGCACGATGGCTTCGATCAGGGTCTTGATGACGCCCTTGATCGAGACCTGCACGAACGGCGTGGTGTCATACGGCACCACCGCCTTCAGGCCGGCCGGGAAGTTCGGCTCCATCTCATCCAGCGCCGCACGCACGCCATTGGCGGTGTCCAGCGCATTGGCGCCGGTCGCCAGCGTGATCGCGATACCCGACGACGGCTTGCCGTTGTAACGGGTCACGAAGTCGTACGACTCCGCACCCAGCTCGACGCGGGCAACATCGGACAGCCGCAGTTCGGCACCGTCCTGCGCGCTGCGCACGATGATGTTGCGGAACTGCTCCGGGGTCTGCAGGCGGTCCTGTGCGTTGATGGTCGCGTTGAGCTGCTGGCCTTTGATCGACGGCGCGCCGCCGAGCTGACCGATGGCGACCTGCGCGTTCTGCGCGGTGATCGCGGCGATCACTTCGGCAGTGGACAACTTGTAGGTGTGCAGCTTGTTGGGGTCCAGCCAGATACGCATGGCGTACTTGCCACCGAACACCTGGATGTTGCCCACGCCTGGCACGCGGCTCAGCGGATCGACGATGTTGGAGCCGACGTAATCGGAGATGTCGTTGGCATCCATGCTGCCGTCTTCAGAGACGAAGCCGAGCACCTGCAGGAAGCCACTGCTCGACTTCGCGACGTTGATGCCCTGGCGCTGCACTTCCTGCGGCAGCAGCGGCATGGCCAGCTGCAGCTTGTTCTGCACCTGCACCTGCGCGATATCCGGGTTGGTCCCGCTCTCGAAGGTGAGGGTGATGGTCGCCTGGCCGTTGGCCGAGCTGTTGGATGAGAAGTAGATCAGGCCATCCAGGCCTTTCATGTTCTGCTCGATGATCTGCGTCACCGAGTCCTCGACCACCTTGGCCGATGCACCCGGGTAGCTGGCGCTGATCTCGACGGCCGGCGGTGCCACTTCCGGATACATCGACACCGGCAGCTTGAGCACCGCCAGGCCACCGGCGAGCATGATGATGATCGCAATCACCCACGCGAAGATGGGGCGATCAATGAAGAAACGTGCCATGGAATTC